>DATMHP010000178.1:0-19443 GCA_035554875.1 Sphingomicrobium sp.
TATTACAGAATTAATGCGTTCTGACATAGAAAAACCGGCTCCGATGCAAAATCGAGAGCGATTCCTTGGAGGCATTTCCTTCAGGGAAGGTTGGATAAGAGCGCCGCTATAGTTCCAGGTTTAACCTCTGGGCGTGTCCACAAGTAGGGTCGATAACGGACTCTAGCGCCCCTAGACCAGCGAAGCACCTATCGCTGCAACTCGCTGGTGCAACTGCACCAGCCGAACCCTGTGCGTGAGCATTCACCCAGTGATCTAAGTGTATGATTATTAGAAAGAAAAAATGGTGGGCGTGGCAAGGATTGAACTTGCGACCCCTGCGATGTCAACACAGTGCTCTACCACTGAGCTACACGCCCACTCGGGGGTGGCATTTAGGGGCGGGTTGCTGAGCGCGCAACCCGGTAAAGCCAGCCCTCGGCAAGCCGTTACAGCCGGCCGTGCTGATCCTCGGTCTGGAAGATGCGATCCACCTCGGCGACGAGGTCCTTCAAGTGGAAGGGCTTGGAGAGCATTTTCGCTTCCGGCGCCGTCCGGCCGCTCTGCAGCGCGACCGCCGCAAAGCCGGTGATGAACATCACGCGGATGTCCGGGTCCATCGCCGATGCCTTCTGGGCGAGCTCGATCCCGTCCATTTCCGGCATGACGATGTCGGTCAGCAACAGGTCGAAACGGTCGGCTTCGAGAAGCGGGATCGCCTCGGTCCCGCAGCCCACGGAATCGACCTCGTAACCGACACGCTGCAGCGCCCGCTGCAGATATTCGCGCATCGACGTGTCGTCTTCGGCGAGGAGGATTCGCGGCATGGCCTTATAATGCGCTGAAGATTCGAGATTTGCCAGAAGCGAATGAGCGCCAGATGCGTTGCAGCATCTCCGTGTCGGTCCTAATCTGGGACAGTTGTCTGTGAGTGTGCTCTCCCCTCCGATCATTCACCCACCGCGCGGGGGCTTGCCCGTCGTGCTCTCGGTCCCGCATGCCGGCCGCGACTATCCCGACTGGCTGCTCGATCTTGCGAAGCACGGCCGCAAGTCGCTGGAGGCGCTTGAGGATCCGCTGGTCGACCGCCTCGCCTGGCGTGCCATGGGCCAAGGCGCCGGCGCCGTCATCGCACAGGCGCCGAGGGCCGCCGTCGATTGCAACCGGGCGGATGACGAGATTGACCCGACGATCATCCACGGCCACCGGCGGACCAGGCCCAGCCCGCGCGCCCGCGGCGGTCTCGGCATCGTCCCGTCACGGACGGCGGTCCACGGTCATCTGTGGCGCCAGCCGATCGGAACGGAGGAGCTCGAGCAGCGCCTGCAGCAAGCCTACCTTCCCTATCATCGCGCGATCGAGGATCAGCTGTCGCTGCTCCTCGCCCGCTTCGGCTGCGCGCTTCTTCTCGATTGCCACTCGATGCCGGCGTCGAAAGGCGCGGCGCAAATCGTCTTCGGGGATCGGTTCGGGCGGAGCGCCGCGCCCTGGCTGATGGCTGAAGCGCTGGCGGTGGCGACGGAGGCGGGGTTCAGCGCCGCGGCCAATGATCCGTTTGCCGGCGGCCACGTGCTCGACCGGCACGGATCGCCGCAGAACGGCGTCCACGCGATCCAGATCGAGGTCGACCGCAGGTGCTATTTGACGGCGGCAGGCGAGCCCGGCCGGCGGTTCGACGAGGTGGCGGGGCTTCTGGAAAGCCTTGCCGTGAGGTTGGGCGAGTTGCTGCTGCAGCGGCGCCTTCCAGCGGCCGCCGAATAAAAGCGCCGCCCCGGAAAGCCGGGACGGCGCAGTTCAGGGAGGAGCGCGCCCAAAGGAGGGCACGCAGGCCTTACGGTCTCGAAGGGGATGGGCCGGGACCGTCTGGCAATGCTGAGATGGTGCGCGCCCTCAGCCGGTCAATTCGGACCGCCGCGCAATCGCCACGCCCTGTCCGTCACGGACGGGGCGGCTCCAGCGTTTAGGCTTCGGCGGGTTCCCGCTGAGGAACCTTGATCGGCCCCTTGCCCTGCGCGACCTGCTTGGTGAACAGATCGCGGACGAGCGATAGCGAGAAGAGGTGCGCATAAACCAGCGGCAGGAGGCCGCCCTGGTTGTATTTGCGAAGCTCGTCGCCGCGCAGTTCCCGGAGCTTTTCTTCGTCCACCATGCGGAAGCCGCGGTAAACGAACGGCTGCGTCGCGCCTTCCGGCTGGATGGAAACTTCGCCGTCCATCAGGAGCCCGCTCTTCTGCAGGTCCTCGACGAAGGCCGCAGTGCGCTGGCCCGCAGTCTCGAACTGCTCGCAGAATTCGAGGATCGCCTTGGTGGCGCCGCTCGGCTCGCCATTTTCCTCGAACAGCGGCTGGCCGTCCTCGAAATCGCCGATCGAGCCGGCGGTCGGGTCGAAGCAGAGCGACAGCTCGTCGCTACCTTCCCTTAGCCGCGCGAGAAGGAACGGATAGCGGCGGATGTAGGCTGGAATGTAGATGTCGGGGTCGAGCACCTTGCCGTTCTCGTCGACGAAGGCGTTCACGCCCTCGCTGAGACCCATTAGCGCAAGCGGAACGGGCGTGTCGCCGATTGCGAAGATGATCGGGTAATGACGGGACAGGAGCGAGAATTCGTCGACAGTTGCCGGGATCGCATGCGTCGCTGCGATCATCGGCAGCTTCGGGACCGGCCGGATCTTCATCTTGCCGTGGACATTGGAGCTCAGCGGCTCGAGCGCCGAGTAAAGGAGCGGCAACTGCTGTTGGGTCGGCGCTTCGGTCGCCATTTCGTCTCTCCGTGAAAGTCTTGAGGCTTGCGTCAGTTAGCGCCGGCCGGAAGTCGCCGTCGCCTTATGCAACCGCCAGTCCTTTCGCAAGACGGTTGCTAGTGGATCGCGCGGGACGCCCCGCAGCTAAAGGTTCATTGATTGTTCAACGCCTCCCTGCAAATCGGGTGTCTGCATGGGGCCTGTCCAGTGACAATCACCGCGGTTTTGACGCTGTTGCCGTTCATTTTCGGCATGAGCTTCGGCGTGGCCAGCGACCTGCCCCAGGTGCGGAGCATCGTCATCGAGGACCAGCTCATCATCCGGGTGCCGGTGCGGCCGGAGCCTCCACCCTCGATAGAATGGGTCGAGCATAAGGGTCCCAAGTGCATCCACTCGAGCGAGATTCGCGGTGCATTCCTGTCGGGAAGCGACCATGTCGATTTCGTCATGGCGGGCCGGCGCCTGCTTCGCGCCGAGCTCGACGAGAGCTGCCCAGCACTCGACTTCTACAACGGCTTCTACCTGACCTCCGACGACGGGAAGATTTGCGTTCGCCGTGATTCCATCCGCTCGCGGATGGGCGGGACGTGCGGGATCGAGAAGTTCAGGCGGCTGGTGCCGAAACGGCGTTGATTCCTTGAATTTCTCCAAGGAACGCACCATAGCGGAATGACAGCGGCCGCTGTCTCGGCGGCGCCGACATTTTCCGGACTTTTGAATGACTTTTGCCGATCTCGGCCTATCCGACCAATTGCTGCGCGCCGTTGAAGACAGCGGCTATACCGAACCTACGCCCATCCAGCGGGGCGCGATTCCGGCCGTGCTCATGGGCAAGGACCTGATCGGGATCGCGCAGACCGGAACCGGCAAGACCGCCGGTTTCGTCCTCCCGATGCTCGACATTCTCCACCAGGGCCGGAGCCGGGCGCGGATGCCGCGTTCTCTGATCCTGGAGCCGACGCGCGAGCTTGCTGCGCAGGTCGCCGAGAATTTCGAGAAATACGGCAAGAACCACCCGCTCTCGATGGCCTTGCTGATCGGCGGCGTTCAGATGGGCGATCAGATCAAGGCGCTGGAAAAGGGCGTCGACGTGCTGATCGCCACGCCCGGCCGGCTGATGGACCTGTTCAAGCGCGGCAAGATCATGCTCAATGACTGCAACCTGCTGGTCATCGACGAAGCCGACCGGATGCTCGACATGGGCTTCATCCCGGACATCGAGGAAATTTGCACCAAGCTTCCTGCGTCGAGGCAGACGTTGCTTTTCTCCGCGACCATGCCACCGCCGATCCAGAAGCTCGCCTCCAAATTCCTCAACGAGCCCAAGCGGATCGAAGTGGCACGGCCGGCTACCGCCAACGTCAACATCGAGCAGCTGCTGGTGGAGGTGAAACCCGCCGACAAGCGCGAGACGCTGCGCAAGCTGCTCCGCGACGAAGGCGTCAAGAACGCCATAGTCTTCTGCAACCGCAAGACGACCGTTCGGGAACTGACGACGAGCCTCAGGCGCGCCCATTTCGCAGCCGGGCAAATCCACGGCGACATGGACCAATCGGACCGCATCGCGGAGCTCGACCGGTTCAAGACGGACGAGATCAACATCCTCGTTGCCTCCGACGTCGCCGCCCGCGGCCTCGATGTGAAGGGTGTCAGCCACGTCTTCAACTTCGACGTTCCCTGGCAGCCGGACGATTACATCCACCGCATCGGCCGTACCGGCCGCGCCGGAGCCAAGGGCGTGGCGATCACGCTGGCGACGCGCGAGGATGCCGAGCAGCTCGCCGCGATCGAGAAATTGCTCGGACACAAGGTCCCCAAGCTTGGAATGCCCGCGGCCGGGCCGGAGCGGAAGTCCGAACGCAAGGAAGAGCCGACGAAGGCGCAGGCGAAGCAGCCGAAGCCCAAGGCTGAACAGGCCGCTCCCTCCGAGACGCCGAAGGTGTTGGCGGATGCCGATTCCCGCTGGAACGGCCCGCTGCCGTCGTTCCTGTCGGTCAGCGCGTCATAACCAGGGCACAGGCCTGACACTGGAAAGCGGCGCGGCCGCACCCTAGCTGGAATGCCAGAAAAGGGATTCCAGAATGAACGATTACGTGCTTCCGAAAGTGTGGACCTGGGAACAGCCGAGCGGCGGCCAGTTCGCGAATATCAATCGACCGATTGCCGGGCCGACCCACGAGAAAGAGCTTCCGGTCGGCAAGCATCCGTTCCAACTCTATTCGCTCGCGACCCCCAACGGGCAGAAGGTCTCGATCCTGTTCGAGGAGCTGCTCGAGAAAGGGCACGCGCAAGCGGAATATGACGCCTGGCCGATCCGGATCGGCGAGGGCGACCAGTTTTCGACCGGCTTCGTCGCAATCAACCCCAACTCCAAGATCCCGGCGCTGGTCGACCGCAGCGGGCCCGAACCTGTGCGCGTCTTCGAATCCGGCGCCATCCTCATCTACCTGGCTGAGAAATTCGGCGAGTTCCTCCCAGCGTCTGGCCCGGAGCGCGCCGAGACTCTGTCATGGCTCTTTTGGCAGGTGGGCGCGGCGCCCTTCCTCGCCGGCGGCTTCGGCCATTTCTTCGCTTATGCGCCGGAGAAGTTCGAATATCCGATCAACCGCTATTCGATGGAGGCCAAAAGGCAGTTCGACGTCCTCAATCGCCAGCTCGCGGACAACGAATATGTCGCAGGCGCCGAGTACAGCATCGCCGATATCGCCATCTGGCCCTGGTACGGCGGATTCGCGCTTGGTCGAAGCTACGAAGGCGCGGACAAGTTCCTGGCGACGCACGAATATGAGCATGTCATGCGCTGGGCGAAGCAGATCGATGCCCGCCCCGCGGTGAAGCGCGGCCGAATCGTCAACAGGATGAGCGGCGATCCGTCAGAGCAATTGCACGAGCGGCACGACGCCAGCGATTTCGTACTTCGGACGCAGGACAAGGTGCAGGCGAACGAATTCAGCGCCGAAGCCGTGAAGGACGACGCGATCTAGGCCTGCCGGTGATAGCGGCCCAGGAATTCGGCCGCGAAAACGGCGAGCCGCGCAGCGGCGATCGCGTCTCGCATCCCCTGCATGAGCCGCTGGTAAAACCAGAGGTTGTGCTCGGTCATCAGCATCGCACCGAGGATCTCGCCCGAGCGAACGAGGTGATGGACGTAGGCGCGCTCGAAGTGCGTGCAGGTCGGGCAAGGGCAGCCGGGCTCGAGTGGCTCTTTGTCCTCCGCGAAGCGCGCATTGCGGATGTTGATCGGGCCGTCGGCGGTGAACGCCTGGCCCGTCCGCCCCGAGCGTGTCGGAAGCACGCAATCGAACATATCGACGCCGCGGAGCACCGATTCGACCAGGTCGTCGGGCTTACCGACACCCATCAGGTAACGCGGCTGGTCCACCGGCAGCATCGGCGCGGCGAAATCGAGCACCCGGCACATCGCCTCCTGCCCTTCCCCCACCGCCAGGCCGCCGATTGCGTAGCCGTCGAAACCGATTGCGGTGAGCGCCTCGGCCGAGCGTCCGCGAAGCTGCTCGTCGAGACCGCCCTGCTGGATCCCAAATAAGGCGCCGGGGCCGGAGAAAGCCGCCTTCGACCTCTCCGCCCATCGCATCGACCGCTCCATCGCGGTTTCGTGATCGCCGCGCGACGCGGTCGCCGGCACCAGCTGGTCGAAGGCCATGGCAATGTCGGAGCCGAGCAGGCGCTGGACCTCCATCGAGCGCTCCGGGCTGAGCATGCGCCGCGAGCCATCGAGATGGCTTGCGAAGGCAACGCCCTCCTCCGTCACCTTCGTCAGCTCGCTGAGGCTCAACACCTGATAGCCGCCGCTGTCGGTCAGGATCGGCCGCTCCCAACCCATGAAAGCATGAAGCCCGCCGAGTCGGGCGATGCGCTCGGCGCCCGGACGGAGCATCAAATGATATGTGTTGCCGAGGATGATATCGGCGCCCGAGGCGCGGACGCCCTGCGGCTTCATCGCCTTCACGGTGGCAGCCGTCCCGACAGGCATGAAGGCAGGCGTACGGATTTCGCCGCGCGCCATGGCGATGACTCCGGTGCGCGCCGCGGCGTCGGTCGCGTGGATGGTGAAGGTCAGGCCGGGCATTGGCGCGCCCCTAGCCGAGCAGCGAACAGCGGAACAGCCGTCATTGCCAGCTGCAGGCAAATCAATAACCTCGGCTAAAGGGGGAATTGGGGGATGACGCGGATTTCGAGGTCCTGCTGCTGGCAGCGCTTGGCGTGAGCAGCCCCGTGGTCGCGGCTTCGAGCGACTGTCCGCCGTATGAGCCCGGCTATCTTCCTGGCTGACAGACGGGATTGCAAAGGGCGACCGGTGGGCGTGGGTCTATCTGGAGTTGGACAAGGACGCCCAAGCGAAGCGTTGTCTGATGGGGAACAACAACATCCATGATGCGGACACCCGCTTCCTCGCCTGCGACGCAATGAGGGAAAGCTGGAAACCGGCAACCGAAGATGACGCTCGCGCGGTTGCATTGACCACCGTGAGGCGCTTGTTCATCATCCGGGTCAGAACCGGAACAAGAAAAATCCGCGAAGCGAAGAAGCTCTGGTTCGCGCAGCATCCGGACCAGCGTCCGGAATGCTATCCGGACGACTGACCGGCGTCAGAACGCGTTGGCCAGTCCTATGTTGAACTGCAGATAGCGATAGGTGGAGCCGGTGCTGACCGGCGTGTTGGTCCACAGCAGGCAGAGTCACGACAGTGCGGTCGTCGGCCGGAAGATCGAGCGCCACCGAGAAGATGTATTAGATTCCCCTGATCGAGTCCCTGCGGGTCTCGAGGATCTCGGTGTCCGGCATCGCTTGAACAATTAGACATCGGCGCCGACCGCCGGCCCCGACGAGGCGAGCGTCGCGGCGGGAGGGGAGCTCCTGGTTGATTCGTCCGCACTCTGTTTTTAAACTTGTGTTATCAACTAGCGTAAGCATCTAGTCCGAAACGGTCATTCCTGCCGAGGCAGGAGCAGGCTGGAATCGCCGTAGCTGTAGAAGCGGTAGCCGTCCTCGATCGCGTGCGCATAGGCGCGCTTCATCACGTCGAGGCCCATCAGCGCGCTCACCAGCATGAACAGGGTCGAGCGCGGAAGGTGGAAATTGGTCATCAGCCCATCGACCGCCTTGAAGCAGTAGCCGGGGGTAATGAAGATTGCCGTGTCGCCTTCGAACGCGCGGATCGCGCCGCTTTCGTCGGCGGCGCTTTCGGCAAGGCGAAGCGACGTGGTGCCGATCGCGATGAGGCGTCCGCCCGCTGCTCGGGCGGCGTTCAACCGTTCGGCGGTCGCAGCATCGATCTTGCCCCATTCCGAATGCATCCGGTGCCCCGCCGTATCCTCGGACTTGACAGGGAGGAACGTGCCCGCGCCGACATGCAGCGTGACGGTTTCGCGGAGCACGCCGCGGTCGTCGAGTGAAACAAGCAGGCGGTCGGTGAAATGCAAAGCGGCGGTCGGAGCCGCAACGGCTCCTTCCTCCCGAGCGAACACCGTCTGGTAATCGTCGCGATCGGCTTCGTCGGCGGGCCGCTTCGACGCGATGTAGGGCGGCAGCGGCATTCGCCCTGCCCGCTCGATCAGGAACTCGACCGGCTCGTCGCCATCGAACTTGACCAGGAAGCTTCCGTCCTTCGCGCCTTCGGTCGCAATCGCCGTCACGCCGCGCTCGAAATCGATGCGGTCCCCAATGTGAAGGCGCTTGGCGTTGCGGACGAAGGCCCACCAGCTTCTCGGCCCCGCCCTCTTGTGCAGCGTCACGCCGATACGCGCCCCTCCGCGCCGACCTTCGAGCTGCGCGGGAATGACCTTGGTGTCATTGAACAAGAGCACGTCGCCCGGACGAAGCAGTTGCGGCAGGTCCAGAACCCTTTGGTCGGAAATCTCGTTGCCCTCAACCAGCAGCAGCCGAGCCGAATCCCTCGGCCGCGCGGGCCTCAGAGCAATTCGATCTGGCGGGAGGTCGAAATCGAAAAGGTCGACGCGCATCAGCCGCCGGGCGTGTTCTCTTGCTGAACGGCCTCGGGCTGCTGCTGCGTCGGCGCAGCCGGTGCCGCGGATGGCGTGCCGTCGCCGAGGCTCGCATGGACGATCTTCGTGGGATTTGCAGGCGGTTCGCCCGGCGCGATCTTGTCGACCGCATCCATTCCGGAAATCACTCGTCCGAACACCGTATATTCGCCGTCGAGCGAGGAATTAGGAACGAACATGATGTAAAACTGGCTGTTCGCCGTGTCCGTATTGTCCGATGTCCGCGCCGCTGCGACGGTCCCGCGAAGGTGCGGGAGCGAATTGAACTCGGCCTTGAGGTCCGGAAGCTTAGACCCGCCCTCGCCGGTGCCGGTCGGATCGCCGCCCTGCGCCATGAAGCCCGGAATCACCCGATGAAAGATCGTGCCGTCGTAGAAATGCTGGCGGACCAAGGTCTGGATCCGCTGGACATGGTTCGGAGCCGCATCGGGGCGAAGCTGGATGACGACGATGCCTCCGTTCGACAGCTGCAGGATCAGCCTGTTCGCCGGATTGGCCGCAATGTCAGCCGGGGCGACGACCGGAAGCGCTGCCGGGGCGGCGGCTGGTTCCGGCTCCGGCGCCTTGGCTGCAACCAGCGCGAAGGCGAGAAAAGAAAGGGCGAGCAATTTCATTCTGTCTGGTCTTTCAGCTGCGGCCGAGCTGGCGGGCAACGTCGGCGGCGACGGCAGGGGTGACGAACTTGTCGATCGAGCCGCCGTAGCGGGCGATTTCCTTCACCAGCCGCGATGCGATCGGCTGGAGCGAGACATCGGCCATCAGGAAGACGGTCTCGATCTTGCTGTTGAGCTGCTGGTTCATGCCAGCCATCTGGAACTCATATTCGAAGTCGCCGACGGCGCGCAGGCCGCGAACGATCATCGACGAATCCTGCGCCTGGGCGAAATCCATAAGCAGCGAATCGAACTCGACCACTTCGATCTTGCCGTTGTTTATTCCGGCGGTTTCGCGGCGGACCATCTCCAGCCGCTCCGCGACCGTGAACAGCGGTTGCTTCGAGGGATTGGTCGTCACTCCGACGACCAGCCGGTCGACCAGGTGCGTGGCCCGGCGGATGATGTCGAGGTGCCCGAGCGTGATCGGGTCGAAGGTGCCCGGATAGACTCCAATCCTGTCTGCCATGCCTATCGATCCCGCTCGATTGCAAAACGCGCGATTGCGCGCAGCATGTCAGCCTCTTCGCCGTGGTCCGACAGATGGTCAATGCCCTGCTCGACCAGCACCCGCGCCTGCTGTGCTGCCCGCTCCGGGCCGAGAAGCGACACGAAGGTCGCCTTGCCCTTCTCGGCGTCCTTGCCGGTTCGCTTGCCCGCGGTGGCTTCATTTCCGCTGTAATCGATAAGGTCGTCGGTGATCTGAAAGGCCAGGCCGATATTGCGCGCATAGCCGCGATAGGGCGTGCGCGCCTCCTTCGTCAGCCGAGTGATGATGCACGGCGCCTCGACTGCATATTCGATCAGTGCGCCGGTCTTGAGCTGCTGGAGCCGGGTGACCGCGGCTAGGTCGAGCGACTGGCCCTCGGCGGCGAGATCCATCATCTGTCCGCCCGCCATGCCGTTCGGCCCTGAGGCGCGCGACAGCTCCAGGACCAGCTCGGACCGAACCAGCGGATCGCGGTGCGTCGCTTCGTGCGCGAGAATTTCGAAGGCCAGCGCGTGGAGGCTGTCGCCGGCAAGGATCGCGGTCGCTTCGTCGAACGCCTTGTGCACCGTCGGCTTGCCCCGCCGCAGGTCGTCGTCGTCCATCGACGGAAGGTCGTCATGGATCAGCGAATAGACGTGGATGGCCTCGATCGCCGCCGCCACCCGAAGCGCCTGCTCCTGGTCGATTCCGAAGAGCCGCGAGGCGGCAATGGTCAGGAGGGGGCGAAGACGCTTTCCGCCGCCGATCGCGGCGTGGCGCATGGCTGAATAGAGCCGGTCGCGGCTGTCGTTGGGGGGCTGCAGGAGCAGCGTGAAGAACTCGTCGACCTCGGCCGAGACTCGGTCGGCTTCGGCCTCGAGATCGAGCCGCGGACCGTCGACAATTTCAACCGACATCGAAGGGCTTCGCCCCGGCCGGCTTTCCATCGCTTCCGAAGGCGATTTGCTCGATGCGCGCCTGCGCAGCCTTCAGCCGCGCTTCGCAATGGCGCTTCAGCTTGTCGCCTTCCTGGTAAAGCTCGATCGACTGGTCGAGCGGCGCCTCACCCTTTTCGAGCGTCCGCACGATTTCCTCGAGCCGCTTCAGCGCATCCTCGAAGCTGAGCTCGCTCGAAACTGCCGCCGTGTCCATATCCAAGGGGAATGAGCCTCTAACGGCCGCAAATCAACGCTTGAACGGGTCGCGGATGCCCGGGACGATCTCGTCTGGAGCGAGGGTTTCGCCGCTTTCCGCGGCGGCGAGCGCAGCTTCCGCATCACGCGCATGCTGCTCGCGCTCGGCGCGCAGCTGCTCGATCAGCGCCTGGCGGTCGCCTTCAAGATTCTCGTCCGTCGGAGCGGCAGCACCGGCGGCCTTCTGCGCCTTGGCAACCGCCGCATCGAGCTCGCGCTGCGACGTCAGTCCGAGAGTCACGGGGTCCTTCGGGGTGATGTTCGCCATGTTCCAGTGCGTGCGCTCGCGGATCGCGGAGATCGTGGTGCGCGTGGTGCCGATCAGCTTCCCGATCTGCCCGTCGCTAAGCTCGGGATGGTTTTTGACCAGCCAGGCGATTCCGTCCGGCTTGTCCTGCCGCTTCGACAGCGGCGTGTAGCGCGGGCCCTTGGTGCGGCGGACCTGGTCCGGCACCTTCTGGATTTGGAGCTGGTAGTCGGGATCCTTCTGCCCTTTTTCGATCTCCTCATGAGTCAGCTCGCCGGATCGGACGGGGTCGCGGCCGGTCAGCTTGGTCGCGGCCGTGTCATCGGCGATTGCCTGGACTTCGAGGATGTGAAGGCCGCAGAATTCGGCGATCTGCTCGAAGGTCAGTGACGAATTCTCGACCAGCCAGGCGGCTGTCGCATGGGGCATCAGGGGCTGGGCTTGCTGGGCCACTGTTATTCTCCCGAAATCTACAAATGAATAGGGCCGCCCCTCGCGGAGCGGCCGGTCGGCGCCGATGTACTCTCGACACGGCTGATCGGCAAGGCCGCGAGCATCAGGATTGCACCTCCAGAACGATCTTCCCGACATGCTCGCCCGCTTCCATCCGGGCGTGAGCCTTCGCGGCCTCCGCCAGGGGGAAGGTGGAATCGATCACCGGCTTCAGCCGCCCGCCCTCGGCATAGGGCCAGACAGTGCGTGCGATCTCGTCGGCGACCATGGTCTTGAACTCGACCGGGCGGGGTCGGAGCGTCGAGCCGGTGAGGGTCAACCGCCGGCGCATGATGTCCGGAATCTCGATCTCGCCTTTCGCGCCCCGCTGGAAGGCGATCGAGACGTGCCGGCCGTCGTGGGCCAGGCAGGCGATATTGCGCGGCAGATAGTCGCCGCCGACCATGTCCAGCACGACCTGGACTCCGCGGCCCTCGGTCAGCGCCTTCACCGCCTCGACGAAATCCTGGCTCTTGTAGTTGATGGCGCTGTCGGCGCCGAGTTCCTCGGCGCGGCGGCACTTGGCGTCGGTCCCGCAGGTCACGATCACCGTCAGCCCGAACAATCGCCCCAAGGCGATCGCCATCGTTCCGATGCCGCTGGTGCCCCCGTGGACGAGCACAGTGTCGCCGTCCGCCGCGAAGCCGCGCTCGAACAGGTTCGACCAGACGGTGAAGAGCGTTTCCGGGATCGCTGCTGCTTCGGTCAGCGACAGCACCTCGGGCACCGGAAGGCAGGTGCCCGCAGGCGCGACGCAATATTCGGCATAGCCGCCGCCCGCGACCAGAGCGCAGACCTTCTGGCCCGCCAACTCTTCCGCGCCCTCCCCCGCGCCGACGACCTCTCCGGCGACCTCGAGCCCGAGGATGTCGGGCGCGCCGGGAGGCGGCGGATAGAGGCCGCGGCGCTGGAGAATGTCGGGGCGGTTCACGCCCGCGGCCGCGACCCTCACCAGCACTTCGCCCTTGCGTGGCCTCGGCACCGGCCGCTCGACCAGAGCCAGCTCCTCGGCCCCATCCGGCTGCGGGGCGACGACGGCTTTCATAGTTGCTGGAATGCTGCTGTTCACGGCGGGCGGCTTATTGACTTCGCACCCCCTTGGGTCAACGATTCAGGCGTCATGGACCTCGACGATCTTTTTCCCGACAAGCCGAAGGATCCCCTCACCGAGCTTGGGAAACAGGATCTCGACCCTCTGTCGGTCGACGAACTGCAGGCGCGAATCGAAGCGCTGAAGGAAGAGATCGCCCGCGTCGAGGCACATATGAGCCGGGCGCAAACCCACCGCTCGGCTGCGGAAGATCTCTTCAAAAAACCCTGACAGCGCGTTCAGTCGTTGCACAGCAACCTACGGCTATAAACTGGGGATAAGCGGGGCCGCGCCCCTTGATTGAGCGTTTCCCGCATATGACATTGTTGTCAGAGAGCCCGGGTTCTCGCCCGGAGCGGTGGGAGTACCAATCTAAATGCCTAGTTTTGCTGGCGAACTCGAAGAAACCCTGCACAACGCGCTTGGCGAAGCCAGCCGGCGCAGGCACGAGTACGCGACGCTCGAACATCTTCTGATCGCGCTGATCGACGACGAGCATGCGTCGAAGGTGATGACGGCCTGCGGCGTCAATCGCGACGAGCTCCGCGCGTCGGTGAAGCATTATCTCGACAATGAGCTCGGGGCGCTGGTTGCCGACACCAGCACCGATCCGACACCGACCAGCGGATTCCAGCGCGTGGTCCAGCGCGCCATCTTGCATGTCCAGTCATCCGGCCGGGACGAAGTGACCGGCGCAAACGTCCTCGTCGCCCTCTTCTCGGAGCGCGAGAGCTATGCCGTCTATTTCCTGCAGCAGCAGGACATGAGCCGCCTGGATGCCGTCACCTACATCAGCCACGGCGTCGGCAAGGGCGAGACCGCGGCCGAAGCGCGCCCGCCCGAAGGCGCCGAGGAGAAGGCGGACAAGGAGGGCAAGAAGGAAAGCGCCCTCAAGCAGTTCACAGTCGACCTCAACGAGAAAGCGCGCGCCGGCAAGGTTGACCCGCTGATCGGCCGAATGCCCGAGGTCGACCGCACGGTGCAGATCCTGTGCCGCCGGTCGAAGAACAACCCGCTCTACGTCGGCGATCCCGGCGTCGGCAAAACCGCGATCGCCGAAGGCCTCGCGCGCAAGATCATCGAGGGCGATGTTCCCGACGTCCTCAAGAAGGCGACGATCTACGCGCTCGACATGGGCGCGCTTCTGGCCGGCACCCGCTACCGCGGCGATTTCGAGGAGCGGCTGAAGAGCGTCGTTTCGGAGCTCGAGAAGCTTCCGGACGCGATCCTGTTCATCGACGAAATTCATACGGTGATCGGCGCCGGCGCCACGTCTGGCGGCGCGATGGACGCGTCGAACCTGCTGAAGCCCGCGCTGTCTTCGGGCGCGATCCGCTGTATCGGGTCGACGACTTACAAGGAGTTCCGCAACCACTTCGAGAAGGACCGGGCCCTGCTCCGGCGCTTCCAGAAGATCGACGTCAACGAGCCGACCGTCGAGGATACGATCAAGATCCTCGCCGGCCTGCGCTCGTCGTTCGAGGAGCACCACAGCGTCCGCTACACGCCCGACGCGATCAAGAGCGCGGTCGAGCTTTCGGCGCGCTACATCCATGACCGCAAGCTTCCGGACAAGGCGATTGACGTGATCGACGAGGTGGGCGCGATGCAGATGCTCGTGCCGCCAAGCCGTCGGAAGAAGGTGATCACGCCCAAGGAGATCGAGGCCGTGGTCGCGACCATGGCGCGGATTCCGCCGAAGTCGGTGTCGACCGACGACAAGCGCGTCCTCGAGAACCTCGAGGCCGACCTCAAGCGCGTCGTCTTCGGTCAGGACATGGCGATCGAGAAGCTCGCTTCCGCGATCAAGCTGTCGCGCGCAGGCCTTCGCGATCCGGACAAGCCGATCGGCAACTATCTGTTCAGCGGTCCCACCGGCGTCGGCAAGACCGAGGTTGCACGCCAGCTGGCATCGATCATGGGCATTCCGCTGCAGCGGTTCGACATGTCCGAATATATGGAGCGCCATGCGGTCAGCCGCCTGATCGGCGCGCCTCCGGGCTACGTCGGCTACGATCAGGGCGGCCTCCTGACCGATGCGGTCGACCAACATCCGCACAGCGTGCTCCTGCTCGACGAAATCGAGAAAGCGCACCCCGACCTGTTCAACATCCTGTTGCAGGTCATGGACCACGGCAAGCTCACCGACCACCACGGCAAGACGGTCGATTTCAGGAACGCCATCCTGATCATGACCACCAATGCCGGCGCCGCCGACATGGCGCGCGAAAGCATCGGCTTCGGCCAGGCCACCCGCGAGGATGCGCAGGAGGATGCGGTCAAGAAGATGTTCACGCCCGAGTTCCGCAACCGGCTCGATGCGATCGTTCCGTTCGCCTACCTGCCGCCGGCGGTGGTCGCCCGGGTCGTCGACAAGTTCATCCTCCAGCTGGAGCTGCAGCTTGCCGACCGCAACGTGCACATCGAGCTCGACGAGGAAGCCCGCAAGTGGCTGGTCGATCGCGGCTACGACAAGCTCTACGGAGCGCGTCCGATGGGCCGCCTGGTGCAGGAGAAGATCAAGCAGCCGCTCGCCGAGGAATTGCTGTTCGGCAAGCTTGTGAACGGCGGCGAGGTCAAGGTCCGGATCAAGGACAATGCGCCAAGCTTCGAGATCGTGCCCGCTGCGCCCAAGGTCAAGGCGAAGCCGAAGAAGAAGGCGCCGGCAAAGAAAAAGGCCGGCGGAGAAGCTCCGGCGGCGGAATAGGCACAAACCTAAAGCGAAGGGTCGGGAGCGATCCCGGCCCTTTTCTTTGAGCTCAGTCCTTGTCCTGGATGTCGATCCTTCCCTGCGATCCGTTCGCCGCCGGGCTCACATGAATGACGAACGGATTGCCGTCCTTGGACGTGCCGCTAACCGCGTCGCCAGCGATCGCGACCTCCACTCCCTGCTTCCTGAACTCACCGGCGAAATAGCTCCGCACCTCGTCGGGCGACGCCGGGGCCGTGAAGCTCATCTGGACCGTCGCGCCCTTGTCGCCGGCATTGACGTTGAGGCCGGTGACCGAGCTTCCCGGCATCAGCTTCACGCCGTCGATGTCGACATTCCCGTTGTGCATCATCATCCCCGGGACCTTCACCCGGCCTTCGACCATCGGCATGTTGAAGGCGATATGGCCGCTCTCGTCGGCCTGGATGCTGACGTTCTCGTCGCCGTCGGCCGGATTCTTCGAATGGATGTTGCACCCCGCGAGCAGCGGCACGATCAAGGCAAGCGCTACGGTCTTCATCGGCAGTCTCCTGTGTTATTTATATAACACAGCTGGTCCGCGGTCCGTCAAGAGCTACCAGAAGCGACTGATTGCGATCGCGGGAGTGATCGAAGCCGGCGTGTTGTGGCCCTTGGGAACGATCCAGACGCCGAACAGGACACCGGTCGTCGGGCTCATGTTGTATTCGACCGCCGGGGCGAAACCGAGATTCCAGCTGGCGGGACTGGTCCGGCTGACCAGCGGCGCGTCCGCACCTTCGCGGCCGACGACGCGGGTCTTTCCCCAATGATCGAACTCGACGTCCAGGGCGAGCACCCACTCGTTCGTCAGGCTGTACTCGACGGCGCCGATGAGCGTCGTCTTGGATCCCGGCTTCGCGTGGCCGCGGAAGTCCGGCCTGGTCCCATAGACGCTTCGACCGACGACATCGGTGCGAAACGGAAATTGCTTCAGCACATTGATGCGCCCGCGCAGGAGCCGCCCGTTCGGAAGCATGAAATATTGCTGCACGTTGACGCCGATTTCCGGCGCGAACGAACCCGAGCCGTGGCCGTCCTTCCGGTCGCCGAGTCGGTCGTATTTTCCCGTCGGCAGCACCGCGTTGAGCACGAGGGCGATCGTCGGAACACGATGCCGAGGCGTGAAGTGGGTCAGGCGCAGCTGCGACAGCAGCTTGAAGTCGCCGATCGCCGGCTCCCGGTTCGGCTTGCGGGTCCCGAATGCGAAGCTGGGTTGAAATCCAACCGTGAAGGAGTCCGTCAGCCCGTACTGATAAAAGCCGCTCGATCCGGGGCTATGCTCACCCCTGGAAATCACGTCGTAAAAATAGGGCTCGGTGTAGAAATGGCCTTGCGGCAAAGTCTCGGCGTTCGAGGCCAGCATCGGCCCGGTCCAGCGGGCGGACTCCATTGTCCCCTGCCACAGGCCGACATCTGCCGACACGGCATCTTCCGCGTGCGCTGGCATCGCCGTTACAAAGGCGATCGCTGCTGCGAGCACCGACAAAACTGACTTCACTTGGCCCCTCCGGATCAACTGGGAGGAGCGCCTCTAGGCAGCGGCGGCTACCGCGCCTTCCCGAATTGACTCGTCAAATTGTGAAGGGCCTTTCAACCGGCCCCAGGCGTGCGAAGCCAATAGAAAATCAGCAACAGGCGATAAGTCAGAGCGCGCCATATTCGTCGCGGCGCTTCCACCAATATTCCGGCTCGTTGCGCCCCTTCGGAGAGCGATCGAGCCATTGATAGGCGCCCCACAAGCCATCGAGGCCGCGAGCGAAGGCGGAATAGGTGTGGTACACCTCGCCGTCTTCGAGGGCGAACGCGCTCATTCCCGGCTTCTCGCGGACGTAAGTGAAGACGTCCGTTCCCGTCATGGAAGCGCCCCTTCCGGGACCATTCGGACTATCCCTGGACGCCGATCTGGCGATCGGACTGCCTGGCCGGAAATTATATTCATAATCGCCGGTGAGCTGCTGCTCTTCGGTTGCATAGACGCTGAAATCCGCATTGAAGCCATTGTCGTCCGACGAAGCCCAGGGAAAGGTCCAGCCCAGCCGTTTCTTGTACGCCTGGAGCTTCTCGCGCGGCGCACGCGAGATCGCCCAAAGCATCACGTCGTGATTGGCCAGATGCTCCCAAATGCCGTTGAACCCATCGGCGATGGCCGAGCAGGACGGGCAACCGGACTCGAAATCAGGCCCGAACATGAAATGGTAGACGAGCAGCTGCGAGCGGCCGCGGAACAGGTCGGCGAGGCTCGCCTCCCCTTCATCGGTGTCGAATCGGTATGCCTTCTCGACGGGGACCCACGGCAGCTCGCGCCGCTGGCGCGCGAGTTCGTCCCCGGCCCGCGTGTGCGCTTTCTCGGCCTCCAGGAGATCGAGCCGCGCTCGAAGCCATTCGGCGCGGGTGCCGGTTGCGTGGCTGGTCACTGCTGCGCCTCCAGCGCCTTTGCGACCTCCTCCTTCGACCGGGTGTGGAGCGCCCAGAAGTTCGGGACGCCGCGACCCGCGAGCCGTTGCTCGAGCACCGCAAGATGCGAAGTCCAGCCGCTTCCGAAGTCCTGCGCCCCGACCGGGCTGGCGATGCCGCTGTGCGTGAGTACCAGCCGCGTCTTCCCCGCTTCCGGGAACAGCTCGTAGGTCACCTTCCCGTTCTTGCCGCCATGGAAGGTAGTTTCGAGCAGGCGCGGCGGATCGAAGCGAAGGACCGTCTCGCTGAACCTGACCCCTTTCGACGCCGCATAGCTCTCCGGATAAGGCACGTCTTCGTCCGACAGATTGTCATGATCGACCAGAAGCTCGAACTCGCTGTTCGGCCGGGCATCGGTGCCGCCCATGAACCACTGCCTGCGAAGCTCGGCCTCGGTGAGATAGCGCCACACCGTCTCGACCGGCGCGTCGAGAAGACGCTCGAGCCGGATCGCGTCGGGCGCGATCTTCTGGACTGGCAGGCGAATTTGGGCGGCGGCCTCAGTCATTTTTTCTCTCCTTGTCGGATTCGACCAGCGCCTGCAGTCGGTCGAGGCGGACGGTCCAGAATTTCTCCCACTGGCGAAGCCATCTGTCGGCCTCGGCCAGAGGCTCGGCGCGAAGCGAGCAGATCTGCCTTCGCCCGGCCTTGCGGCGGTCGATCAGGCCCGCATTCTCAAGCACCTTCACATGCTTGGCGGCGCCGGCGAAGCTGATGTCGAACGGCTCGCCGAGTTCGCCGACCGACTTCTCGCCGAGAGCGAGGTTGGCGAGCATCCCGCGCCGCGTGGGATCGGCGAGAGCCTGGAAAACCGTGTCGAGCCGGAGCGAATCACCTTCAACCATATGGTTTAAGATGAACTCGAAGAAAACAATTGTCAACCGAACGGTTTAATTTCCTGGATGCCTCTCGCCGCCGTTCGTCGATGAGTCGCTTGCTACCCTGCTCCGAAAGTTGAATCCTCCGCCGCCGAATCCGGAGGGGAAATCTCTTGAACGCCATTCGCTCACTCTCGCCACTGGCGATCCTGTTCGCCGCAACCGCTCTTTCCGCGCCTGCTCTCGCAGCGCCCGCGACGGCGCCGAGCCGCTATTTGACCGGCGGCGACCTGTTCAATCTCGAATGGGCGAGCGATCCGCAGATCAGCCCCGACGGGAAGACGATCGCCTACGTCCGCAAGTCGAATGACATCATGACCGACAAGGCGCGCTCGACCATCTGGATCGTTGACGTCGCCAGCGGTCAGCAGCGGCCACTGCTCGCCGGAAGCGGCTCCTATTTCTCGCCGCGATGGTCGCCTGACGGCAGCCGCCTCGCCTATGTCGCAGCCGAAGGCGCAAGCCCGCAGCTGTTCGTTCGCTGGATGGCG
>DATMHP010000179.1:0-26244 GCA_035554875.1 Sphingomicrobium sp.
GCTGGCGCGCATCCTCGGAATCGCCGGCGATGGCGTGCGGAAGGAAGCTCGAGCCCCCTTGGTCCCACAACACGCGGTCGAGGCGCGCAAGCTGCGCATCGTCGCCCGACACGACCAGGAGCCGGTCGTCCTGGCTGAGGAGCTTCTCGGCGAGGCTGGCGATCACCTGCTCGAGCGGGGTGGCGCCAAGCTGGTAGAAATCGACTCGCAAATCAGCCTTCCAGATTGTCCGCCACGAACTGGTCGAGCAGCCGCACGCCGAAGCCCGTCGCGCCCTTGGCAAACGTGCTCGACGGCTTGTCCGACCAGGCCATTCCGGCGATGTCGAGGTGCGCCCATTTGACGCCGTCCTCGATGAACCTCTTGATGAACTGCGCGGCGGTGACCGAACCGCCCTCGCGCGGACCGACGTTCTTCATGTCGGCGATGTCGGAATCGAGCAGCCGGTCAAACGCGTCGCCGAGCGGCATCCGCCACAATTTGTCTCCGCTCCCGTCGGCCGCCTTCATCAGCTCGCCGGCGAGCTCGTCGTCGGGAGTGAACAGGCCGGCGAATTCATGGCCGAGGCTGATCAGGATTGCTCCGGTCAGGGTCGCGAGATCAATGATGGTCGTCGGCTTGTAGGTGCGCTGGACGTAGGCGACCGCATCGGCGAGGACGAGACGGCCTTCCGCATCCGTGTTGATGACTTCGACCGTTTGGCCCGACATCGTCGTGACGACATCGCCCGGCCGCTGTGCGTTGCCGCCCGGCATGTTCTCGACCAGGCCGCAGATGCCGACGATGTTGGCCTTCGCCTTGCGCAGGGCCAGCGCCTTCATCGCGCCGACGACGGCGCCGGCGCCGCCCATGTCCCACTTCATCGATTCCATGCCCTGGGCCGGCTTGATCGAGATTCCGCCCGTGTCGAAGGTCACGCCCTTGCCGACAAAGGCGACAGGCGCATCGCCGTCCTTGCCACCGTTCCAGCGGAGCACGAGGAGGCGCGGTTCGCGCACCGAACCCTGCGCGACTCCGAGGAGCGCGCCCATGCCGAGCTTCTTCATTTGCGTGGTGTCGAGCACGTCAAGCTCGATCCCGAGCTTGGCGAGGTCGCGGCAGCGCTCGACGAAGCTTTCCGGATAGATGATGTTCGCCGGTTCGGTGACGAGCTCACGGGTCAAGCCAACGCCTTCGACCACCGGCTCCCACCGCGTCTTCCAGCGCTGTTCGGCGCCGTCGCCGCCGCCGACGATGGTGACGGTCTTCAGTGTCGGCTTCTGCTTTTCCTTCTGCGTCGTCCGGTACAGGTCGTAACGCCACGAGCGGAGCGCGGCGCCGAGGGCCACGCGAGCGGTTGCCTCGGCGTCATAATCGAGGCCGCTGAGATCGATCACAATCTGCGATTCGCCCGACGTAAGCAGGCGAGCGACGGCATTGCCGCCGAGCTTCTCCGCAGCCTGTTCGGGGAGATTGTCGCTTCCCGTTCCGACGACGATCAGCCGCCGCGACTTGCCGTCCTGGTCGGCGATGAGATCCGCGGTGCTTCCCGAATCGCCTTCGAAGCGCTGGCGCTTCAGCGCCGCTTCGATCTTGGCCTTGTCGTCGAGCGATTTGGCGGCCGGCCGATTGGGGCCCGCCGAAGGAATCACCAGCGCATAGTCTCCACTCGGCCGGGAAGCGGCGAATTCAATCTGCATGTGCGTTCAAGTCCCTGAAAAAGGAAATGGCGTTTGCGGCGCCTTTAGGACGCCATCAGCGTCATGGCAAAGCGCGCCCGTCGAGATGGTTCCGACATGCGCTCATTCGCGGCGAAGGGCGATTGTCGGGGCGCGGGCAAGGTGCGATAGGCGCGAGTTCACCGTCGGTGGACTGGGGCGGAAGGCGAACGTTTGCGCAATCGGAAAATTCGGTCGCGGCTGATCTGGAGTACGGCGCTTCCGCTGCTGGCCTGGTCCGCGGGGGCGGCTGCCGCTCAGGATGTGGCGCCGGCTCCTCCTCCGGAGTCGCCACCGGTCGTCACTGCCGACTCCGACGGCTTCGTCGAGTTCGCCGCCGACCAGGTCACCTACGACAGCGAGAACGATATCGTGACCGCGTCCGGAAAGGTCCGGATGTCGAGGGATGGCAATTATCTCGCCGCCGATCTTGTGACCTGGAACCGCAAGAGCGGCGAAGTCCGCGCCGAAGGCGATGTCGTCGTCGTCGATCCGCAGGGCGACAAAATGATCGGCCAGAATGTCGTCCTCAGCGACACGCTGCGCGACGGGACGGTCGACAATCTGCTGATCGTTTTGGAAAGCGGCGGGCGCATCGCCGCCGATCGAGGGACCCGTACCAACGGCGTCTATACGCTCGAGAATGCGGCCTACTCCCCCTGCCCGGTGACGACCGAGAGCGGCTGCCCCAAGCGGCCGAGCTGGATGATCACTGCAGCGCAGGTGATCGACGATCCCGCGACAGGCCGGGTCCGGTTCCGCGGCGGGCGGCTGCAGCTGTTCGGGATCACGCTTCCGCTGCTCCCGATCTTCAGCGTCGGGACAAACGGCGAAGGCGCGACCGGTGTCCTGGTCCCGGAGCTGAAAATTTCGAAGAAAAACGGCTTCGAGGTCGCCCTACCCTATTACTGGCGGATCGCTCCGAACCGCGACCTGTCGATCATTCCGCACCTCTACACGGGCACGCTGCCCGCGATCGAGATGCGCTACCGCGAACTCAACAGCCTCGGCGCGTTCCAGGTCGGCGGATTTCTCGCTTACAGCCAGGTCGAGAACGCCGACCTGACGCCCGATAACGAGCACGGGCGAGAGCTTCGCGGCTATTTCGAAGCTAACGGCAAATACCAACTCGATCCCGAGTGGAGCGTCACCGGCTTCTTCCGGGTGGCCACCGACAAGACCGTCACCCGCCGCTATGACATCACCCGCGACGACCGGCTCCGCAATTCAGTCAACGTCGAGCGGATCACGCCGAACAGCTACATCTCCATAGCCGGCTGGGCGTTCGAGGGACTTCGCGCCGACGACGTGCAGAAACAGATCCCAATCGCGCTGCCCGCGATCGATGCGCGTTTCAACCTCGAGCCGCCGGTGCTCGGCGGCAAGGTGCAGGTTCAGGCGAACAGCCTCGCGATCCTGCGCATCGAAGGCCAGGACACGCAGCGTGCCTTCGTCAGCGCCGAATGGGACCTGAGGAAGCTGACGCGGTGGGGCCAGCAGGTGACTCTGACCGCTTATGCGCGGGGCGACGTCTATCACACCGACGATGCGGCCGAGACGGTCGTGCCCATCTATCGGGGCATCGACGGCTGGCACACGCGCGGAATCGCCGCGCTCGCCGTCGACGTGCAATGGCCGTTCATCGGTCCGCTATTCGGCGGAATCCAGCGAATCACGCCGAGGGTCCAGGTCGTCGCCACCCCGCCTACGCCGAACCTCGACATCCCGAACGAAGATGCGCGCTCCGTCGACCTCGAGGACAGCAACCTGTTCGCGCTCAACCGCTTCCCCGGATACGACCGGTGGGAGGACAGCTCGCGAGTCACCTACGGCCTCGACTGGGCCTATGACCGCCCGAACCTCTCGATCGAAAGCACCATCGGCCAGAGCTACAGGCTGAACAGCAGGCCGGGTATTTTCCCGGTCGGAACCGGGCTTAGCGATCGTCTTTCGGACATCGTCGGACGGACGCGGATCCGCTACGGCCGCTTCATTGACCTCACCCACCGCTTCCGGATCGACAAGGACACGTTCGCGGTCCGCAGGAACGAGATCGACCTAACGGTGGGCGGCACGGAAACCTACGCCCAGATCGGCTATCTCAGACTCAACCGCGACATCGACCCGACGGTCGAGGACCTTCGCGACCGCGAAGAGCTTCGGCTTGCGGGACGGTTGAAGTTCGCGCGCTACTGGTCGGTCTTCGGAGCGACCGTCATCGACCTCACCGACAAGAAGGAAGATCCCTTCTCCGTTGCCGACGGATTCGAGCCGGTACGGAACCGGCTGGGGATTTCGTACGAGGACGAGTGCCTGGAGCTTGGCCTAACGTGGCGGCGCGACTATGAGCGGATCGGGGAATTCCGTAAGGGTAGCACGATCGCACTCCAGATAGCGTTGAAGGGTCTGGGCCGCTAAGCCTGTGTTCAGCGGGCGCGGCTAAAGCAAACCTGCGGATTTGTTTGGGCAATAAGGGAAAATCTGTGGTGGCAGTTTCTGAATTCCTACGGTCGCGTATCCGGTTCGGCATGGTCGTCCTGGCGCTTGGAGCGGCGAGCGCCGCGGTTGCGCAAGACGATCAGCAGGCGGACGACGCCCCCGCAGCCGAGGCCGCCCAGCCCGGCACCAGGCCGCTGAACCTGCCGGAAAATCCGCAGCTGTTCGGAACGACGCTGCCGGCCGTGGTCAAGGCCACCGCCATCGTCAACGGCGCCGTCATCACCCAGTCGGACATCGATCAGCGCCTTGCGCTGCTCGCGATCGCCCAGGGTGGAAACCTGCCCGCCGACCAAATGGAGGCGCTCCGCCAGCAGGTCCTTCGCAACCTGATCGACGAAACGCTCGAGATCCAGGCGGCAAAGGCCGACAAGATCGACGTCACCGATGCCGACATCGACAAGACCGTCCAGCGCGTCGCCAACCAGAACAACCAGACCCCCGAGCAGCTTGCCGCCTATCTCGACTCCCACGGCTCTTCGATCAAATCGATCCGCCGGCAGATCCAGGGCGAGATCGCCTGGACCCGTCTCCAGCAGAAGCGCATCGAAAGCAGCGTCAGCGTCGGCGATGACGAGGTCAAGGCCGTTCTCGACCGGCTCAACGCCTCGAAGGGAACCGAGGAATATCGGGTCGGCGAAATCTACCTCTCCGCTCCGGGGGGCGATGTGACCCGCGCGATGGGCACTGCCAACCAGATCCTCGACCAGCTGAAGCAGGGCGCCTCCTTCGCCGGTTATGCGCGCCAATATTCGGAAGCCTCGACGGCCGCTGTGGGTGGCGATCTCGGCTGGGTCCGCCCGGCGCAGCTTCCGCCGCAGATCGCCGCGGTCCTGGCGAACATGAAGGCCGGAGAGGTCAGCAACCCAATCGCCGTCCCGGGCGGCGTTTCGATCATCGCGGTCCAGGACGAGCGCAAGGTGCTTGCCCCCGATCCGCGCAACGCCATTCTCAGCCTCAAGCAGGTGTCGATCACCTTCCCGAAGGGAACGACCCAGCAGCAGGCGGAGCCGCTCGTGGCGAAGTTCGCGCAAGCCGCGCAGAATGTCGGCGGCTGCGGCGGAGCCGACAAGATGGCCACCGAGTTCAACGGCGAAGTCGTTTCGAGCGACAACATCAAGCTTCGCGACCTTCCGCAGGCTCTCCAGCAGATCATGCTTCCGATGCAGGTCGGACAGGCGACCCAGCCCTTCGGCTCGATCGAGGAAGGCGTGCGCGTTCTTGTGATCTGCGGGCGCGACGAGGTCGACCCGGCCGCTCCGACCTTCGATCAGGTCTATGCGCAGCTGAACGAGGAGCGGGTCAATCTCCGCGCCCGGCGCTATCTTCGCGACCTTCGTCGCGACGCGGTGATCGAATACCGCTAGGCGCACATTTCGGCTAAGGGCTCGGCCGTGTCGGTTGCGCCTCCCTTCCCGCTAGCCATCTCGCTCGGCGATCCGGCCGGGATAGGCCCGGAAGTCATCGCCAAATGCTGGGACAATCGCGACCGCTTTGAGCTGCCGCCCTTTGTCGCGATCGGCGACCCGCGTTCGGTCAGCGCGGTGTGGGACGGGCCGCTTGCGATCATCGACGATCCGAGGGAAGCAGATTCCGCTTTCGACGTCGGCCTTCCGCTCATCCAGATCCGCTCGCCCGATGAAGACCGGCCGGGGCATCCCAGCGTCGCGGGAGCCCATTGTTCGCTGGACGCGCTGGAGATTGCAGTGGGGCTCGCCCGGTCCGGGTCCGCGGCCGCGGTCGTCACTGGCCCCGTGTCGAAAGAGCAGCTCTATTCGATCGGTTTCCAGCATCCCGGCCAGACCGAATTCGTCGCCGAGCGCTGCGGAATCGCCGCCTCCAATGTGGTGATGATGCTTGCGGGCCCGACGCTCCGGACGGTGCCTATCACGACCCATATCCCGCTGCGCGACGTTCCCGACGCCTTAAACCCCGGCCTGATCGAATCGCGAACCCGGACGACCCTTCGCGGGCTGCAGCGCAATTTCGGGATCGCCGAGCCCAAAGTCGCGATCACCGGGCTCAATCCGCACTCCGGCGAAGGCGGGCTCCTTGGGCAGGCCGAAATCGAGGTGATCGAGCCGGCGATTGCCGCGCTCCGGGCGGAAGGCTGGCGAGTGACCGGGCCCCATGCCGCCGACACCCTGTTCCACGAAAGCGCGCGCGCCGCCTATGACGCCGCGGTTTGCATGTACCACGACCAGGCGCTGATCCCCGTGAAGGCACTCCACTTCCTCGATGCCGTCAACATGACGCTCGGCCTGCCGATCGTTCGGACCGCACCGGACCACGGCACCGCCTTCGACATTGCCGGGCAGGACCGCGCCGATCCGCGCCCGATGTCGGCGGCGATCCGCCTAGCCGCCGAGTGCGCCGCGCACCGTTCAGCGACGGCGTGAACAGCAAGCCGGAACCGCTTCGCGAGGTCATCGCCCGCCACGGCCTCCACGCGAGCAAGGCGCTCGGGCAGAATTTCATTCTCGACCGGCAGCTCTTGGCCAAGATCGCCGCGATCCCCGGCGAGATCGAAGGCGACACCATCTACGAAGTCGGGCCCGGCCCGGGCGGACTGACACGCGCGCTGCTCGAGCGTGGGGCGAAGGTGGTAGCGGTCGAGCGCGACAGGCGGTTCCTGCCGGCGCTGTCGGAGCTGGACAGCGAATTTGGCGGCAATCTCAACATCGTGGAAGCGGACGCGCTGAAGGTCGATGAGGTCGCGCTCGCCGGCCGCGGAGCGCGCGTGGTTTCGAACCTGCCCTACAATGTCGGGACCGCGCTCCTGGTCCGCTGGCTGGGCGGCGCCTGGCCGCCCTGGTGGCAGTCGCTGACCTTGATGTTCCAGAAGGAAGTCGCCGAGCGGATCGTCGCCGGCCCGGGAACGAGCGCTTACGGACGGCTATCGGCGCTCGCACAGTGGCGCTCGGATGCGCGAATCGCGATGAACCTTAGCCGCTCGGCATTTGTGCCGCCGCCCAAGGTCGCCTCAGCGGTCGTCCACATCGTTCCGCGCGACGAGCCGGATGGCGTGGACCCGAAGCGGATCGAGCAGCTGACCGAGGCTGCGTTCGGGCAACGGCGCAAGATGCTCCGCTCAAGCCTCAAGCGCGTGGCGGGAGCACTGGAGGCGCTGGACAAGCTCGGAATTGATCCGCAGCGGCGGGCGGAGACTCTGGAAGTTGGGGACTTCGTCGCGCTTGCGCGGGAGCTGAGCTAGCCGTCAGTCCTTTTTGGGGACGTCGGTCCGAGTGACGGACGCGACCGCCGGTCCGCGCGAGATGGCCGCCGACAAGTCCGCGACCTGACGGCAATTGCTGACGCAAAGCTTCTGAAGCTTGGCGAGATTTTCCTTCGCGCGCGGGATAGCGCCAAGCTCGACCATCGCCTCGCCCTGCACCTCGATGGCGTCGAGGTCGTTCGGCTCCAGCTCGAGCGCCTCGGCGGCGAGCCTGATAGCCTTTCCAAACAACTTCTGCTGCTTGGCGACGCGCGCGAGGTCGACGAACGCCGAACGATTGCGCGGATCGACCGCGACCGAAGTTTCGAGCAGGTTTCCGGCCTCGGCAAGATTTCCGGCGGCGATTTGCGCTTCACCCCGCTGCTGCAACTCTATCGAACGCGGGAGAATCTGATTGTCCGGCCTCTGCCCGATCACCGGGCTTGCGACGAGTGTGGCCGCAGCGCCAAGCGCCAGAAAACGCACCGAAATTCGCATCATTTTCTCCATCACGTCGCGCCTGCTCCTAGCACGGCTTGACGAGCCGCGCGATGAAAAAGCCGTCTGTCGCGTCGTGCGCCGGGGTCAACAATCTCCCGCTCCCGTCCGAACGACCGGCACCCTCCAGAATATCCTGCACGACCCAATCTGAACCTCGCCCTAAGAAGGACTGGACCTGTCCGGCGCCTTCGCGGCCTAGGAGCGAACAAACGGCATAAACGAGCGCTCCGCCTGGCTTCACAAGCTCCGAACCGATGTCGAGCAGCCGCTCCTGTGCTGAAACGAGACGGTCGAGCCGCTCCGGCGTGAGCCGCCAGCGCCCTTCGGGATTGCGCCGCCAGGTGCCGCTTCCGGAACAGGGCGCGTCGACGAGGACGAGATCGGCGGTTCCGCGCCAGTCGTGGAGCTCGGCAAGCTCGCGCGGCGGGTTTAGGAGAAGGGTTTCGATGGCTGCGTGGGCTCGCTCGGCGCGGGGCGGAAGCTTTGACAGCCGCGCACGGTTGGAATCCGTCGCCAGGATCGTCGTTGCGGGAGCGGCTGCGGCGAGCGCCAGCGATTTCCCGCCAGCGCCAGCGCAGAGGTCGAGAATGCGCTGCCCCGGCTGCGGATCGCAGGCGAGCGCGATCAGTTGGCTGCCCTCGTCCTGCACCTCGACCAGCCCCGCTTGGGCCGGTTCGCTGTCATCGACGCGCGTGTCGGGCAGAAGGCGGATGCCCCAGGGGCTCAGGCGCGTCGGTTCGCCCCCCGGGAATGCGCCGAGCATTTCGTCGCGGCTGGTGCGGGCGATATTTACCCGAAGATCGACTGGCGCGCGCTCAAGCAGCCCAGGCCATTCCTCCGGCGGGAGCAGTGGTGACAGCTCGGGAACGAGCCATTCCGGGACGGTGCCAGCCGAGCTGGCCTGCTCTCCGTCAATTAACGGCTCTGGTCCCCTCGGTTCGCCGAAGAGGGCGACGAGTTCCGGATCGTCCTGCGCCAGCCCCACAATGGCGGCCCGTCCACTCTCCGGTCGCGCGGCCGTGCGGCGGATCGCCCTGAACACCAGCTCGCGCACCGCACGCCGGTCCTTCGAACCGGCATAACGGCGGGTCTTGAAATAGCGGGTGACGATCGCGTCCGCGGGCGCGCCCTGCTCGCGAGCCGATTCGATGACGAGGTCGAGGATCTCGATCGCAGCCTGGAGGCGCGCGGCGGGAGTCATGCCTTAGCGCGTCGGATAATTCGGCGCCTCGCGCGTGATCGCAACGTCGTGGACATGACTTTCCGACAGGCCCGCATTTGTGATCCGGACGAACCGTGCGCGCGTCTGCAGCTCCGCGATCGTCGCCGAGCCGGTGTAACCCATCGCCGCCTTCACGCCGCCGACCAGCTGGTGGATGATTTCCCGGACCGGACCTTTGTACGGGACCTGCCCTTCGATGCCCTCGGGCACCAGCTTCAGATGATCCTGAATGTCCTGCTGGAAATAACGGTCGGCCGAACCGCGCGCCATCGCCCCAACCGAGCCCATGCCGCGGTACGATTTGTAGCTGCGACCCTGATACAGGAAGGTCTCGCCCGGCGCTTCCTCGGTGCCCGCCAGGAGCGATCCGATCATCACCGTCGATGCGCCGGCGGCAAGCGCCTTGGCGATGTCGCCGCTGGTGCGGATTCCGCCGTCGGCGATCACTGGAACGCCGGCTTCACGGGCAGCCGCCGAAGCCGCCATGACGGCGGTCAGCTGCGGCACGCCGACGCCAGCGACGATGCGTGTCGTGCAGATGGAGCCCGGCCCGATCCCGACCTTCACGGCGTCGGCGCCAGCGTCGATGAGCGCCTTCGTGGCTTCGGCCGTGGCGACGTTGCCGGCGATTACCTGGACCGAGTTGGACAGCGCCTTCACCCGAGCGACGGAGCGGCCGACATCGATGTTATGGCCGTGGGCAGTGTCGATGACGATGCAGTCGCATCCGGCCTCGATCAAAGCCTCGGAGCGAGCGAAGCCCTTGTCGCCGACGGTCGTCGCAGCGGCGACCCGCAGCCGGCCCTCCGGGTCCTTGGTGGCGAGCGGGGCGGCGACCGCTTTTTCGATGTCCTTGACGGTGATGAGGCCGACGCAGCGATTGTCGGAATCGACCACCAGCAGCTTCTCGATCCGCCGCTGGTGGAGGATCCGCATCGCCTCTTCCTGGCTCGTCCCGATCGGAACGGTCGCCAGATTATCTTTCGTCATCAGTTCGGAAATCGGCTGCTTGGGATTTTCGGCGAAGCGGACGTCGCGGTTGGTGACGATTCCGGCGAGCTTCCCGGATGTCTCGACCACCGGGATGCCGCTGATCCGGTTCGCCTTCATCAGGTGAAGGGCTTCCGACAAAGTCTGGTCGGGCGTCATGGTGATCGGGTTGACGACCATGCCGCTTTCGAATCGCTTGACCGCGCGGACCGCGGCAGCCTGCTCCTTCACCGACAAGTTGCGGTGGAGGACACCGATCCCGCCCAGTTGCGCGAGAGCGATCGCCATGTCGGCTTCGGTCACCGTGTCCATCGCGGACGACAGGATCGGGATGTTGAGCGGGATGTCGCGAGTGAGGTTGGTCCTCGTGTCCGCCTGGCTTGGAAGGACGGAGGATTCGAGCGGTTGAAGAAGGACGTCGTCGAACGTCAGCCCAAGGGGAATTTCTGGATGCGAATTCAGGTCGGCCATATCGGCCCATGACAGAGGACGGGCGATTCGCCAAGGGGCGCAGCGGTCAGAGGAGCGGGCGAATGGCCCGGATCCAGGATTCGTGCAGCGGAGAGATATCAACCGGCAGCGAGTCCATCGCGACCTCGCGAATCCCCTCGACCTCCCAACTCCAGCCCGGGCGGTAAAGAACGTCGCGGACGATCAGGAGCGAGGCGGTGTCGCGCTTGAAATTGACCGACACGTCGAAGTCGCGGGCCGGCGTGGCCTCGCCGTGCGCGGTCATCCCGATTTCTTCGCGCAGTTCGCGAAGGGCCGCATCGACCGGCGGCTCGTCGGCCGCTCGCCCGCCGCCCGGCAACCGCCACCCCGGTGCGTAGCGAAGCTTGACCAAGATCAGCTTCCCTTCGGGAGTCAGCGCCAGCGCATGGGCTCCGAACGTCTTCGGCCGGCGGACGAACCAGGTCGCCTGAAGCAGATAATGAAGTGAAGTCAGGCCGATGCGCAGCGCCCCGTCGAAGAGCTTCACGCGCGATCCAGCAGGCGTTGCGCGGCCTCGACATGCATCCGCTCGATCATCTGACCTTCGAAACGCTCGGCGCCGCCGCCGAACGCATCGACCAGCCGCCGCGCCCTGGCCAGCTCCTCCTGAGTGGGCGAGAAAGCGCGGTTGCAGGACTCTATCTGCTTCGGATGGATCAGGCTTTTGCCGTCGAAGCCGAGGGTCCGGCCTTCGGCACATTCGGTCTGGAAACCGTCCGCATCCTCGAGATTGTTGAAGACACCGTCGAAGGCGGGAATTCCGGCCGAGCGCGCCGCGAGGAGGATCATCTGCAACGAGGCCGAGATCGCCGCGCGGTCCTTTCCGATCGGGACTCGAAGCTCCGCCCGCAGGTCGTTGGTGCCGGCAATCAGGGCGGCGCTTTCGATCGCGATCTGAGCCGCAGCGAGGACTCCGGCAGCCGTTTCGACCATCGCCATCAGCGGCTTGCCGACCGCCTCCGCAACATGGTGGACCAGGTGCGCAGAACTTGCGCGGGGAAGCACCGCATAATCGGCTTTGGATCGCGCCACCGCATCGACGTCGAGCGAATGCCATTCACTCCCGATCCCATTGACGCGGATGGCCACGGGCATCGGCCATGTGTCCGCCACCGCATCGACCGCCGCGGCTCTCGCGCTGTCCTTGTCCTCGCTCTTCACCGCGTCCTCGAGGTCGAGGATGACGAAATCCGCGGCGCTTTCCCTCGCATGGCCGATCGCCCGCGGGTTCGACGCGGGCAGGAACAGGACCGACCGAACCCGCTCAAGGCTGCTGCTCACCTCGATTTTCCTTCCGTTCCCGTGTCTCAGGACGCATCATGGCTCCGGAAGGGAGCGGGGACAAACATGTTGACCACCTTGATGAGCGCGATTGCAGTTCTAGCGCTGCTGTTCGTGATGATGAGCGTGAAGATCGTACGCCAGGGCTATCGGTTCACGATCGAGCATTTCGGACGCTTCACGCGCGTCGCGGAGCCGGGATTCAACTTCGTCCCGCCCTTCTTCTACCGCGTCGGCCGCCGCATCAACATGATGGAGCAGGTGCTCGACATCCCGGGGCAGGAGATCATCACCAAGGACAATGCGATGATCGCGGTCGACGGCGTGGTCTTCTTCCAGGTCCTCGACGCGGCCAAGGCGGCCTATGAGGTCAGCGATCTCTATCTCGCGATCATGGCGCTTTCGACGACCAACCTCAGGACCGTCATGGGGTCGATGGACCTCGATGAGACCCTGTCGCGGCGCGACGAGATCAACGCGCGGCTGCTCAGTGTGGTCGATCAGGCGACCGAGCCGTGGGGCGTGAAGATCACCCGCGTCGAGGTTCGCGACATCCGGCCGCCGAGCAATATCGTCGAGGCGATGGCTCGGCAGATGAAGGCGGAGCGCGAGAAGCGCGCGGTGATCCTTGAAGCCGAGGGCCAGCGGCAGTCGGAAATCCTTCGCGCCGAAGGCCAGAAGCAGTCGCAGATCCTGGAAGCCGAGGGCAATCGCGAACGCGTCTTCCGCGAAGCCGAGGCGCGCGAGCGCGCCGCGCAGGCCGAAGCCAAGGCGACCGAACTCGTTTCAAGCGCCATCGCCAAGGGCAATGCACAGGCGATCAACTATTTCGTCGCCCAGAAATATGTCGAAGCCATCGCGGAGTTCGCGCGCTCCTCCAACGCCAAAACGATCCTCTTCCCGGTCGAGGCGACACAGCTCATCGGCTCGCTCGGCGGCATCAGCGAAATCGCGAAGCAGGCGCTCGGGCCCGACTCGGTGCCGCCCTCGCCGCCCGCGAGGAAGCCGCGAACCGAACCCGGCGTTCCGCGCGTGGAGGGATGATGGACTTCCTCGAAGGCATCGAACCCGCCTGGTTGTGGATGATTGGCGGCGTGGTGCTGCTGATCGCCGAGATCATCGCGCCGGGCGTCTTCCTGGTGTGGATCGGGATCGCGGCGATCGTCACCGGCCTCTTCGCGTTGCTGTTCGGAATCGGAGTCGCGGGCCAGCTCGGCCTTTTCGCGCTCTATGCGGTGCTGGCGGTCATGGCCGGCCGGCGGTTCTACGCAGTGAAGGGGATCGAACACACGGGGCCTGGCCTCAACAATCCGTCGGCGAGGCTCATCGGGCGACGCGTGGTCGTCGTTCAGGCGGTAGACGAGGACAGCGGCCGCGTTCGCGTCGGTGATTCCGAATGGAGCGCCCGCGGCGGGCCGGCCGAGCCCGGAGAGCGCGTCCGAGTCACTGGCGTCGAAGGCAATTGCCTGATCGTGGAGACCGAACGGCGGCTTTCCGAAAGCTGATTCAAGGCGCGTCCGCCTTTTCCGCGCGGCCAGGGTCGTTCTCTCCATCCTGCGGCGGCATGTCGTGCTCCCACTGTGCCGCATATCTGCGAACCTCCGAGAGCTGCACTCGCCCCCATTGGTGGCGGTAACCGTCCGGTTCGACGTTTTCCGGCTGGTCGAGCGTTTTCTGCCAGCGGCGCAGTTCTTCGATATAGGCGTCGCACGGGAGGCGCTCGAAACTCTCTTTGTCGGCAACGTCGTAGATTCCGATCTTCGCCCACTTCTGGGTCCACCAATCCGGAACGTCGACGAACGGATAAAGGCAGACCCCATGCAGATCGACGCCCGCGTTTATCGCTTTCAGCGATTCTTCCATCGTCATCCGCAGCCATTCGGCGCGGTTGCCCTGGAATCCGCTCGTCTCGCCGATGATGATTGGGCGGTGGTAACGGTCCCAAGCGAATTGAAGCAGTTCGTTCAATGGCTTGCGGCGGGGGTCGCGCGGACCGAGGATTTCGCGCTTCTTGTCAGCGTCGAGCTGGACCTGGCTGTAGTGATAGACATTCACGCCGACGATATCGAGGATCTCGGGCGAGCCGCCGAGCTCCGGACAGAGCCGTCCCGCGAGCATGTCCCATGCTTCCATCGCCTCGCGGTGCTCCTCGTCCCGTGCCTCGTCGGCAAGATCGGGCCGATTGGGCGGCGGCACGGCGTGAACAATGGGATCGACGTGCACCATGCGCGCACCCGGTTCGATTTCGCGGATCGCCTTCGCGCCGGCGATGGCCATCTGAGCCAACCTTCGCTTGAGCTCGTCTTCCCGGCCTTTCGCGAATGGATACATCCACTCCAGATCGCTGGCTGCCGCCGAAAAGAAGGTGATCTCGTTGATGGGCGTGAAGAAAAATGGCGGGTCGGCCGTGCTCGTGACGAACTCGGCGGCAGCGCGGCAATAGGCCGCGAACCGGCCCCGACACTCGTCTGAAAAGGGATCGCAGCCGTCGGGAAAGCCATAGTGGCAGAGGTCCCAGATCGGTGTGATCTTGCAGGCGGTCGCTGCGTCCTGAACGGCCTTGACACTGGACCAGTCGTAGCGCCCGTCTCCGAGATCGACCGTTGGCCAGCGGATTGCTTCCCGAACCACGCCAATGCCCAGGTCCATCGCCGCGGCGAAATCGGCTTCCAGATGCAGATCGTGACCGGTGGCACGGACATAGTCTTTCCGCTCCCGATCCTTCCATACGAACGTCGAGCATTCGAAACCCGCCATGAAGAAGGTCGGAAAGATCGCTCCTCCCGATCCGGACGGATCTCCATCCACGCGCAGGTCCTTTCGCTCGGTCGGTTGATCAGCCATCCGAGAAGAAACTCACGCGCCCAACGGTAGTTCAGGTTCGCCGGCTGTTCGCAGCTGCCCTGCTCGCCGCTCGAGCACGAAATTCAGCTCGGCGCCGGCCAGGACGATGTAGGCGCTCAGGTACAGCCAGGTCAGGAAGATGATGACGGCGGCAAGCGAGCCATAGGTCGCGTTGTAGCTGCCAAAATTGCGGACGTAGAAGGAAAAGGCGAAGGTGGCGGCAACCCACACGATGGTCGCGAGAACGGAGCCGGGGCTGATCCAGCGCCAACGGTTATCGAGCCGGTCCGGCGCGAAGCGGTAAATCGCGGCGATTATCAAGCTGATCGCCACCGCCGCGCCGAGCCAGTAGCCGGCCTGGAGAGCCAGGTAGACGACACCGCCGAAGTCCGGAAGCAGCCTCGCCAGAAAGTTGATCACCGAGAGGCCCAGGCTGGCGACTATGAACGCGAGCACCAGGCCGATAGTGATGGCCAGCGACAGCAACGTCACTCCAAGGAAAGTCCGCGTTTCTTCGAACCGAAGACGATATTGAGTGCGGTGATGACGCCGCCGGCGGCCTTCATCGCTCCATAGAGCGAGACAAGCACGGCGACGATGAGACCAATTCCGGCAACGGATCGAGCGATTGAAACCACGTTGCGCAATTGGCCGGTGATGAGCGATGCCGCCTCTTTCGGCATTGTCGAGGACAGCGCCGCGATATTGTTGGCGACCTGGGTCGGTGACGCGATCAGTCCGTACGTCAGTATCACTATGATGAGCGTCGGAACGACCGCGAGGAAGATATAGAAAGCGACGCCGGAAGCGATCAGCGGGATGTTATCCTTCCCGGTCTCGCGCCACGTTGCCTTAGCGGCGCTCCACGCACCCTCTCCGGAGATTTCGAGCGGCCCTTTTCCCACGGCAGGTGTCCTGGCTTGTTCCAGCCGGTCCGACAGCTGCCGCCGGGCATCGGTTGCCGGGTTGGCGATTACCGCCTTGGCGCTGCCGCCTGCTGGGTCTTTACCCACGCCCGAATCTGATCCTCGAGCACGTTCAGAGGCACTGAGCCCAAGGCGAGGATGGCGTCGTGGAACTTGCGCTCGTCGAACCCCGGCCCAAGCGTCGTCTCGGCCTCGCTGCGGAGCTTCAGGATGGTCAGCTCGCCCAGCTTGTAGGCGAGCGCCTGGCCTGGCCAGCTGATGTAGCGGTCGACCTCGGTCTCGACCTCGTGCTGCGAGAGCGCCGTGTGGCTAGCGAGATAGTCGATCGCTTGGCTGCGCGACCAGCCGTAGCGGTGGATCCCGGTGTCGATCACAAGCCGCGCCGCGCGCCACATGTCGTAGCTTAGCTGGCCGAATTTCTCATAGGGCGTGCGGTAGATGCCGAGCTCGTCACCGAGCCATTCCGAATAGAGGCCCCAGCCCTCGCCCGAGCCCGAGAAATAACTGTGGCGGCGGAAAGAGGGAAGCGTCTTCTGCTCCGCTTGCACGGCCAGCTGGAAGCTGTGCCCGGGTTCGCATTCGTGGAGGGTCAGGACGGGGATATTGTAGAGCGGCCGGACCGGCAGGTTGTAGGTATTCATCATGCAGTTCTCGAGCCCGCCACGGCCGGAAGTGTAGAAGGGCGCGAGGGCGTCCGGCACGGGGATGATCCCGAAGCGCTTGCGCGGCAGGAAACCGAAATGGTCGCCGATCACGCCATCGACGCGCTTGGCGACATAAGCGGAGACTCCCATCAGCTCGTCGGGGGTCTTGGCGATGAACTGTGGATCGGTGCGCAGGAAGTGAAGGAACTCGGGGAAGGTGCCCTTGAAGCCGCTGTCCTTCATCGTTTTCAGCATCGCTGCCTGGATTCGCTCGACCTCCTTGAGGCCGATGTCGTGGATCTCCTCCGGCGATAGATCGGTCGTCGTATATTCCCTGACCTGCGAGCGGTAGAAGGCGTCGCCGTCCGGCAGATCGTGGGCGCTGACCGTCGGCCGCGCCTTCGGATAATATTCGCTCGTGTAAAAGGTCAGCAGCTTGGCATAAGCGGGCATCACCGCATCGGCGATCGCAGCTGCCGCATCTTTCCTCAGGCGCGCTTGCTCGGCTGCCGGAATCGCCGAGGGCATAGTCTCGAACGCCTTGTAGAAAGGCGTCTTTTCCGGGGTCGGCGCGACGAACGCAGCGATGGATTTGTCGCGGCCAGTCAGGGTCGCCTTGGGGACGGTGAAGCCGCGTGCGATTCCTGCCCGCATATTGGCGATCTGTTCGTCAAAATAGCGGGGGATCTGGCGCATTCGTGCGATGTAGCGCTGGTACTCGGCGGCATCGCGAAGCTGCTGGTTCTCGTCGAGATAGGTCCAGAATGAGCTGTCGCTGTTGAACGGCATCTCCCAGGTGTGGAATTTCGCCTCGATCAGCGCATTTTCGAGCACCGTCCGGAAGACCGCGGCGTTCACCTGCTCGTCGGGAGAAAGTTGAGCGGCGGGAATGGCGTTAAGCTGGTTCAGAAGGTCCTGGAGATGCGCAGCCTGCCGCGCCTGCGTCGCCGCGTCGACGTGCGGCAGGTAATTGGCCTGCTTGAGCTCCCCCTCCTCGTTCTCGAAGTAACCGCCTTCCTTCGCCGCCCAAGCGGAATAGCCGTTGTACAAGGCGCGCAGCTGGAGGTCGGCGGCGCTGGGCGCCGGAGCCTGGGTGACGGGTGCCGGTTGTGCCCAGGCGGCGGCGGGCGACAGCGCCGCTCCGGCGAGAAGCAGCGGCCAGATACGCAAGGATTTCGTCATTCCCCTCTCCCTTTTCGCGGGAGACGGTAGCAGCTGTTTGGAGTGGGACAACTAACCGGCGAGTGGGTGTGCGGCTTCCGGCCGGAATTTCGTCCTCGGCGAGCGCAGGCGGAGCAGGCTGAGGCAGGCGGCGACCGCCGCTGCGATGGCGGCGGCGGCGAGCAGCTTCGGACCGACGGTCACGCCGGCAAGGTGGAAGGCAACGGCGACCGCGACCGCGCCAGTCGTCTGGCCGAGTAGCCGCGCGGTGGCGAGCATCCCGCCCGCGGCGCCCGACCGCGCGACTGGTGCCGAGCTGACGATCGTGCGGTTGTTGGGCGACTGGAACAGCCCGAAGCCGATGCCGCACACCGCCATCCGCCAGGCGATGTCGAACGTGCCCGGGTGCGGCCCGAGCTGCGACAGCATGAACAGGCCGAAGGCGAAGATGCCGAGCCCGATGCCGCCGATCAGCCCAGCGCGGACCTTGTCGGCGAGACGGCCCGCGATCGGCGCAATGACACCAAGCGCGAGCGGCCAGGGCGTGATCAGAAGCCCGGTCTCGAACGCGCTCTTCCCCATCACATTCTGGAACAGGAACGGCAAAGTCACATAAGCGAGCATCTGCGCGGCGAAGGAAACGGTCGACGTTCCAATGGACATGCTGAAGATTCGGATCCTGAGCAGGTCCACGGGGAACAGCGGCCGCACCTCGCCCCACTCGCGGCGGACGAGAAGCACTCCGGAGATTATGCCGATGGCGACGAGCGTGCCGCCTAGGAGCGCGCCTTCGCGGGCGAACGTCTCGGCGCCGAAGACGGTCAGGCCCATCATCGCACCGGCAAGCACCGCGGCGACCCAGTCGAACTCCGCGCCGTGACCCTCGGGTTCGGGCAGCGAGCGGCGGCCGACGAGGACCGCGGCGATTCCAATTGGCAGGTTGATCATGAATAGCCACGGCCAGGTGGCGACGCTGAGGATGATCGCGGCGAGGGTCGGCCCCGCTGCCGCCGACATCGACAAAACGAGCGCATTGTAGCCGATACCGCGGCCGAGCATCGTCGCCGGATAGGTGGCGCGGACCAGCGCCGCGTTCATGCTCATGATGCAGGCAGCGCCGATGCCCTGCACAACGCGCGCCGCGATCAACAGCGACAAGCTGCCGGAAAGCGCGCAGGCGACCGACCCGATGGTGAAGATCACCAGGCCGGGGATGTAGATGCACTTGTAGCCGATCCGGTCGCCCATCGCCGCAAGCGGGAGCAGCAGGATGGTGATCGTCAGCTGATAGGCATTGATGACCCAGACGGACGTCGCCGCCGACGCGCCGAGCTCGTTGGCGATGGTCGGAAGCGCGACATTGGCGATCGAGCTGTCGAGGACAGCCATCGACAGCGCGAGCCAGATTGCCGCCGCCGACCAGTAGCGGCGCGGGATCGGAAGACCGTCCCGAATTTCAGCCTTGGCCGACTCGCGGTTCACCCGAGGCGGAAGCGATCGCGCGCGGGATCGTTCCGAGCGCTACTCAACTGGGCTCGACGATCCTGAGGCCGAGCTCGCGAAGGTGCCGCGCGGGCACTTCGGCCGGAGCATTCATCATCAAATCCTCGGCCTTCTGGGTCATCGGGAAGAGGATGACCTCGCGGATGTTCGGCTCGTCGGCGAGAAGCATGACGATCCGGTCGATGCCAGGCGCCGAGCCTCCGTGCGGCGGAGCGCCGAACTTGAAGGCGTTGATCATGCCCGAGAAATTCTCGTCGACCTGCTCCTTCGTGTAGCCGGCGATTTCGAACGCCTTGTACATGATGTCGGGCCGGTGGTTCCGGATCGCGCCGGAGCTGAGCTCCACGCCGTTGCAGACGATGTCATACTGCCAGGCGAGGATCTCGAGCGGGTCCTTGCTCTCCAGCGCCTCGAGCCCGCCCTGCGGCATCGAGAAGGGGTTGTGACTGAAGTCGACCTTTTTGAGGTCCTCGTCATATTCGTACATCGGAAAGTCGACGATCCAGCAGAAGCGGAATGCGTCTTTCTCGATGAGGTCGAGCTGCTCTGCGACTCGCGTCCGGGCAAGGCCCGCCAGTTTCGCCGCCTCCGCTTCCTTGCCGGCGGCGAAGAAGATGCCGTCGTCGGGGCCGAGGCCCATCTCGTCCGCGAGCTTGTCCATGCCCTCTGTGCCGTGATTCTTGGCGATCGGGCCGCCCCACTCCCCGCCCTTGCGGGTCGCATAGCCGAGGCCCGCGAAGCCTTCGCTCCGCGCCCACTCGTTCATGTCGTCGAAGAACTTGCGGCTCAGGCGTGCGGTGTTCGGCGCGGGGACGGCGCGAACGACTCCGCCGCCATCGACTATCTTCGCGAAAAGGCCGAAACCCGATCCCACGAAATGGCCGCCGGCATCGTGGACCAGCAGCGGGTTGCGGAGGTCGGGCTTGTCGCTGCCGTATTTGAGCATCGCCTCCTTGTACGGGATCCGCGCGAACTCGCCGGCCGGCGTGACGCTCTTCCCGTTGGCGAATTCCTTGAACACGCCTGCGAGCACCGGCTCGATCGCCTGGAAAACGTCTTCCTGCGTGACGAAGCTCATCTCGAAGTCGAGCTGGTAGAATTCGCCTGGGGATCGGTCGGCGCGTGCGTCCTCGTCGCGGAAGCAGGGCGCGATCTGGAAATATTTGTCGAAGCCCGCGACCATGATGAGCTGCTTGAACATCTGCGGCGCCTGAGGGAGCGCGTAGAACTTGCCCGGATGGACACGGCTCGGGACGAGATAGTCGCGAGCGCCCTCGGGCGAGCTGGCCGTCAGGATCGGCGTCTGGAACTCGGTGAACCCCTGCTCCATCATCCGGCGGCGGATCGATGCAATCACGGCCGAGCGAAGCATGATGTTGTGGTGCATCTGCTCGCGGCGAAGATCGAGATAACGGTAGGTGAGGCGGATATCCTCTGGATAATCGGCCTCGCCGGCGACGGGCATCGGCAACTCGGCCGACTGCGACTGGACCTCGACCTCCCTGGCAATAACCTCGATCTCGCCGGTCGGAAGCTTCGGATTGATCGCCTCGGCGGAGCGGGCGACGACCTCGCCCGTCACCGTGACCACCGACTCCAGCCGCAGCGAATCGAGGAGTTTCTGGGCCGGATTGTCCTGGTCGGCGACGATCTGGGTGACCCCGTAATGGTCGCGAAGGTCGATGAAGAGCACGCCGCCATGGTCGCGCTTGCGATGGATCCAGCCCGACAGCCGGACCGTTTTTCCGACGTCGGCGGAGCGCAATTCGGCGCAGGAATGAGTGCGGTAGGCGTGCATGATCGCTTGGCTTCCGGAACTGACTGGGACTGGCGGGAAATTCGCGGCAGCGCTTCGCCATTCAGCTGCCACTTTGTCAAGGCGTCCGAGCGCGCTATGGCGCCGCCAACACCAATGAAGATTCACCCCCTGATCACCAAATCCGACGCGCTTGCCGAGCTGGTGGAGCGCCTGTCCCAACATCCGTTCGTCGCGGTGGACACCGAGTTCATGCGCGAGAACAGCTATTGGCCCGACCTCTGCCTGATCCAGATCGCCAGCACTGAAGAAGCCGCGGCGGTCGATCCCAAGGCCGAGGGAATCGACCTCAAGCCCCTGCTCGGCCTGCTGGTGGACAACGAGGACGTGCTGAAGGTCTTCCACGCTGGAAGCCAGGACCTCGAGATCGTCTACAATCTCACGGGCAAGATGCCCAAGGCGCTGTTCGATACGCAGATCGCGGCGATGGCGCTCGGCCATGGAGAGCAGGTCGGCTATTCCAACCTCATCGAGTCGATGCTCGGCCACAGCCTGGACAAAGGGGCGCGCTTCACCGACTGGAGTCGCCGGCCGCTCGAGAAGAGGCAGATCGAATATGCGATCGCCGACGTGACGCACCTGGCGAAAATCTTCCCGCGTCTCGTGGATAAGCTGAGAAAGACCGGTCGGGGCGCCTGGCTCGATGAAGAGATGGAGCGGCTCGCCGACCCCTCGCACTTCGCCTTCGAGCCGGAGGACGCGTGGAAGCGGCTGCGTCTCCCAAGCCGCAATCCTGCTGTGCTCGGGCGCCTGCGCGCGCTTGCGGGATGGCGCGAGACCGAGGCGCGGACCAAGAACATCCCGCGCGGGCGAATCGTCAAGGACGATACTCTGGTCGAACTCGCCGCCCATCCGCCCAAGACACAGGACGATCTTGCAAAGGTCCGAGGGCTGTCGGCGGGATGGAAGAACAACGACATCGGCGCCCGGCTGATGGCCGCGCTCGAGAAGGCCAAGCCGCTCGACCCGGAGGAACTTCCATCGCGCGAGCCGCGGCGCCCCGGGCTCACCAAGGACGCGGCGCTGGTCAGCGACCTCTTGAAACTGCTGCTCAAGATCCGCGCCAAGGAAAGCGGAGTCGCACCGCGGCTGATCGCCCGCAGCGACGACCTCGAAGCTCTCGCCGCCGGCGCTCGCGATTTGAACATCCTCAAGGGTTGGCGGTTTGAAGAGTTCGGGCGCGACGCGCTCAACCTGGTCGAAGGCCGGCTGGGATTCGCGATCGAGAACGGCAAGCTGAAGATGAGCAGGCTTGTCGAGGAGGTTGAGGCATGATGCTGCAGGCAGTGATCGGAGCGGCAACCGTATTGCTGGCCGCCTGCTCGACGGCCCAGCCGCCGGCGGATTCCCCGCCGCTGCACGGAGTGACGCCGGGCCATAAGTGCGATCCTGCAAACATCCAGCAATTCGTCGGCCAGCCGGCGACCTCCGAATTGGGCGCGCAAATGATGCGCGTATCCAACGCCGCCGTAATTCGCTGGGTGCCGCAGGGCACAGCCGTGACTATGGAATTCCGCTTCGACCGCCTGACCGTCTTCCTCGGCGCCAACAACCGCGTCGAACGGATCAGCTGCAGCTAGGAATCGATCATACCCGCGTCGATCAGGGCGCGGCGGATCGTCGGCAGGCTTAGCCTCGCCCGCTCCTCGATAGCGAAGCGATCGACTGCCTCCACCGCCCGCTCCACCGTCCAGTAATCGCGGTGAAGCCGCTCCGACATGAAGCGCAGCGCCTCGGTCGGAATGTGAAGCCCGCGGTCGGCGAAATGTAGCTGGACCAGCGCCTGGAACAGTCGGTCGTCGGGCTCCGCGATGCGAGTGACCGGAGTGACGGCGATACGTGTCCTCAAATCCGGGAGCTTGATCTCCCACTCGGGGGGCGCCCTGTCGACGATCATCACCAGCGGACGCCCGCTTTCCTGAGCCGCGTTCCAGGCATGAAACAGATCCTCCTCGTCGGCGCGCTCGGCCTGGTCGATCAGCCGCCCGCCAACTCGTTCGACGAAGCCGCGGGCGAGCAGGCTGCGTCCGGAGCGGCGCGGTCCGGTCAGGATCGTCGCTTTGACCGGCCAAAGGCTCCATTTGCGGAAATGCTCGAACGCGTCGCGGTTGGAGTCGGAGACGATGAGCCGCGACTCGCCCTGGCTCTGCGGCCAGTCGAGCGGGAGCGCGATCTGCTCCCTCCTGTCGCTCACTGGCCCGGGCTCTCCGCCTTCGGAGCAACGGCGGCGCCGACCTTGTTCTGCGCCGGCTGCGCGGTGTTTGATGACGGCTGCGGCTGCTGTTGCGGGGCCGGAGTCGGCGCGCGCACATAGATCTTGAGCTGGCCGCCGCTGATGTCCGCACCCCAGCCGCGCGACACCATGATCGAGCGAAGCGTCGACAGGTCGCCAGCATAAGTGACGTAGAAATAGCTGGTGTCGCCGATGCCGATGTTCACCTGCTGCACCAGGCTCACTCCGGGAACGGCGCGAAGGTGCGCCAGCGCCGAATTGTAGGTCGCGGCGTTCGGGGTGACCACGGAGACTTGGTATTGGACGGCAGCGTGCGGCGCCGGCGGCTGCTCCGGTGGAGGCGGCGGCGGCGGCAGGTTGAGGCTCGAATCGCGCCGGAGCGCGCCGGCATTGAACGCCACGGTGAAGACCTGGTCCATACGGCGCACGCCCTCGGTCATCATTGCCGGAATTGCGCCGCTGTTAGGGGCCGTAAGCGTGAATCCACCGACGATTTCGCCGTCGGGACCGTGACGGGCGATAAATTGCGCTTTTGCCGGGCCGCCAGGGTAAAGCCGGTGCACCCGCACTTCGGCGACGAGGATATCGGCGGCGCCGTAGAGGTCGAGGATATTGCGCCACCAGTTGCGGCCCGGCCTGCGCGCCTGATCGGCATTGATGAGCAGCGGGTCGGGGCCGAGCCCGCTCACCCGGACATAGTCGATCGGGCTCTGGGACGTGCGGAATTCCGCCCAGGCCCTCTGCCACGGATTGCGAATCTCGACGCTGGTTTCCGTCCCCGCGCTGGTCGTGACCGGGATGAGCAGCATCGGCTGCGAGCGCTCGCTGACTCCGGGAATGCCGAGCAGCTGGCCCGCTCGGGCGCGGTCGAACAGGACTCCGAGATCGGCGATGTAGCGGTTGGGACCGATCCGCTCCCGATCGACGATGATCGAGCTGACGATGTCGTCCAGCTGCGAATCCGAAAGGTTCGGCGCCTGCGAAACCGGCAAACCGTGGCTCTTGGCCCACAGCATCTTGAACCCTTGCCGCTGGGCGATTCGCCAGCCGGCATAGCGCGCCGATTGTGCATCCTTCCCGCCGACGTCGACGTGGATTCCGTCGATTTCCAGCGTTCCGGAACTGTCGAGCGGGAGGATTCCGCGCTCGCCAGCCTCCATCTGCGCAAAAAGAACCCCGCCGACGGCGAGGCCAAGGAGCGCGACCAATGCTGCAACGAACCAGGAGCGACGAACCATTGAAGGCCGCTTTTGGCGACAACAGCGTGGAAATCCAAGCCGCTTGTGGCTAGGCGGCAACGCGATGCCTCAAAAGCCGCTTACCTATGCCGATGCCGGAGTGTCGATCGACGCCGGAAATGCCCTCGTAAAGGCGATCGGTCCGCTCGCCCGTTCGACCGCGCGGTCGGGCGCCGATGCCGACCTTGGCGGATTCGGTGGAATCTTCGACCTCAAGGCCGCGGGCTATACTGATCCGCTGCTGGTCGCGGCGAACGACGGCGTCGGGACCAAGCTCAAGCTCGCGATCGGCCTCAACCGGCACAGCGGCGTCGGCATCGACCTCGTTGCGATGTGCGCCAACGACCTCATCGTCCAGGGTGCCGAGCCGTTGTTTTTCCTGGACTATTTCGCGACCGGCAAGCTCGATACCGAGATTGCCGAAGCCGTCGTCGAATCGATCGCTGAAGGCTGCCGCCAGGCAGGATGTGCGCTGATCGGCGGCGAAACAGCGGAAATGCCGGGCATGTATGCCGCAGGCGATTACGACCTCGCCGGCTTTTGCGTCGGAGCAGTCGAGCGCGGCGAGCTTCTCGATGGAAGCAGGATCGCGGAGGGCGATGCGATCGTCGGAATCGCGAGCTCCGGGGTCCACAGCAACGGATTTTCGCTCGTCAGGCGCATCATCGCCGAGAACAAGTGGGACCTCGCCGCCGAGGCACCGTTCCTGCCGGGCGTAAGCATCGGCGACGCTTTGCTCGAGCCGACGCGAATCTACGTGAAACCGCTGCTCCCACTGGTCCGCGACAGCCTGATCCACGGACTCGCGCACATCACGGGCGGCGGCCTGCTCGAGAACGTGCCCCGCGTCCTTCCGAAGGGATTACGGGCAGAAATCGATGCGCGCCTGTGGGAATTCCCGCCCTTGTTCGCCCTGCTCCAGGAGGGCGGTGCCATTGCCGCCGAGGAGCTGGCGCGGACGTTCAACTGCGGCATTGGAATGATCGCGATTGTGAGCGCTTCCGATTCCGGCGCAGTGATCTCGCGGCTGGAGCAGGGGGGCGAGAAAGCGCAACTGATCGGGCGAATCACCGGCGGCGCTCGCGGCTGTACGGTCAGCGGACCGGCTGGAACCTGGGGATCGTCCGAGGCATGGACCGCAACGCACGATGCCTGAAGCGGAGGGTGACAAGCGCCGGGTCGCGGTGCTGATTTCCGGGCGCGGGAGCAACATGAAGGCAATCGTCGAGCAGGCCAATGGCTATGAGGTGGTGCTGGTGGCGTCGAACAAGCCGCTCGCGCCGGGCCTCGCCTGGGCACGGGCGCAGGCCATCCCGACCTGGACCTGGGACAGCCGCGGCGTCGAAAAGGCGACGTGGGAAGCCGCGCTCCAGCAGTCGCTCGAAGATCACCGAATCGGGACGATCGCGCTTGCCGGCTTCATGCGCATCCTCTCGCCGGAATTCACCCGCAAATGGGCTGGCCGGATCCTCAACATCCATCCGTCGCTGCTCCCCAAATATCGCGGGCTCGATACGCACAAGCGCGCGATCGAGGCCGGCGACACAGTCGGCGGCTGCAGCGTCCACGTGGTGACCGAGGAGCTCGATTCGGGCGAAATCCTCGCCCAGGCGGAGGTCCCGATCATTCCCAATGACAGTGAGGCAATGCTCGAAGCGCGGGTCCTGGAGGCGGAGCATCGGCTCTATCCGAAGGCGCTCGCGGAGTTTGTCGCGCAGTGACGGACGCGCTCGCCCGGGTCCGTGTCTCGGCGCTGGAGCTTCCGGAGACCGAGGAACGCACCTCGCATGGCCAGCCCACCTTCTTCGTCGCCGGCAAGCAATTCGCGCAGTTCAGGAACAATCATCACGGTGACGGGCGGACGGTCGTGTGCGTCCGCACCAGCGGGTTGGACGAGCAGGCGATGCTGATCGAGGCGGCGCCAGAAACCTATTCGCGGCCGGCCTATCTGGGGCCGTCCGGCTGGGTCTCCGTCAATCTTTCCGG
>DATMHP010000180.1:0-8318 GCA_035554875.1 Sphingomicrobium sp.
CGGGTTGAGCCAATAGATCAGGAAGAACACGATGAACGGCAGCGCGCCCACGATGTAGGCCGAAGCCTTGGATTCCGAGCTCATCGCCTTGATCTTCAGCTTCATCTGCGCGCGCTTGCGCAGCACGTCGGCGAGGTTGGACAGCGTTTCGGCCAGATTGCCGCCGGTCTCGCGCTGGATCGCCAGGGTGATGACGAAGAATTGGAACTCGGCGGTGCCGAGGCGGTCGGCGGTTTCCTGGAGAGCCGCTTCCATCGTGCGACCGATCTTCATCTTGTCGGCAACCGCGCGGAATTCGACCCCGACGGGGCCGCCGATTTCCGAAGCGACGATGCCGAGCGTTTCGCTGATCGGGAGGCCGGAACGGAGGCCGCGAACCATCAGCTCAATCGCATCGGGGAAGTTCACGTTGAACTTGTTCAGGCGACGGATGATCATCTTGCCGACGACGAAATGCGGCAACCCGATCCCGGCAAAAAGCCCGAGGAAGAGCGCCAGGAAGAACGGCGCGCCGCGGAACATCAGCGCGGCCATCAGGACCAGCGCCAGGCCCAGCGAGAACATCGCATATTTACCGAGCGTGATGTCCTTGCCGGTCATTTCCAGCCGCTTGCGAAGCAGTGCAGGGCGCGGAATGATCGACGAGGCGAGACCCTCGAAACCGCCCGAACGGGCCGCCATCAGCTTGCGAATCTGGGCCTGGGCTGCAGCGGTGACGCCTTCGGCGTGCCGCTCCTTCACCAGCTCCATGCGTCGCTTGAGCGACTTCGTCGGCGACGGTCCGCTAAGCAGCTTGAGGAGCAGCAAAAGCACCCCGACTGCAACGACCATGAGGATCAGATAGAGAAACATCTACCGTCCATTCCTACTCGACACGGCAGGGCAGGAGCCCCGCCGGTCGCCAAAGTCACGCCGCTTTCGCCTTCGGCTTGGCGAGCATCGACTTCAGGTTATCCACCAGCGACTTGCCGCCGCCCGACTTGTCCGCCTCGCCGCCGGCACCTTCCTCGCTCGCATGGTTGAGCACCATGTTGACCAGCGAGTTGAACGGGGCGGTCATCTTGCCGCTGGCGATTTCCGCCAGGGGCTTGCCGAGCTTCGCGGACTGCGCCGCCAGCTTGCCGTCGAACGGGAAGACGATGTCGACGTTGCGCTCGATCGACTGCTCGAAATCCTTGCGGCTGATCTCCAGCGCGCCGCCGTTGGGAACGCCGTTGGCAACGACGATCACCTTCGTTTGCGGTGCGTTCGACTTCAGCCAGGCGAGGATCCGGATCGCATCGCGGGTCGCGGCGAGGGTGAGCTCGGCGACTACCACTGCCACATGCGCGTCGTGAACCAGGTGCGGATGCTGGATCAGCATGTGCCGCGGAAGGTCCATCACCGTCGATTCGAAGGCGTTGCGCATCTCTTCCTGCAGATGGAAGAAGGCGCTGCCGTCGGTGATCAGCGGCTGGTGGATCGGAGCCTCGGCCGAAAGGACCGACAGGCGGTCGTTGGCGCGAACCATCGCGCGCTCGATGAACAGACCGTCGATACGGCTCGGATTCTCGATCGCGTCGGTGAGGCCGCGGCCCGGCTCGAGATCGAGCGCGAGGGCCCCGGTCCCGAAATGGATGTCGAGGTCCAGAAGCGAGGTCGTGCGGTGCGCCCGCTCGCCAAGCATCCACGCCAGCGAAGTCGCCACCGTCGATGCGCCGACGCCGCCGCGAACGCCGATGACCGCCGCCATCACGTGCGGCTTGTCCACCTGCGCTTCGCCGCGCGGACCCGAGAGGATCATCTGCGCATGAGCGAAGCTGTCGCGGAGCTGGTCGACCGTGAACGGCTTCAGCAGATAGTCGTGAATGCCGCTCGCGACCAAATCGCGATAGAGCCTCACGTCGTTCACCTGGCCGGCCGCGATGACGATCGTTCCCGGCTCGCAAACCTCGGCGAGGCCGTTGATGTCGTTCAGCGGGTCGGCGGATTCCGACAGGTCGACGAACAGGATGTTCGGGCTGGCCGAGACGGACAGCGACTGGACCGCGTTGCGAAGGCCGCCCTTGTTGACCTTTTCAGGACTCCAGCCGTGCTCGACCGCAACCGGCCGAAGCATGTCGGCAGTTGCATCGTCACAGACAAAGGCCGTGAACGGGTCGCGCAATCCGGCGCGGGCCTGGAACGGAGCGTTCATACTATTTGCCCTCCGTGGTCGTCGATTCGACCGTATTGAGTGGACGCTTGCCCTGACCTTCCTTGATGCCGGTCAGCGGCCAGTCGCGGTACATCTGGATTGCTTTCGCACCGGCGATCGCGTCGACCGTCGCCGGGCCCTGGCGGCCGTGGAACAGGTCTTCCGGATTGGCGACCTGCATCGCCAGGTCCGAATTCACCGAGCAGCCGAAATTCGACATGCTGCGGTTCTCGAAGTTCGGCTGCGAGCGCTCGCTCCAGTTGGGGCAATTTGGCACCTCGGCGCGGGTGCGGCTGACCACGACCCGGACCATGTCCGGCGCAACCGCGCCGGTGGTCACCGGAGCAGCCGGGAGCACCATCATGCCATAGTTTCCGGCGACCTCGGCCACCTGGGCGCGAGCCGTGCTTGCATAAGCGCCGTCGACGTAGATCGAATCGCCGTAACCGAGATCGAGGCTGCGAAACCAGCCGTCGAGCCGATCCACTTCCGCCGGGGCCAGAACCCCGCCGGGAGCGGCGACATCAACCGTGAAGGTCGATCGGTTGAGCACCGGCTGGTTGACCGCTTCGACGCCGCGCGACGCGACGGGCGCGCCGGGGGTCATGCAGCCTGCGACGGCCGAAGCGAGCAGAACCGGGAGCAGTTTCTTGACCATGAGTCTATCCTTTCCGATCGCCCGCGTCACAGCTTGAAGCCCGGCGCCGCAGTGGTGGCGGACGTCCCGCCGATGGCCGGTCCAGGAACCGCGGGGACCGGTGCCGGCCCGCTCACGCCCTTGTAGGTCTGGCCTTCCCAGAACTGCTCCGCGTCGGTCGTCGCACGATAGCCGCCGGTCGGCATCGCCATCTGCGTGTTGACCGGCCGCACGAGATACGGCGTCACGATGATGACGAGCTCGCTCTCCTGCCGGCGGAATTTGGTCGAGCGGAACAAAGTCCCGATGATCGGCAGGTCGCCGAGGAACGGCGCTTTGTCGATGCTATTGTTGTTCGAATTGCGGAGCAGGCCGGCGAGCATGAAGCTCTGGCCCGAACCGAGCTCGACCGTCGTTTCCGCACGGCGGGTCGTCAGCGCCGGGACGGTGAACCCGCCCAGCTTGACGGCACCGGCATCCGACAGCTCGCTGACTTCCGGGCGCACCCGCATCGAGATGCGGCCGTCCGCGAGAACGATCGGAGTGAAGGCAAGGCTGACGCCGAACTGCTTGTACTGGATGGTAACCGCGGAGCCGTTGCCCGAACCCTGGGTGACGGGGATCGGGAATTCGCCGCCCGCGAGGAAACTTGCGGTTTCGCCCGAAAGCGCGGTGAGGTTCGGCTCGGCGAGAGTCGTTACGAGACCGTCCGTCTCCGCGAGATCGAGCACGCTGGACAGGTTCAGGCCGAACAATTTGCCTGCCGCTCCGAGGCTCGTTCCGCCGATCAGCGGGTTGACGTTGAACGGAGAACTGTTCGGGCCCGAGCTGGCGGCCGGGTCGCCCTGGCCGATGCCGAACTTGAAGCCACTGGTCGGATCGCTGCTGAAGAGGTTCATTCCGACCGACTTCAGAAGATCGCGGCTGACTTCGGCGATGCGGACCTTCAGGGTTACCTGAAGCGGGGTCGCGGTGCGAAGCCGGTTCAGCGGAACGATGTTCAGCGCCTCGCCCGGCTTGATGCCCGGATTGAGCACGGAGGTGACAAGCGTTTCCGCCTGCGCCGCGTCGTCGGGCGATGCGACGGTTCCGTTGATAACGGCGACCTGACCGACGGTCGTCACGGTGATGTTCGAATCCGGCATCGCGGTCCGAAGCATGTCGTTGACGCTCGACAGGTTCTGGCTGACGTGGACATTCGCCCCGTAAACCAGCGACCCATCCTTGGCCGTCGCGATGATGGTCGCATCACCCATCTTCTTGCCGAAGATGTTGATCTGCCGAGGCGAGTTTACATAGACATCCGCCACGTCAGGGTTCGACGTCCAAACGTTCGCGACGCTCTTCGTCAGGTTGATCATCTGCCCCTCGCCGAGCGACAGCGAGAGCGATCGCGTCGGCTTATAGGAGGACGCGCTCTGCGCGGCCGCCGGGGTGATTGGCGCCAGGGTGGCGGGAACTGCGATCGCCAGTGCGGCGAGCGCCGTTCCGAGCCGGGCCCGGCTCATGAAGGTAAGAGTGGTCATTAGCGAGCTCCCACGGGAACGACAGACACTGCATTGCCGCGGGCAACACGCACGACCGGTCCGCTAGGAACGGCGGCGGCGGGGGCAGCGCCCGGCGCGCCGGCCGGAGCCGCCGTCGGAGCCGCCGCGGGAACGGTGCTGCGCTGGAAGCGCGACACGTCACCACCCGTCGTATAGGTCGTGTTGTTGTCCGTAGGCCGATTTGCGAAAGCGGTCAGAAGCTGGCGCTCCTGGGCGGGATCCGTCCCCTGCGGGATCTTGATATCGCCCGCTGCAACCGCGCGCTCCATGTCGGACGTCTGGTCGGCGATCGAGCGGAGCGAGAGCGACAGCGTGCCCATGCTCTGCGCGACGGCGATCTTCTCGGCGAGCCGCGGAGTCACCTCGAGAGTGACGTTGCGGGCCTCCTTGACGACCGGCTTACCGTCTTCGTCCTTGTCGGTGTACCGCTGGTCGGCGGCCAGGACGCGGATGTTCCGGACGATGGTTTCGGACGCATGAAGCGCTTCGCCTTCGCCGCCGCCCTTGACGTCCTGGGTCAGGACGAGGTCGACGCGGTCGCCCGGGAACACGAAGCCGGCGAGGCCGGTTGCCGCGTTCACTGGAACCGTGACGGCGCGCATTCCGGGGCCGAGCGCAGCGGCGAGGAATCCGCGGTCCTCCGGGCCGACGATCGAACCGCGAGTGAGCGGCTGACCAGCAGCGATCGGATAGCGGACCACCGTGCCCATCAGCTTGCCAGGATCGGAATCCGGCTGGTTCTGCTGATAATAGGTCGGCTGGAGCGCGTCCGTCGGCCAGGCTTCCCAGCCGACCATCGACGCATCGATGATCGTGCCGACCTGAAGCGGCTTCTTCGCGACCAGAACCTTCGGGCCCTGGGGCACCGTTGCGGCAGCGGCTTGCGGCGCGCTGGCTCCGGCGAACATATTCTTTGCCATGATGGCGGTTACGGCCGCAACCATGAGCGCTCCGACAAGAAGCACGATCTTCTTAAAGTCCATGGCGAAAACGCCTCCCCTGCGGGCCCCGTCTAATTGCGACAGACATCAGGCAAATTGGTTAAGAAACCGTTGGGCGAGAATCGCGAGACCGCCGATTGCGATCGCGACTCCGTACGGAACCTCGGGCCGTCCCTCTCTGGAACGGACCCGATGGATGACGAGAACGACCAGCGTTAAAATTCCGCCGGCGATCGACATGAACACGAGAAAGCGCAGCGTCGCGGCGGGCGAAAACCACAGCGCGATGGCCGCCGCGAGCTTGACGTCACCCCCGCCCATCATGCCCGCGAAGAAGGCCAGTGCGAGCAGGACGAAGACGCCCCCTGCAACAGCCAGTTGGATCGCCGCGTCGGGCCAAAGCGGCAGCCCGATGGACCACCAGAAGACCAGCGCGAGCAGTACGACGGCGATGTTGAGCCGATTCGAAATCGTGAAGGTGCGGACGTCGATCACCGCCGCAACGACGAGAATCAGCGCCAGCAGCCCCAGCAAAATTTCGGTGAATCCCGCGTTCATCATGCGGTCGAGGTAGACGGCGCGCCTTTCCAAACCGTAACCAGCGCCGCAAATGAATGATGTTGATGTCCTGATTGTTGGCGGCGGGATCGCCGGAGCGAGTCTCGGCGCCGAGATCGCGGCGAATCACTCGGTCCTGCTCGTCGAAGCCGAAGAGCAGTGCGGCTTTCACTCGACCGGCCGCTCGGCCGCCTTCTGGCTCGAAAGCTATGGCGGGCCGGTCGTCGCGCAGCTCAGTACCGCGTCGCGAGCCTTCCTCGATTCTCCGCCGGCGGATTTTTCCGATCACGGCTTTCTCCGGACGCGCGGCGATCTGCACATCAGCCGCGGCGACCTGCCCGAGCTTCCGGAAGGCATCGAATCGCGGGTGATCGAGCGGGCCGAGCTTGAGCAAATGGTGCCGGGAATCCGGCCGGAGTGGACGCGCGCCTTGTTCGAGCCGGGTTGCGCGGACATCGACGTCGCGGGGCTGCATTCGGCCTATCTGCGCCAGTTCCGCCGGGCGGGCGGAGTCGTCCGGACGGGTGCGGGATTGAAGTCCGCGGCGCGGTACGGTGACAAATGGGTGGTGGAGCTTCAGGACGGCTCGACGCTGTCCGCTGGCGTCCTCGTTGATGCGGCCGGCGCCTGGGCCGATCCAGTCGCCGTCTCAGCCGGGGTCGAGCCGCTCGGGATCGCGCCGAAGCGACGGACGATGGTCCAGCTTCGGGTCGGGCAAAGCGGCCTTCGCGACCTCCCGCTCGTCGACGATTCGGAAGGCACATTCTATTTCAAGGGCGAGGGCGACCGGACGATCTGGCTGAGCCCACACGACGAAATCGACAGCGATCCCTGCGACGCCGCGCCCGAGGAAATCGACGTCGCGCTCGCGATCGACCGATTCGAGAAAGCGGTCGATTGGCCGATCGAGGCGGTGGAGCGGAAATGGGCGGGGTTGAGGAGCTTCGCGCCCGATCGCGTGCCGGTCTACGGCTTCGACCCGACCGCGCCGGGATTCTTCTGGTGCGCGGGGCAGGGCGGCTTCGGAATCCAGTCGGCTCCGGCTGCAGCCAAGTTGGCTGCCTCACTCCTTGTGGGCAGTGAACCCGATGCGATGGTCGCGCATATCGACCCGGCGCCATTCTCGCCGGAGCGTTTTCGCTAGGCTTTCTGCTTGTCGGCCTCGGCGCAGGCGAGCGCATCGACCCGGTCGTTCTCGGGGTGGCCGCTATGGCCTTTCACCCAATGCCAGACGACCTCGTGCCGCTGTGCCGCATCGATCAGCTCCTGCCAGAGCTCGGCATTCTTGACCGGCTTCTTGTTCGCGGTCCGCCAGCCGTTGCGCTTCCAGCCGTGGATCCACTTGGTGATCCCGTCCCGCACGTAAACGCTGTCGGTGTGGATCTCGACACGGCACGGCCGTTTCAGCGCATTCAGCGCTTCGATCGCGGCGCGGAGCTCCATCCGGTTGTTGGTCGTGTGCGCCTCGCCGCCGCTGATCTCGCGCGCCTTGTCGCCGGTGCGAAGGAGCGCCGCCCAGCCGCCCGGCCCGGGATTTCCCCGGCAGGCTCCGTCGGTGAAAATCTCGACGAAGGGCAGGTCAGCCATTCAGGCGACGAGTTCGCGCGGCAGTTTGAAGATCATGCGCTCGGGGCTGTGGTCGGCGATCTCCTCGACGATCTCGAACCGCTCGGCGAGCGCGTCGACGACTTCGCGGACAAGAAGCTCGGGGGCGGAGGCGCCTGCGGTAATGCCCAGCACCTTCGGCTGGCCGAGCCAGTCCCAGTCGATCTGCGATGCCCGGTCGATCAGCCGGGCCGGAACGTCCAGCCGCTCCGCGACCTCGGCGAGCCGGAGCGAATTGCTGCTGTTCGGGGAGCCGATGACCAGCATCCGGTCGCACTCGGGAGCGATCGCCTTGACTGCCGCCTGCCGGTTCGACGTCGCGTAGCAAATGTCCTCGCTGCGCGGGGCGCGGATCGCGGGGAACCGCTCCTTCAGCGCATCGACAATCGCGGCGGTGTCGTCGACCGACAAGGTCGTCTGGGTGAGGAAGGCGAGGCGGTCCGGGTCGGCGACGTCGACGGAGCGGGCGTCCTCCACCGTCTCGATGAGCGTGATCGAGCCATCCGGCACCTGGCCGAAGGTGCCGATCACTTCGGGGTGGCCGCCGTGGCCGATGAAGAGAATGTGCAAACCGTCGTCGATGAGCCGCTCCGCCTGGCGGTGGACCTTCGAAACCAGGGGGCAGGTCGCGTCGACATACGTCAGTCCGCGATCTCGGGCGTTCGCGGGAACGGCCTTCGGTACGCCGTGGGCGGAAAAAACGACGGGGCGGTCGTCGGGGACCTCGTCGAGCTCATCGACGAAAATCGCGCCCATTTGCTTCAAACGATCGACGACGAATCGGTTGTGGACGATTTCGTGGCGCACGTAGACGGGCGCGCCGAACCGCTCGAGCGCGAGCTCGACGATCTGGA
>DATMHP010000181.1:0-13230 GCA_035554875.1 Sphingomicrobium sp.
CTTTGCCGCCTGCCTGTTCTCGGCAGCCGTTCCGCTGGCCCTGATGGCGACGCACAGTTGGGAGGCGATTGCCCGATCCTTGCCGGGGATTGGACTCTAGCCGAACAGCGCCCTGCGCCTTTGCAGGCTTTCCTCGGGCCAGACGGAGGCGATGTCATAATATTCCTCAACCGCGAGGGCGCCGTCGGGGAGCTGCACCCACGGCAGCTTCGACCGAGTATAAATGTGGACGTCGGGGACGACGGCGCCGGGCTCATCGAGCGTTCCGACGCGAATGAAGCGGACCACGTCCTTCGCGCCACCATAATTGCTCCACAACGCCACCTCGCACTCCGGACAGCGCCAGATCTGCTGGCCGCGACCGCTTTCGGATGGCGTCATGACGGCTACCGGCTCACCTCTTAGCGTCTCGACTTCGCTGCTTTCGATCAGGGCATTGATCACGAAGGCGCTGCCGGTTTCGGTCTGGCAGGACGTGCAGTGGCAGCAATGGACGAACATCGGCTCGCGCTTGAGGCGGTAACGAACTTCCCCGCAGGCGCAGCCGCCTTCAAGATTCATCAAGCGGCACTCCTTGCCGCCGGAGCTTCAGCGGCCATCGCCATCAGCAGCTTCAACGCATCGTGCGCCGAGAGTGCTGCACCCTCCTGCCAGGCTGGCTGGTAGCTCAGGTGCTCGCCGGCGAAGACGATCGGGCCCTCCGGCTTGAGCAGCTCCTGGTACAGCGGCGGCCGCGGGCCCTGCCCTCCAAGGCCCGGCCATGTCGGAGAGACTCCTTCGGAATAAGGCGTGAGGCCCCAGCGCACCGACACCGGCTTAACGAGAAGGCCGCCTTTTCCGGGATGCAGGGCCTCAACGGAATCGCGAACGATCCGGAACTGCTCGGCGTTGGACAGCCGCGAAAAGGCGTCGGGATTATCCGGGTTCGTCCAGCCGGCGACATAGGCGCCCACCAGCACCCCTTTCGGCTGGGTGAAGTTGTCTGACGGGTAAATCAGGTTTTCGTTCTTGCGGTCGGTCCAGGCGAGCCCGCCGAAGATATTATCGTCCGTTTCCCAGAAACGCGGGGCTTCGACTCCGACTTTAACACTGTGCAGATAGGGCGGAGCGCCGGCGATCGCGGCTTTTTTGGCGGGAGAGAAATCGGCCGGGGTCCGCGACAGGATCGTAAGCGGCAGCGTGCAGACGCAATAATCCGCTTCCGTGGCGCCGCCGACATGCTCGATCCGGACGCGGCCGCCGATCCGGCGGATCGCGGTCACCGGAGTCTTCAATCGAACCCGCGGCTTCACCTGCTCGTAAATGGCGTGGGCGATACGATCCATTCCGCCAACCGGCTGAAGCATCGTCGCCTGCATGTCGGGGATGAATTCGAAGATCTGCGGAAGCCCCACGGCCTGGCTCGGCAGGGTTTCCCGAAGGCTGAGCGGCGACAAATCGCGCGGCGCCTGGTCGTATCCCCCCGGCTCGACGGCAAACCCGGAGCTCCCGCCGAGGTTCACATAATTCCCCTTGGGATCGAGGCCGCCGTAAAATTGCAGGAACTGGCGGAATTGTTCGAGCTCGGCCTTCGGCATTGCCTGGTCGAGGGCATGCTGGTCGATCGCCTTGGCGAGCAGCTCGATGATGTGGCCCTGCAAGTCGAACACCATGCGCCGCTCGGGCTGGACCTTGCCGGCAAAATCCCAGCGGGCGCTGCGGTTGGAATTGATGAAGGTTTCCAGCCGGACGCCGAAGCGCCGGGCATAGCCCAGGATGGCCCTGTGGCTTGATGGAATCCTTGCAGCGCCGGCGTTGAAATAGAGGCCGTCGTCGAATTCGGCGCGCTGGATCGGCTGCCCGAATTGCTCGACATGGTCGCCGCCCCGGATGCTCCACACGCGGCCGCCGATACGGTTCCGTGCCTCGAGGACTGTCACATCGTAGCCGGCGCGCCCGAGTTCGTAAGCCGACACCAGGCCAGCGATTCCGGCGCCGAGAATGACGACCGATTTGCCGCTGCCGCTTTGGGGCGGAAGCGCGAAATCCTCCGCGCCCGCTGGCGTTGGAATGGCGAGCCCCATCGCCTCCATTGCCATGTAGGCGGCGCCCGCGCCCCCTACGGCGCCGATCCGCTGCAGCAGGTTACGACGAGTCAGTGCCATCGGCGCCCTCCCCCTTCGAGCCGTCGTCACAATGCCACGGATCGGCGTCGAGCGCCCTCAATATTCTGAACGGACGCGCATCGCCTTTGGCTTCAACGCGTTAGGTCATCAGCAATCTCGAAAAACACAGGAGACCAGTCATGGCTGACGACCAGATCGACACCCTCAATTCACTGCTGAAGACCACCATCGACAGCGTCAATGGATACCGCAACTCGGCCGAGGAGCTGGACAGCGAACGCCTCCGCGATGTCTTCCGCGACAACGCCAGCGAGCGTGAACGGGTCGTGGAGCGGCTCCGCGACGAGGTGCGCCGCATGGGCGGCGAACCGGCCGATTCCGGCTCGGCGATGGGCGGGATGCATCACGTCTGGGAAGACCTCAAAGGCGCGATCAGCGGCCACGACGAGCAGGCGGTGATCAACCAGACCGAAAGCGCGGAAGACTATCTGAAAGGACAGTTCGAGGACGCGCTGGAAAACCTGACCGGAGATCCGCGCCAGGTCGTCGAGCAATGCTATCAGGAGGTCCGCCGCGGCCATGACGAAATCAGCCGGATGAAGCATGCGATAGAAGCCGCTGGCTGAACCATTCCGGCTTAAGACTGTTTGTTGGCGCGTGCGCCGGGCACGAATTCCGGCGCCGCGCCATAAGCCAGGGGCTGAGCGAAGACTTCGAACCAGCGGAGGTTATCGATGAAGCTCACCCTTGCAATTGCTGCCGCCTTTGCGCTTGCCGCGCCCGCCGCAGCGCAAAAGCCGACCAACGTCGTTCCAATCCAGCTTTACAGCTACGGCTATGCGCCAAGCCCGATCACCCTCAGGGCCGGCGTGCCGGTGACTTTGGTCTTCAACAACGTCTCGGGGATCGGCCACACCTTCAAGGCGCCGGCCTTTTTCGCTTCATCGCGGATGGTAAGCGGAATGACGATGCAGGGCGAAGTGCACGTGATACCGCACCAGAGCATGTCGGTGACGGTGATCCCGGCGCGCGGCACCTACGAAGTGCACTGCAGCCATTTCTTCCACGACCAGCTCGGAATGCACTCGGTCATCTACGTGCGGTAGCGCCCGCGGATCAGCTGCTGCCGCCGCCGACGTCGCTCGAATCTTCGGTATCCGGCGTCGGCGCGCCGTTGCGATCGATCTGCAGCCAGTCGTGGAACGGCCGGTGATAGATCATGTCCATCACCTCAAACTCCAGAGCTCCGGGCTGGTTGGTGTTGCTGTTCCAGAGCGCCACCACGCCGCTCTTCTTTTGCGGATCGAAGAGGATCAGCGAGCGATAGCCATCGACACCGCCGCGGTGGCCGACGATGCGGTGCCCGCCATAATCATAGCTTCGCCAGCCGTAGCCGTACCATGCGCCCTCGAGCGGGTCGGCGGGCATGTGCAGCCGCCCGCGCTCGTTGGGAGTCTTCACCAGCGGCGCATGAAGCGCGTTGAGGACGCGCGGTGAAATCACGTCGGGCATCTCGCCCATCTGCGCGAGCATCCACAGCGCCAGGTCCTTGATATCGCTGTTGACGCCGCCGGCGGCCGGCACGCGATAATAAGCGTCGGAAAGCTTGAGCTCGCGCCGGCCGGCATTGTGCGGCCTGGCCCAGCTCTTCGAGCTCGTCAGCCCGTCCATCGTGACGCTTGCGCTGGTCATCCCGATCGGATCGAACAGCCTGCGCTTCACGACCTGCTGGTAGGCCCTGCCCGTCTCGTTGTGCACGATCTCGGACGCGGCATCGTAGGCGACGTTCTCGTAGTTCCAGCATGTCCCGGGCTGGCAGACGAGGCTCAGGGTGCCGATGTCCTGCCGGATCTGCCGCGGATCCTGCCCGTCCTCCAGCCGCTCGTCATAGGCGTTGTGATAGATACCAAGCCGGTGGCTGAGGAGATCGGCGACACTCGCCCGCTGGTCTGCATTGTCGGGCAGCCTGAGCGTCGTCTTGTAGACGGAGATCGGCGCTCCGAGATCGACCTTGCCCTGCTCGGCCAGCTTCGTGACCATTGTGGCGGCGACACCCTTCGATACCGACGCCCAGCGGAACACGGTCTCGGGAGTCACAGGCTCGCCGGAGCCCGCCGCAGTCTCGCCATAACCCTTCAGGAAGGTAATCCGTCCGTTCTCGACCACGCCCACCGCCAGCCCGACCATCGTCGGACGCTGCACAAGCCGCTGGAGCCTGGCATCGAGCAATTTGTAATCGACGTCGTGGCGAGACGCCGGGCTGACCACCGCCAGCCGGGCGTGCGCCGCGGCGGCTTCCTTTTCCTGTTGCGAATGCGGGCCGGGCCTCGTCGCAACCAGTGCCGAACCGAGAATGAGCGCGGCAGCGCCGATTGCGACCTTATGCGATGTTTTCAAACGACCCACTCCCACCCCGTCGGGTGCTGTTGCCGCACGCGCTCAACCGCTCAACAGGCGAAATGGTCCGCTGCGACGAAACGACCGTGGCTTACGACGAATGTTTGGAGGGCCGCCGCTGGCAATCGGCAATTCGCTCGCTTAAGGCCGTTGGCGGGAGGGCACGGCCTTGCGGTTCCTGAAGACCCTGTTCTGGATCGTGATCGCGGTCCTCGTGACATTGTTCGCGGCGCGAAACTGGCGCGACGTGACGATCAGCCTCTGGGGCAATCTTGAGGCGGACGTGAAGATCCCGCTTGTGCTCGCCACCATGTTCCTGATCGGGCTGATCCCAACGATGCTCGTCTACCGCGCGAAGATCTGGCGCCTGAACAACCGCATCACGGTTGCGAGGCAAAACTTGCCGCCAATCGCCACCGAAGAACCGGAGGACAATGAATGAAGCCGGTGTTCGTCGCCATCGATACTCCGGACCTGGAGCGAGCGCGCGAGCTGGCGGCAAGCGTCAAATCCCTCGCCGGCGGCGTGAAGCTCGGCCTTGAATTCTTCTGCGCGAACGGGCCGGCCGGAGTGCGCGAGATCGCCGATATCGGCCTGCCCATCTTCCTCGACCTTAAGCTCCACGACATCCCGAACACCGTCGCCAAGGCGGTGCAGTCTTTGCGGCCGCTGGAACCTGCGGTGCTCACCGTCCACGCCGCGGGCGGCCGCACGATGATGGAGGCGGCAAAGTCCGCGGCTCCGGAAAAGACGAAGGTGGTGGCGGTGACGGTGCTCACGAGCCTCGACGGCGGCGACCTCCAATCCATCGGCGTCGGTGGACAACCGGCGGACCAGGTCGCGCGGCTGGCGGCACTCGCGCGAGACTCCGGCGTCGACGGCATCGTCTGCTCCGGCGCGGAGGTGAAGGCAGTGAGCCAAACCTGGCCGGCTGGCTTCTTCGTCGTTCCCGGCGTGCGACCTCAGGGCTCCGACGTTGGCGACCAAAAACGGGTCGTCACGCCCCGCGCGGCCCTCGATGACGGCGCTTCGATCCTGGTCATCGGTCGCCCGATTACCGGCGCTCCCGATCCCGCAGCAGCCCTGCAGGCAATCGCCGCCACTCTCTAGGCGGTGGACAAGCAAGGGCGCTAGGGCCTACCCGCGCGCTCAAGAAAGGCCCCTGTCAGATGAGTTGGCTCAGCAAAGTCCGGAACGGAATCCCGTTCCTCCCGAAGCGCCAGACGGCGGACACTTTGTGGCACAAGTGCGCGAAGTGCGGGACGATGGTCTTCCTCAAGGAGTGGGAAGACAATCAGCGCGTCTGCCCGCGCTGCGACTTTCACGACCGAATCGGGCCCAAGCAGCGTTTCGAGCATCTGTTCGACGACGGCGAATATGACGTGCTGCCGACGCCGGAGGTACGCGAGGACCCGCTGAAGTTCCGTGACACCAAGCGCTACACGGACCGGCTCAAGGATGCCCGGACCAAGACCGGCGAGCGGGATGCGCTGATCAACGCGCGGGGGAAGATCGGCGGGCATGGCGCGGTGATCGGGGTCCAGGATTTCGCCTTCATGGGTGGATCGATGGGGATCGCGGTCGGAACGGCATTCGTGAACGGCGCCCGGGCGGCGATCGAGGCGAAGGTGCCGTACATCATCTTCACCGCCTCAGGCGGAGCGCGAATGCAGGAAGCGGTGCTGTCGCTGATGCAGCTGCCGCGGACTACCGTGGCGATTACCGAGCTCAGGGAAGCCGGCCTGCCTTATATCGTCGTCCTTACCGACCCGACGACCGGCGGCGTGACGGCGTCGTACGCAATGCTTGGCGACATCCAGATCGCCGAGCCTGGAGCGCTGATCGGTTTCGCGGGGCAGCGCGTGATCGAACAGACGATCCGCGAAAAGCTTCCTGAAGGATTCCAGCGCGCCGAATATCTGCTGCAGCACGGGATGATCGACATGGTCGTTCCGCGCCAGCAGCTGAAGGAGCGGCTCGCCACGACGATCGGCTATTTGATGCCGGAGAAGAAGGCGGCCTGAAATGGCCGACTTCGCTCGGTCGGATAACAGCAAAGTCCAGGAACAGCTCGACCGCTTGGCGAAGCTCTCGCCGGGCGGCGACCGGCTTGGGCTGGACCGGATTACGCAGCTCCTCGACCGGCTTGGACGACCGCAGGACCGCCTGCCGCCGGTGCTTCACGTCGCCGGGACCAACGGCAAGGGTTCGACCTGCGCCTTCCTGCGGGCGATCCTCGAGAAGGCCGGGCTCAAGGTGCACATGTTCACCAGCCCCCATCTCGTCCGATTCAACGAGCGGATCCGGATCGCGGGGAAGCTGATCGAGGATGACGAGCTCGCGGCGCTCCTCGACGAAGTGCTCGACGCAAGCAACGGGATCGAGCCCAGCTTCTTCGAAGTCACGACGGCGGTCGCCTTTCTCGCCTTCGCGCGGGCGAAGGCCGATGCCTGCATTCTCGAGGTCGGGCTCGGCGGCCGCCTCGACGCCACCAACGTCGTCCAGAAACCGCTGGTTTGCGGCATTGCCGGCCTCGGCATCGACCACCGCCAATGGTTGGGACGAAGCATCGGCGACATCGCCGGCGAAAAGGCCGCAATCGCCAAGGCCGGCGTGCCGCTGGTCACGCAGCGCTATCCGCCCGCTGCCGCCCATCGCGTCCAGGAAAAGGCCGAAACGGTCGGCGCAGCGTGGATCGGCCGCGGTGCACTCTGGGAATCGCGTCTGATCCGCGGCCACATCCATTACCGCGACCACTCCGGAGCGTTGAACCTGCCGATACCGGGGCTCGCCGGGCGCTACCAGGCGGAGAATGCGGCATTGGCGGTGGCCATGCTTCGCCACCAGGACAGGTTCCCGATTTCAGACGAGGCGATGGCGGAAGGGATTCGGAGCGCCATGTGGCCGGCCCGTCTGCAGCGGCTCTCCGCAGGACCGGTTACTCGGGAGCTTCCGAAGGGCAGCGAGATCTGGCTGGACGGAGGCCATAATGCCTCGGCCGCGCGGCTGGTGGCGGACCATGTCCGCCGCGCCTTCTCCGACGACCTGCCATTCGTGCTGGTCTTCGCGTCGCTGAAGACAAAGAGCCCGCGCGCGATGCTCAAGAGCTTTCGGGGGCTGACGAGCGAGGTCCACACCCTGCCCGTGCCCTTTCACGACCATCATTCGCCGGAAGCGCTCGCCAAACTGGCGCATGAGTTCGGCTTCAGCGCGACGTGGAATTCGACGCTCGACGAGGCGCTTGCCCGGATCGAGCAGCCTTCGCGCGTCCTGATCTTCGGCTCCCTCTACCTCGCGGGCGAGGTGCTGAGGGCCAATGGCGAGATCCCGGACTAAGCCGGCTTGGCCTCCGGCTGCCCCTGCGCTGCGGGACCGCCTTCGTCGTCTTCCGTTCCTGGCTGGCGAACGGCTTCGACGACGAAGCCCTTGGTCCACATGATCCACAACAGGATCATTCCAGGCACTGCCGCAACGACCGTGAAAAGCCAGAAGCCCACCCATCCCAGTTCTTCGGCAACGAAGCCGGCAGGCGTTGCAAGCCATGTCCGGCCAACCGCCGCAAAGGACGACAGGAGCGCGAACTGGGTCGCGGTATAGGCCAGGCTCGATAGCCCCGAGAGATAGGTCACGAAGACTGTCAGCCCGATGCCGCTGGTGAAATTCTCCGTACCGACAGCCAGCGCCAGCATGACGTCCGATCGTCCATTCATGGCCAGCACCGCGAACAAGACGTTCGAGAACATCATCAGCAGCCCGGAAATGAACAAGGCGCGCCCCATCCCGAGCCACTTGATGAACGGGGCTCCGCAAGCAGACCCCACGATCAGCGCCCAGAAACCGACGAACTTGTTCACCGCGATATATTCGGTGTCCGAGAAGCCCAGCTCGTTGATCATCGGACCGAGCATTCCTTGCCCCATTGCGTCGCCGATTTTGTACAGGAGGACGAAAGCGAGAATGAGGAATGCGCCGTGGCGAGTGAGGAACTCCTTGAAGGGATTCCACACCGATTCCTTCACCCACGCTCCGAAGCTTTGTCCGGCCTTGCGCAGGTTCCGCTGCACAAAGCGTCCGGGACCAGCGAACAAAGCCGCGATCGCCGCCGGGAGCACTGAAAGGCCCGTCAGCCCGTACGCGACCGCCCAGCCGAGCCCGGCACCTTCCGTCGAGGCGAGATAGATGGTGCCGGCCCCGGCGATGAGGTTGCCGGTCCGGTAGCCGAACTGGTTCATCGCCGTGCCGTAGGGAAGCTCCTCATCGGTGAGGATTTCGATCCGGTAAGCATCGATCACGATATCCTGCGTCGCCGAGAGGAAGGCGACGATGATCGCCCACACTGCGAACAGGGCGAGATGGTTGGCGGGATCGCTTCCGCCGAGCTGCCACAGCGCGGCGAACAGCAAGGCCTGAATGAAGAACAGCCAGGCCCGACGCTGGCCGAACAGGCGCGTGAGCACCGGGAGCGGCAGCTTGTCGACCAGGGGCGCCCACAGGAACTTCAGCGTGTAGGGCGTCGTCAGCCCGATTGCGAAACCGATCGTCGATTTTTCAATGCCGACCTTCGACAGCCAATAGGTCATCGTCGCGAGCAGCAACGTAAGTGGAAAGCCGCTCGAAATGCCGAGCAGGAACGCTACGAACGGCATCGGCCGAAAATAAGGCGCGATCGTCGCCACAAAGCCGACGCGTTCTGCCGTTCCGTTTGAAACTGCCATCGCCACCCCTCCTCGGTTTCTCGCCTTGCTTAACAGGCCCGGCGCGGCTGAACAGGGGGTGAGCGACGGCTCTTGCACAGCCCACAGCTTCGGCGCACCAATCGGCCATGGACGCGCCCGCTTCCGTCCTTCGCCCGACCAGCGGCCAACGCGCGCTCGCCGACGCGCTCGCCCGCGGCGAGGCGGCGATGGGAACCCAGATCATCGAGCTCGACGCGAGCGTCTATACGAACCCGCAGCGGTTCGAGGCGGAGCAGAGCGCGATGTTCGGAAAGCTTCCGTTGGTCGTCTCGCCATCAGCGTTGCTTCCGGAGGATCGCCACGCTTTCGTCCATGACGGGTTTGGAGTGCCGCTGCTCGTCACGCGCGACGGGAAAGGATCAGCGCATGTGCTCGCCAATGTCTGTCGGCATCGCGGGACGAGGCTGGTCGAAAGCGCCGATGTCGTTCCGGCAAGGGGAATCGCCTGCCCCTATCACGCGTGGACGTATGGCCCGGACGGGGCCCTCAAGGGCGTCCCGCGCGCCGACTGTTTTCCCGGCCTCGACAAGGACGAGAAGCATCTGTTCGAATTCGCCGCCGCCGAGGCAGGCGGGCTGCTCTGGTTCGCGCGCGACGTTGCCGCGGATTTCGGTCCGGCGGAGGCGCTCGCGCCGGATTTCGACGCATTCGGCTTAGGCCGCCTTCACCTCTACCGGCGGCACACGCATCAGGTTGCGGCCAACTGGAAGCTGATCGTCGACGCCTTCCTCGAAAGCTATCACGTGCAGAGGCTGCACGCGGACACGATTGCCGGCTTCTTCGCCGACGGGATCACCGCGGCCGACCAGGTCGGGCCGCACCAGCGGGCGGTCGTCGGCCGCGCCGATTATCTCGCTTCGATCGACCGCGACGACTGGCAGCAGCTTCGGCACGCGGTTACCTACACCTACCATCTCTTTCCGTCGGCAATCCTGGTCGTCAGCCCCGATTACATCAACCTTCTCAACATCATGCCGCAGTCGGTCGACTCGTCGTTGGTCGAGGATTTCATGCTGATCCCCCAGGCTCCGGCGACCGCGGATGCCGAGGAGCATTGGCGAAAAAGCTGGGACTTGCTCGATGGCGGCACTTTCGCCGGCGAGGATTTCCGCGCGGCGGCTTTGTGCCAGCAGGGCCTGAGCGCCGGTCTGCTCGACAAAGTGACTCTCGGAACTCTGGAGAGCGGGATTGCGCCGTTCCACCAGCGCGTCGAGGCTTTGCTCTAGCCCTCCGCGCGAGGGTACAGCTCGAGCCCCTTGGGCGGTTTGACGGTCTCCCCGCCGAGCAGCTTGTCGACTGCCTCGAGGGCGTTCTTCAACTGCCGCTCGCTGTACGGCTTCTTGAGGCAGCCGAGCGCCTTGGATTTCGCCTGCTCCGGCAATTCGCGACCAGTCGAGAAGAGCACCGGGATTCCGCGATTCGCAGCCGCGTTGGCCAGGTCGAGACCGCTTCGCTTGCCGGTCAGCCTGACATCGCTGAGGACCAGGTCCACGTCTTCGCGGTCAATGAGAGCAATCGCCTGGTCGAAACTGTCGAGCGTCGCGACTACTTCGTAGCCCATGTCGGCCAGCATCACTTCGTTGTCGAACGCAGTAAGAGGCTCGTCCTCGACGATGAGGATGCGCTTGACGATACGCTTGCGCTTCCCGAACAGCATCTGGTCCCCCAGCAGGATACGGTTACTTTGCCATCCGAACGAACCAAGCGCCATCCTGTGCCGCGCAAAAGCGCGCGTCCGCATGCGCCCCGCGAAGACGGCCCGCAACGCATCGCCAAATTGCTCGCGCGGGCGGGACTCGCCTCGCGCCGCGAAGTCGAGCGGATGATCGCCGAAGGGCGAATCGCGATTGATGGAAAGAAGGTCGAGACACCGGCGACGCTGCTGACGACCCTCAAAGGCGTGACGGTCGACGGCAAGGCTGTCCGCGCGGCGCAATCGACGCGGCTGTTCCGCTTTTACAAGACGCAACGGACCATCACCGCCGCCTACGACCCCAAGGGACGACCGACGATTTACGACAAGCTGCCGCAAGGCCTTCCACGCCTGATGCCCGTCGGTCGCCTCGACTTCCTGACCGAAGGCCTGCTTCTGCTGACCAACGATGGCGAGTTGAAGCGGCAGCTCGAGCTTCCGCGCACCGGTGTCGTTCGCACCTATCGGGCACGCGCGTTCGGCGACATCAGCCAGGAGCAGCTTGAAGGGCTGGCCGAAGGCGTGACGATCGAGGGCATGCATTATGGCTCCATCAACGCGAACCTGGAGCGGCGGACGGGGCGCAATTGCTGGATCGAAATGAGCCTGACCGAGGGCAAGAACCGCGAGGTTCGGCGGGTGCTGGAGCATCTCGGCCTTCAGGTCTCGCGGCTGATCCGGACGGCCTATGGACCTTTCGATGTTGGCGGAATGGAGCCCGGTGACGTCGACGAGGTACCGCAGGCGGCGCTGGCAGCGTTCCGCGCGACGCTGAAATGAGGATCATCGCCGGGCAGTGGCGGGGACGGAAGCTCGCCGCTCCGGAAGGAATGGCGACGCGGCCGACCGGCGACAGGGTGCGGGAGGTGCTGTTCTCGATGCTCACCAGCCGCCTCGGCTCATTCGAGGGGCTTCGCGTTGCGGATCTTTACGCGGGGAGCGGAGCGCTGGGGCTCGAAGCGCTGTCGCGCGGCGCTGCGTTCGCCTGCTTCGTCGAACAGGACGCGCGGGCGGTTGCGGCCATCCGCGCCAATATCGAAGCCGTGGGCGCCGCGGATCGAACGCGAGTCCTGGCGAGGTCGGCTAGCGCCCTGCCCTCCCAGCAGCCGTTCGAGCTTGTCTTCGCCGATCCACCCTATGCGCCGGGATCGGGGACGGCGGCCCTCAAGCAAATCCTGAAGGCAGGCTGGGTCGCACCCGGAAGCTGGATCTCGATCGAAACCGAACGCGGCGAAACTGTCGCGCCGCAGGGCTGCGCGCCCGACACCGAGCGCGATGTCGGACGAGCGCGGCTTACGCTTTTGCGCGTTTAGCTCTCTTCGAGCTCTCGACGATCTCGTCGAACTCGTCGTGCAGCCGCGCGCCCATTGCCGTGGCGGCCGCCTTCGCCGCATCCTTCAACGCCTGCTTCGAATTGCCGTCGCGGCGACGCGTTAAACGGTGGTGGGTGAAGGAGGCCAGCGCCGCGGCAGCGCCGGCTGCGAGCACGTCGGCCACAAGCGGGCTTTCGAGCAGCCCCACCAGCGCATCGCTTGCGCTCATGGTTTCCGGCTTTTGCCCCCGAGGCCTCGGTTGTTTCTTCGTCGGGCTCGAGCTGCGCTTCGGCGCCGCGGCTTTGCGTGATGCTGCAGGCTTCTTCGCAGGGCCTCGCCGTGACGAAGCTGCGGGCTTTTTCGTGACCTTCTTCGCCATGGCGTGACTTTCCCAATGAGGACGCTGACGCTTCTTAACGCCTCTCGGCCTTTTTCGACATTTCCTTCTTTTGCTGGATGTGCGCGAGGTAGCGGAAGCCCATCCCCAGCACCGACGTCGCCATGCCGATGATCAGCGCCGGCAGATACCAGCCCGGATCGTCAGGCTTGGGCCACGCGATCGCGCCCAGGAAGAAGACGCTGACGATCGAGGTGATGTAGCCGATCGCCTTCCAGTCGAGGCCCGCATAGTGTTCGACGTCATCCTTGTTCATCGCCCTCAGGAACAAGCCTAATCGGCAATCGGTTTCACCGCGAACAGGAGGAACCCATGGCGGACACGAAGAAGCAGGACGCGATCGCTTTGCTAAAAGCGGATCACGACGAGGTGCAGCAGCTCTTTAAGGATTTCGAAAAAGCGAGCGGCGACGGCCGCAAGGAAAAGCTGGCGCGGCAAATCTGCCGCGAGCTGACCATCCATTCGATGATCGAGGAAGAGATTTTCTATCCGGCCTGCAAGGGGAAAGTCGACGAAGAGCTTTTGAAGGAAGGCTATGTCGAGCATGACGCGGCCAAGCTTCTGATCGCCGAAATTGAGGGCGGAGAGC
>DATMHP010000182.1:0-4695 GCA_035554875.1 Sphingomicrobium sp.
TCGGCGATGCGCCCTTCGCGCGCGCGGTGGATATATTCCTGCGTGATCAGCAGCGCCTTTGCCCAGCGCAGGCCGAGGATCGTCAGGCCGACACCGACCGGGATCCAGACGAGGTGCACCCACCATGGCGGCGATGCCGCCCCGTCGAGGATCAGAGCGCCCGCAACAAGGATCGCGCCGATGATCAGGATCAGGAAAGCGGCAGGCCCGTCACCGACGTTGAAGCTGGAATAATCCAGTCCGCAGGCGCGGCATTTGTCGGCGAACCGGACCCAGCCTGCGAACAGGGTCTTCGACTTGCAGCGGGGACAGAGGCCCGAAAGCGCTCCCTGGAGAGGCGAGACCTGGCGCACCCGCCGAGCCGCTTAGCCGGCCATCGGCGCGCCCCAGCCGCCCCAGACGTAGATCGACACGAACAGGAACAGCCACACGACGTCGACGAAGTGCCAGTACCAGGCGGCGGCCTCGAACCCGAAGTGCGCGCGCGGCGTAAAGTCGCCCTTGTTGGCGCGTGCCAGGCAGACGATCAGGAAGATCGTCCCGACGATCACGTGGAAGCCGTGGAAGCCGGTCGCCATGAAGAAGGTCGAACCGTAGATGCTGCCTTTGAAGGCGAACGGCGCGTGGATGTATTCCCACGCCTGGACGCCGGTGAAGGTGAGGCCGAGCAGGATCGTCAGCAGAAGGCCGAGCTTCAGCCCCTGGCGATCGTTGTGGATGAGCGAGTGGTGCGCCCACGTGACGGTCGTACCGGAGCAGAGCAGGATCAAAGTGTTGAGAAGCGGGAACCCGAATGGGTTGAGGACTTCGATGCCCTTAGGAGGCCACTGGCCACCGACCGCATCGACCGAGGAGGGAAACAGGGCCGAGGTGTAGAAGGCCCAGAACCACGCCAGGAAGAACATCACTTCCGACGCGATGAACAGGATCATGCCGTAGCGCATGTGAAGCTGCACGACCGGCGTGTGATAGCCTTCGCGGCCCTCGCGGATCGCGTGCGCCCACCAGTTCCACATCGTCACCAGGATCATGGCGACGCCCGCGAGCATGACGGGAACGCCGTACGGATTCGCGTGAAACCACATCACCGCGCCGCCAGTGAGCGCCAGCGCCGAGAAGGAGCCGATCAACGGCCAGGCGCTCGGCTCGACCAGGTGGTAATCGTGGTTCTTCGTCGCCGCCATTACTCGCTTTCCCTCGATAGTCTTTGCAACGGCCCTAGCCCGCCGTCGCGTCCGTTTCCACTGGATAAAATGTGTAGCTCAGCGTGATCTCGGAGATGTCCTTGGTGTCGGGATCTTCCTTCACCTTGGGATCGACGAAGAAGACCACCGGCATGTCGACGCTCTGCCCGCCCTTCAGCGTCTGCTCGGTGAAGCAGAAGCATTCGATTTTGCTGAAATATTTGCCCACGGCAATCGGCGTGACGTTGAACACCGCCTGGCCCGTAGTCGGCCGCGCCACGAGGTTCGTTGCGCGATAATAGATTTTGGTCTGCGCGCCGGGAACGACGGAGACCCGCTCCTGCTCCGGCTCGAACTTCCACGGAAGCGCGGCATTGGTGTTGGCGTCGAAGGCGACGCTGATCTTGCCTTCGGCGGCGTCCGCTCCCGGGGCCACCTCGGCGCGCTGGGTGGTCCCGCCATAGCCGGTGACCTGGCAGAAGACCCGGTAGAGCGGCACCGAGGCGAAGGCGAGGCCGAGCATGACAAGGCCGACGATGGCCATGATCCCGGCGGTGCGGTTGTTGCGGTTCGCCGACGCTGTCATTTGCCGGTGACTTTGGCGATCGTGATCAGGAACAGCAGGACGACGAAGCCGCCGAGCAGCCAGGCGGTGATCCGGGCCTGCGAGCGCTGGCGCGCGCGGACGACCTCCTGCTCCTGCTTCGGCTCCTCTCCGACGATCTTCGTCATGCCAGCAACCAACGGTCCGCAACCAGCGCCGCGAACAGCACGAAGAGGTAGAGGATGGAGAAAGCGAACAGCCGCTTTTCGGGTCCCATCATCTTAGGCTCGGTCGCAGTGTTCCTGGCGACCGCGATCGCAAAGGCGATGAAGATGAGGCCGAGGACCGCGGTGACCGAACCATAGATCCAGCCGGTGAGGCCAAGCGGCCAGGGCGAGACTGCGGCTGCGGCCATGATGATGCTGTACGCCAGGATTTGCCGGCGAGTAGCGGCATAGCCCGCGACGACCGGCATCATCGGGACCTTGGCGGCAGCGTAATCCGAACGGACGAACAGCGACAGCGCCCAGAAATGCGGGGGGGTCCAAAGGAAGATGATCGCGAACAGGAGGGCGGGCAGCAGCTCGATCCGGCCGGTCGCTGCGACCCAGCCGATCAGCGGCGGAAAGGCGCCGGCTGCCCCGCCGATGACGATGTTCTGCGCGGTCCGGCGCTTCAGCCACACCGTATAGATGAGCACGTAGAAGAGGATCGACGAAGCGAGCAGCACGGCCGCCAGCCAATTGGTCGCGAGCTCCATCAGGATGACCGAGAAGAAGCCGAGGCCGACGGCGAAATGGAGTGCGGTCTGCCGATCCAGCCGGCCCGACGGAATCGGCCGGTTGGCGGTCCGCTTCATCTTCGCGTCGAGATCCGCCTCATACCATTGATTGAGCGCGCCTGCCGCGCCCGCGCCGAGTGCGATGCAGAGGATCGCGGTGAATCCGATGACGAGCGGCGGCATAACCGGCGCGGCGAGGAGGCCGCAGAGCGCGGTGAACACGACGAGGCGCATGACGCCCGGCTTGGTCAGCGCGTAAAGATCGCGCCAGTCGGCGGGCAGCGCGGCTGGTTTCGTCATCTGCATGGTGGGCACGAGACGGGCCTATAAGCAGTTGGTCCGAAGAGGGAAAGCCTCTGCTATGGCGAGGCCATGCTGACACGAATCGCTTTAACGCTGGCGGCTCTTTCCGCCCCCGCCTTGGCCCAGGCGCCGGCTCCGCAGCCGGGCCTCGTGCCCGTCGCCATCGAGACCAGCCTCGGCCGGATCGTCGTCGCGCTGGATGAAGCCCATGCGCCGCAGACGACGGCCAATTTCCTCGCTTACGCCGACGCGCACAAATTCGACGGGGAGAGCTTCTATCGCGCCATGCCCTATGGAGATGGCGGCCTGATCCAGGGGGGAATCACCAGCGATGCGCGCAAGCTGAACCCGCCGGTGGCGTTCGAATCCTCCGTGCAGACGGGGATCAAGAATGTTGCGGGCTCAATCGCGATGGCGGCGCTGGCGCCCGGCAAGGCGCAGGCCGACTTCTTCATCGAGACGACCGACATTCCCGCCTTCGACGGGCCGAACGGCTTTGCCGCTTTCGGGCACGTCGTCGAGGGCATGAACGTCGTGAAGGCGATCCTCGCCGCGCCGGTGTCGCCGACGAAGGGCGAGGGGCCGATGAAGGGCCAGATGCTCGACCCGCAGATCAAGATCCTGAAGGTCGAGCGGGTAAAGTAGGGCCTTCTCTAATCCGCGCTGTGCGTTCGCTTCCCACGGCGGATCCCGTTCTTCGAATTCACGTTGGCCGAGCCGTTCGCCCGCTCGTGGCACAGGTCCGCCAAATCGTCGTGAATCGCCTCGCTTAGCGACGTTGCAGCGGTCCGGGCGCGACTGCGCTCCTCACTGCCGCGGCGGGCGTAATATTCCTTGTCCGTCTCCTTCACGGCAACGCTCCAAATGACCATCACCGCCGCGCAAAATTCAAAACATCGATGATTGTTCCGGGGGCGCTTTGCCTCTGGCCGCGACCCAACGAAAAAGGCCGGCCCCGCTCTCGCAGGACCGGCCTCTTTTGATCGGTGGCCCGAGACCTAGTCGATCTTCGGCAGGGTCTCGAACTGGTGAAACGGCGGCGGGCTCGGCAGAGTCCACTCCAGCGTCGTCGCGCCTTCGCCCCAGTAATTGCCGGGCGCCTTCGGACCCGCCAGCAGCGAGTAGGCCAGGTTGATGAAGAACACGATCATCGCCGCACCGGTGATCATGAAGCCGACCGACGAGACGAAGTTCCACTCGGCGAAGGCCGGCGTGTAGTCCGGGATCCGTCGCGGCATTCCGTCGAGGCCGAGGAAGTGTTGCGGGAAGAAGATGGTGTTCACGCCGATGAACATCAGGAAGAAGTGAACCTTCCCGAGGAACTCGTTGTACATCCGCCCGCTCATCTTGCCGAACCAGTAATAGAAGCCGGCGAACAGCGAGAAGACCGCCCCGAGACTGAGCACGTAGTGGAAGTGCGCAATCACGTAGTAGGTGTCGGTCATGTAGGTGTCGACGCCGCCGTTGGCGAGCACCACACCTGTGACGCCGCCGATGGTGAACAGGAAGATGAAGCCGATCGCAAACAGCATCGGAGTCTCGAAGGTGAGGCTGCCGCCCCACATCGTTGCGATCCAGCTGAAGATCTTCACGCCAGTCGGCACCGCGATGATCATCGTCGCCGCGGTGAAGTACATCTTCGTGTCCAGGCTCATGCCGGTGACGAACATGTGGTGCGCCCAGACGACGAAGCCGACGACGCCGATGGCGACCATCGCGTAAGCCATGCCGAGATAGCCGAAGACCGGCTTGCGGCTGAAGGTCGAGACCACCTGGCTGATCATCCCGAAGCCCGGAAAGATCATGATGTACACTTCCGGGTGGCCGAAGAACCAGAACAGGTGCTGGTAGAGCACCACGTCGCCGCCGCCCGAGGCGTCGAA
>DATMHP010000183.1:0-9204 GCA_035554875.1 Sphingomicrobium sp.
CGACGCTCGCGCGGCTGGTGAAGCTCCGGCGCGACGCGGGGGGCGACGGCGCCTTCAACATTGTCTTCGTCACCGTCGATCCCGAGCGCGACGGACCGAAGGAGATGGGCACCTATTCGAAGGCGTTCGGAGCGCCGATCATCGGGCTCACCGGCTCGCGGCAGCAGATCGACCAGGTGAAGAAAGAATTCGGAATCTTCTCGGAGAAGGTGCCGACCGGCGGCGGCGACTATACGGTCGACCATACCGCGACGGTTCTCCTGTTCGACCGCGACGGTAAGTTCGTCGCGACCATCGCACCCGACGAACAGGATCAGCCCGCAGTCGACAAGCTCAAGCGGATGATTACCGCTTAAGGATGCGCTCCAGCAGCCGGTCGATCGCTGCGACCGATTCCGGCTCGGTCAGGTCCGGCGCGTGGCCGACATTCTGCACGATCGCTAGCTCGGCCCCCGGGATGCTGTCGCGCATCCGCTCCGCGGTTTCGGCCGAGAACAAGTCGCTGTGCTCTCCGCGAAGGATCAGCAGCGGCTTGCCCGTGAGGCCCGCGAAGAGCGGCCAGGCATCGACGGCGGCTGCATCCTTATCTTCCATCGCCATGAACGGCTCGGCGATCGCCATGTCATAATCGAACTCGATTCCTTGGCTTGTCTCGTGCGCGACCCGCTTCGCATAACGGAGCCATCCGTCGCGTCCGTATGCGGGATGGGCCTCGGCATGCCTCGTCGACAATTTGTCGGTGGCTTCCTCCCAATCGCCGAAGAGGAGGGCGTGGCCGACATAAGACCGGATGCGGTCGAGCCCGGCCTTTTCCAGCGCGGGCCCGACATCGTTGAGAACCGCGCCGGCGATCCGCTGCGGTGCAAAGCCGGCGACGATCATTGTCACGATCCCGCCCAGCGAAGTGCCGACGAACACGGCTTCGGGAATGGCCAGTTCGTCGAGCAGCTGGAGGATGTCGGCGGCGTAGGTGGGAGGGACATAGCGGCTCGAGACGGCATCATATTCGCTGAGGCCCCGGCCCCGGAAATCGGGAATGACAACACGCCAGTCGCCGGCAATCCGATCCGCCAACGCTTCGAAATCGCGGGCATTGCGGGTCAGGCCGTGAAGACAAAGCACCGGCGGGCGGTCGTCTCGACCCGCATAATCCCGATAGTGAAGCTTCAGTCCGTCGCGGCTCGTCCAATACTCGTCACGCCAAGAGGCCATTGCCGCTTTCCCCACCAATCCTGCTCCCCTATCGCGGGCGAATGGCGCTCGCGCAATCCTACTGGCCGGATGTGAAGATCTTTGAGCTGGGCGAGGAATTCCACGACGCAGTTGAGCCGGCCGAATTTCCGCAATGCACGGCGCGATTCCTGAACCGCCGCGCCGCAGGAACGGTCGGTCTTGCCGAGTTTACGGACGACGAATGGGCGGCCCATTTCTGCCGCTTCGAACCGCTGCCCGACAATCTGAAGCACCCGCTGGCGCTTCGCTATCACGGCCATCAGTTCCGCGTGTACAACCCGGACATCGGTGATGGCCGCGGCTTCCTGTTCGCGCAGTTGCGCGACGAGCGCGGAAGTTTGCTCGACCTCAGCACCAAGGGTTCCGGCCAGACGCCGTACAGCCGAAGCGCCGACGGTCGGCTTACGCTCAAGGGCGGCCTTCGCGAAGTGCTCGCGACGGAGATGCTCGAAGCGCTGGGCGTCAATACGTCGAAGAGCTTCGCGCTCTTCGAAACCGGTGAGCAGCTGGTGCGCGGCGACGAGCCGTCGCCGACGCGCTCGTCCGTGCTGACCCGCCTGAGTCACGGCAACATCCGTATCGGCTCGTTCCAGCGCCAAGCCTTCTTCAAGGACAGCGACGCGATCGCCCGGCTGACGCGCTATTGCCTCGAACATCTCTACGCCGAATCGCCGGCTGGGGACGACGCGGAGAATGCGCTGCGCCTGTTCAATCTCGTCAGCCAGCGCACCGCCGAACTCGCCGCGAGCTACATGGCCGCAGGATTCGTCCACGGTGTGCTCAACAGCGACAATATTAACATCACGGGCGAGAGCTTCGATTACGGCCCGTGGCGGTTCACGCCTTATTGGGACGGCGATTTCACCGCCGCTTATTTCGATCATTTCGGCCTCTATTCCTTCGCCCGGCAGGCGGAGGCGATCCACTGGGACCTGGCGCAGCTAGGCGGCTGCCTCTCGCTGATCGCGGAGACGGCGCCGTTGTCGGACATGCTCAGCCGATGGGGCGAGCGCTTCGAGGCGGCGCTGGTCGCGAAATTGCTGTGGAGGCTCGGCGTCGAGCCGCGCGACGAGGCCTCCGACCATGAGCTTGCACGAATGCTTGTCGATGCGCTGGACTCGAAGACGGCAACGATCGATCGCGTCTTTTTCGATTGGCGTGGAGTTCATGATCCCGGCGTCGACAAATATCCGTCAGAGCAGTTCCGAAAACTCGCTACGCTGCTCGCCGGGCGTGAACGACAGCCTACCCACGAATATTGGTTGGACGCCGAGCCCTGCTCGATGCACATTGAAGAGGTGGAGGCGATCTGGGACGCGATTGCGGACCGCGACGATTGGCAGCCGTTCGAAGCGAAGATCGCCGCTATCCGTCGAATGGGCGAAGCGATGCTTGACGGTGGATCAACCGTAACTTGACCGCGCGGGTCTCGCGTGGTGGAGCGCCCGCGACATGTCGCAACGTATCATTTCCACCGAACCCGCAACCGGCAACGAAATCTGGTCAGGCGAGACTGGCGACGCCGCTGCGGAAGTTGCCGTCGCCCGCGCCGCTTTTCCCGAATGGGCTGCTCGGTCCACCGCCTACCGTTTCGAGGCGCTGCGCCGCTTCGCGAATGTGGTGCGCAAGAAGGAAAAGGACTTCGCAACCCTGATTTCTCGCGAGACGGGCAAGCCGTTGTGGGAAACGTTGACCGAAGTCGCCGCGGTCATCAACAAGGTCGACATTTCGATCGACGCTTATGCGGAGCGGACGCCCAAGCGCTCGATCGAGGCGGCGATGGGCAACAAGGTGTCGGTCCGCCACAAGCCGCACGGCGTCCTTGCCGTGCTCGGGCCGTACAATTTCCCGGCGCACCTGCCGAATGGCCACATTGTTCCGGCGCTGATCGCGGGCAATGCGGTGGTGTTCAAGCCGTCGGAAAAGACGCCCGCGACCGGTGAATTCCTGGTCCAATGCTATCGCGACGCGGGCATTCCCGAAGGCGTCATCAGACTCCTCCAGGGCGGGCCGGACGAGGGCAGGGCGCTTGCCGGGCAGCCGGACATCGACGGGCTGCTTTTCACCGGCTCGGCGCGCGCGGGCCAGGCGCTGCACAAGCAGTTCGCCGAAACTCCGCAGAAAATCCTCGCGCTTGAGCTTGGGGGCAACAACCCACTCGTCGTCTGGAACCCGAAGGATATCGAGGCGACGGCGGCCATCGCCGTCCAGTCCGCTTATCTGAGCGCCGGCCAGCGCTGCACCTGCGCACGGAAACTGATCGTCGAGGACGGCAAGGAAGGGCCACTCCTCGACGCCATCGCGAGCATGATCGACCGGATCATCGTCGGCGAGCCGTTCGCGGATCCGCAGCCGTTCATGGGCCCGGTGATCGACAACGCCACGGCGCATCACCTGCAGGAGCAGTGGATGGGGCTGATGATGAAGGGCGGAAAGCCGATCCGGCGCCTCGACCGGCCCCATGACGACCGCCCGTATCTCACTCCCGCGCTGATCGACGTGACTGATGCCACGGACCTGCCGGACGAAGAGATTTTCGGTCCGGTGTTGCAGGTGATCCGGGTCAAGGATTTCGACGCAGCGATCGCGGCGGCGAACGCGACCCGCTTCGGCCTTGCAGCGAGCCTGCTCGGCGGCACGCAGGAGCAGTACGAGCACTTCTGGAGCCATACCAAGGCCGGCGTCATCAACTGGAACAAGCCGACCAACGGCGCGCCTTCGACGGCGCCCTTCGGCGGAGTGGGTCTCAGCGGCAACCACCGGCCGAGCGCCTTCTACGCGGCGGATTATTGCGCTTATCCGGTGACCAGCGTCACCGGTGATAGGACCCGGGGAAGCATCGCGCAGGGCCTCCGCGACCCGAATATGCTCGAAGATTAGCCTTCGATCGGTCGCGGTTTTCCCGCGTCATCCAGCGCGACGAAGGTAAATTCCCCCTCGGCCACGAGTTTCTCTTCCTCGCCGTCGCGAATTCGGGCGACGGCCTTCGCGTGGAGCCGAAGTGAAGACCGCCCCTGCTTCAAAAGCTCGACATAGACGGACAGCTCGTCGCCAACCGCCATCGGTGCAGCGAATTTGATGGCATCCGCCGCGACCAGCAGTGCCTTTCCCTTGGTCCGTCGTGAAACGAACGAGCCGCAGGCGAGGCCCATCTGGCCCATCAGCCAGCCTCCAAACACGCCGCCATAAGGGTTGGTGTCCGACGGCATGGCCGTGACGCGGATGAGGGGCGTGCGGTCAGGCATCGATCGCTCGTCCAAACCACCAGGCGCCCGCCAGGCAAGCAAGCAAATCCACCCCGATCATCGTGAGGCCGCCTCGGCTGAGCAAGTCCGTGCCACCCATCGTCTGAAGGAGACGGTCGAGAAAGCGTGCCTGGGCAACCCAGACGGCAAGAGCAATCAAAAGGAAGAAGGCCACGAACGTCATTCCGGCCTGCCCATAACGATTCGCCACCCACGCGGCGGCGACATTGGGCATGACGAGAATCAGGGAAACCGGAATCCCCATGATGAAAAGGGCATACATCGGGATTTCCCCGCGCCCGCTGGGCAGCAAACCCAGTTGCTTCAGCAGTGGACTGATCAGCGCAAAGCCGATGGCCAGAAGCAGCGGAAGCGACGCCGCGTAACGCAGTGGAAGATGCATCAAGGTACCAGCCTCACCTGCGAAGGAAGAATTGCCACGCGAAGAAAGAAATCCAAGGAAGCAACAGAACCGCCGTTATGTAAATCCTGTGCGTTGGCCGGACAAAGAAGGATGCGACGACGCAGCCCAAGGCAAGGAGGGCGACGCTGTTGCCGATCAGCACGTCATGGCCTCGTCCCGACGAAGTCACGAACAACGCAAATAAGATCGTGAGCACGCCAAGGGAGATGTTCCCGGCCATCAAGCCAACCCGCCCCCTCCTGTCATTCGAACACCTTCCGCCCGATCATGACGATCATTGGCAGGCAGGCGATAATGATGATTCCCAACTCCCACCAAAGCAGCGATTGGCGGGTGAGGAGCAGCAGCGAATAGGCGGTTGCGACGAGGCCAAGTCCGCCGAACAGGAGGCCCAGATAGGCCATCGTCTTGCTGCCGCCGGCGCCGCCCCCGATCAAAAGCAGGAAATAGATCAGCGCGCACAGCAACAGTGCCAGCGCGAACAGGATTTTGATGCCCCCCGGCAAAATCACTAAGCGAGCATTCCCAGTGGATTCTCCACCAGCCTCTTGAACGCCTGCATCAGCTTGGCGCCTTCCGCTCCGTCGATGGCGCGGTGGTCGAAGCTTCCGCTGGCGCTCATCACTGTCGCGATCTGGAGCGAGTCATTGACGACATAGGGGCGCTTCTCGCCCGCGCCGACCGCCATGATCATGCCCTGCGGCGGATTGATGACCGCGTCGAACTGCTTGATCCCGAACATGCCGAGGTTGGTGAGGCTGGCGGTGCCGCCCTGATATTCCTGCGGCTGAAGCTTGCCGTCCCGGGCGCGGGCGGCGAGGTCGGTCATCTCCTTCGAGATTGTCGACAGTGTCTTGGTATCGGCGCCGGTGATGATCGGCGTGATGAGGCCGTCGGGGATCGCAACCGCGACCGAGATATCGGCGCGGCTGAATTTCAGCATCTGGTCGCCGGTGAAGCTGACGTTCGCGGTGGGCACCTCGATCAGCGCCATTGCCAGTGCCTTGATCAGCAGATCGTTGACCGAAAGCTTGATGCCGCGCGGTTCGAGGCCCTTGTTGAGCTCGCTCCTGAGCTTGAGCAGCGCGTCGAGCTGGATGTCGACGGTGAGATAGTAATGCGGGACCGTTTGCTTCGATTCCGTGAGGCGCCGGGCGATCGTCTTGCGCATGCTGGATAGCTTGACCGCCTCGTGCGGGATTTCGCCCTCCGCCGCCAGGGCAGGGGCAGCCGCCTGGGCGGGCGACGGAGCAGCAGCCTTCGCGGGAGCCGCTTCGAGGTCAGCCTTCACGATCCGCCCGCCGGGCCCGCTACCCTGGACGGAGGAGAGATCGATCCCTTTTTCTTCGGCAATTCGGCGCGCCAACGGAGAGGCTTTGATTCGAGTACCTTCTTCCCTCGAAGGTGCGGGAGGAGCCGCTTTTGCCACAGGTGCGGGAGTCGGAGCCGGAGCGGCGGCTTTCGGAGCTTCTTCCTTCTTCGCAACAGGAGGAGCCGCTTTGGGAGCCTCCGCCTTGGGCGCCGCACTCGCGGCTGCACCAACGTCTTCGCCTTCGCCAGCGAGAATCGCGATCGGCGCGCCGACCTTCACGCCTTCGGTGCCCTCCGGAACCAGGATCTTCGCGAGCTTGCCCTCGTCGACCGCCTCGAACTCCATCGTCGCCTTGTCAGTCTCGATCTCCGCGAGGATGTCACCGGATTTCACCTCGTCGCCTTCTTTCACCAGCCACTTGGCGAGGGTCCCCTCCTCCATGGTGGGCGAGAGGGCAGGCATCTTGAGCTCGATCGACATCTTCGTCCTTCCGGGTGACGCTGGCACAAAGCCAATGCGGCGGTCAGGGTCAAGTGTGCGACGGCATGACTCGTTCCGCTTGCGCTCCGCCCCGCTTTCTAGCAGCGTCGCGCCGACACAAGGGGGAAAAGCGCGTGCGCACCTATCTGGTTGTCATCGACGACAGCGCGGAGGCGCGTGTCGCGCTTCGCTTCGCCGCCCGCCGGGCCGCGAAGACGAAGGGCAATGTCGAGGTGCTGGCGACGGTTCCCCCGCAGGATTTCGTCCAGTGGGGCGGGGTCCAGGCCGCGATCGAGGAAGAGCAGAAACTCCGCATCGAAGGCGTGGTCAGCTCCGCGGTTGGGGAAATCTTCGACGAGGCCGGGATCAAGCCCGCGATCGTTCTTCGCCAGGGCGAGCCGGTGAAGACCGTGCGGGAATATCTCGCCGACCGCGACGATATCGCCGCGCTGGTGCTCGGCGCTGCTCCGGGGGGCGACCCCGGACCACTCGTCGCGCACTTCACCGGCAAGGACTCGGGCAAGCTGCCATGCCCGGTGATGATTATCCCCGGATCGCTGACCGACGAGCGGTTGGAGCAGCTCTCGTAATCGTCACCCTGAACTCGTTTCAGGGTCCATGGACATTGCCGTGCGAGATTTCCCAAAGCCGTGTTCATGGATGCTGAATCAAGTTCAGCATGACGGTGTGTTGAACAGGCTTACATGCCCAGCTACCGCGCTCAACGATGAGCGAATTGCCGAAAACCTTCGATCCCGCTGCGATCGAGCAGCGCTGGTATGAGCATTGGGAGAGCGAAGGGCTGTTCCGCCCCGGCCGCCCGGATGCGGAGCCGTGGACGATCGTCATGCCGCCGCCAAACGTCACCGGCTCGCTGCATATCGGGCACGCGCTCGACAATACGCTCCAGGACGTACTCACCCGCCGCGAGCGGATGCGCGGCAAGGACGCGCTTTGGGTCGTCGGAACCGACCATGCCGGAATCGCGACGCAGATGGTCGTGGAGCGGACCATCGCCGGGCAGGGGCTGAAGCGGCAGGAACTCGGCCGCGAGAAATTCCTCGAGATCGTCTGGGACTGGAAGGAGACGTCCGGCGGCGCGATCACCCGCCAGCTTCGCCGCCTCGGCGCGTCGTGCGACTGGAGCCATGAGCGCTTCACGATGGATCCGGGCTTTTCGAAGGCGGTGACCCGCGTCTTTGTCGAGTTGTGGAAGCGCAAGCTGCTCTATCGCGACAAACGACTCGTGAACTGGGACCCCAAGTTCCAGACGGCGATTAGCGATCTCGAGGTCGAGACGAAGGACGTCCAGGGCAAGTTCTGGACCCTGAGCTATCCGCTGGCGGACCGCTCGGGTGCGATCCAGGTCGCGACGACGCGGCCGGAAACGATGCTCGCCGACATGGCGGTCGCGGTCCATCCGGACGACGAGCGGTACAAGGCTCTGATCGGCAAGCAGATCAAGCATCCGATCACCGGCCGCCTGATTCCGATCATCGCTGACGAACATGCTGATCCGGAGCTCGGATCGGGCGCCGTGAAGATCACACCGGGGCACGACTTCAACGATTTCGAGGTTGGGAAGCGTGCCGGCTTCGCGCCCGGCGACATGCTCAACATGTTCGATGCGGAAGCGCGCGTCGTGCAGTGCGGCGGAATCCCCGAAGAACTGCTCGGCCTCAGCCGCGAAGACGCGCGCAAGGCGGTGGTCGCGAAGCTTGAAGAAGAAGGCGCTCTGGTATTGGTCGAGGACCGCGTGATCCCAACCCCCTTCGGCGACCGCTCGGGCGTGGTGATTGAGCCGTGGCTCACCGACCAATGGTATGTCGACGCCAAGACCCTCGCCGGGCCGGCGATCGAGGCCGTCCGCTCGGGCAAGATCAGGATCGTGCCAGAGACGTGGAAGAAAACCTGGTTCAACTGGCTCGAGAACATCGAGCCCTGGTGCGTCTCGCGCCAGCTCTGGTGGGGGCACCGGATCCCAGCTTGGTACGCGGAAAAGCGAGAATCAGACTTAGAACACGAATACGATGCTGAGAGGGTGATTTTTGTCGCCGAGAGCGAAGACGATCTCCACCGCCAGCTTCGCCATTACTATCAAGACGCAAGCTATGGTGTGTTCGATACTCAGTTCGAAATGTACTTCGGTGAGACCGAAGAAGCTATCGCCGCCCGGCAGCTAGAATACGCAGTTTACCGTGATGAGGACGTTCTCGACACCTGGTTCAGCTCAGCCCTGTGGCCGTTCGCCACGCTCGGCTGGCCCGATGAGACTGAGGATCTCAAGCGCCACTATCCGAACGACGTGCTCATCTCCGGTTTCGACATCCTGTTCTTCTGGGATGCGCGGATGGCGATGCAGGGCCTGGAGTTCATGGGCGAGGTGCCGTGGAAGACTCTCTATCTGCACGGGCTCGTCCGCGACGCGCTCGGACAGAAGATGTCCAAGTCGAAGGGCAACACCGTCGACCCGCTTGGCCTGATCGACAAGTACGGCGCCGACGCGCTGC
>DATMHP010000184.1:0-8690 GCA_035554875.1 Sphingomicrobium sp.
CTCGCGCCGGACGATCTCGAGCACGTCCTCGACCGTCAGCGGCTCGAAATAGAGCCGGTCCGACGTCTCCGGGTCGGTCGACACCGTCTCCGGATTGCAATTGACCATCACGGTCTCAAGCCCCGCGTCGCGAAGCGCGAAGGCCGCGTGGCAGCAGCAATAATCGAACTCGATGCCCTGCCCGATCCGGTTCGGCCCGCCTCCGAGGATGATCACCTTTCTCCGGTCGCTGATCTCCGCCTCGTCCACCGGCTCGCCGAACAAAGGCCCTTCGTAGGTCGAGTAGAGATAGGGCGTCGCGGCGTCGAACTCGGCCGCGCAGCTGTCGATCCGCTTGAACACCGGCCGAACCCCGAGCTGCAGCCGGTGGTTGCGCACCTCATCCTCGGTCACTCCGCCGGTCATGTGCTTCAGCACGTCGTGGACCAGCCCCGACTGCCCCGGCTCCGCCGCCGTTCCCGTCGAGCGGACGGAAAGCTGCGCCAGCCGAGCGTCGGAAAAGCCCAGCGCCTTCAATCGCCGCATCCCGGCGGCGTCGCTTGGAAGCCCGCTCGTGCGAACCTCCATCTCGGCCAAAACGATGGTCGCCAACTGCCGCAGGAACCAAGGGTCGTAGCCGGAAATCGCATTGATGCGCTCGACGCTGAAGCCGCGCCGGAGCGCTTCTCCGGCGACCAACAGCCGCTGCGGGGTCGGGCGCGCAAGCTCGCTCTCGATCCGCGCCTCGTCGGCGCTTTCCAGCTCGCGCACCCGGTCGAGGCCGTTGAGCCCCGTCTCCAGCCCGCGAAGCGCCTTCTGCAGGCTTTCGGGGAAGGAGCGACCGATCGCCATCACCTCGCCCACCGACTTCATCGAGGTCGAAAGCACCCCTTCCGAGCCCTTGAACTTCTCGAAGGCGAAGCGCGGCACCTTGGTGACGACATAATCGATCGTGGGCTCGAAGCTCGCCGGAGTCGCTCCGCCGGTGATGTCGTTCTGGATCTCATCCAGCGTGTAGCCGACGGCCAGCTTCGCCGCGACCTTGGCGATCGGGAAGCCGGTCGCCTTCGACGCCAGCGCCGAGCTTCGCGAAACGCGCGGGTTCATCTCGATCACGACCATCCGCCCGGTCTTCGGATCGACCGCGAACTGCACGTTCGACCCGCCCGTCTCGACGCCGATCTCGCGAAGCACCGCGATGCTCGCCGAGCGCATCCGCTGATGTTCCTTGTCGGTCAGGGTCAGCGCCGGTGCGACGGTGATGCTGTCGCCCGTGTGCACGCCCATCGGATCAACATTCTCGATCGAGCAGATGATGATGGCATTGTCGTTGCGGTCGCGGACGACCTCCATCTCATATTCTTTCCACCCGACCAGGCTTTCGTCGATCAGCACTTCGGTGGTCGGGGAAGCTTCGAGCCCGTAGCGGACGATCGCTTCATATTCGTCGCGATTGTAAGCGATTCCACCGCCCGTCCCGCCAAGCGTGAAGCTCGGGCGGATGACGGCAGGGAGACCGACCGTTTCAAGCGCGGCCGTCGCTTCTTCCATGTTATGCACGATCGCGGAGCGCGGGCTTTCAAGCCCGATCTTGTCCATCGCGTCGCGGAATTTCTGCCGGTCCTCGGCCTTCTCGATCGCCTCGGCATTGGCGCCGATCAGCTCGACTCCGAGCCGCTCCAGGGTGCCGTCCTTGGCCAGCGCAAGCGCGGTATTGAGCGCCGTCTGCCCGCCCATCGTCGGGAGCAGCGCGTCCGGCCGCTCCTTCTCGATGATGCTCGCAACGAAGCCCGGCGTGATCGGCTCGATATAGGTGACGTCGGCGATCTCCGGATCGGTCATGATCGTCGCAGGGTTCGAGTTGACGACGATGACCCGATAGCCCTCGCTCTTGAGCGCCTTCACCGCCTGCGAGCCCGAATAATCGAACTCGGCCGCCTGGCCGATGACGATCGGCCCGGCCCCGATGATGAGGATGGATTCGATGTCGGTGCGCTTGGGCATCAGTAGTCGATTGCTCCCTCGCGCCCCCGATTGCCGATGAAGCGGCGCCCGAACTCCGTGGACGCATCGACGACGCGCTTCACGCAGTCGAACGATGCGGACGCCCGGCCGTCCCGACCCGTGGCCGCCATGTCGACCATCTCATGTTGGTAATCGACCCAATTGCCATCGATCACGCGCAAGGCCTGCCCCTGTTTATAGCCGCACCAGGCCTCGAGCCTTGGCGCATATGCGCTTACCGCCATGCCCTTCTCGTATTTCGGATAGCTGTCGAGCTGGCCACGCCGCGCCAGTTCCTTCAGCGCCTTCGCCTTCTCGCGCTCGTGCATCTCGGCGCCGTGATAAAGCGCTGCGGTGCGGATCTGGTCCGGCTCGACGAACTCGAAGCGATAGCGGCTGTCGAGGACGAGCTCCGCCAGGGCTCGATGATCCAACTTGGCGAAAACCTCCTTGGGTACCCGCAGCTCGAGGATCTCGACGCCAGTCTCCTCGATCGCCGGCTTCATCCACGCGTTCTCGATGCCGAGCGCGTTCAGCCTCCTGCGCAACTCGGCGCCTTTGATGTCCGGAGTTGCGTTGAATTCAGCCTCCTGCCGCTTGATGCGCTGCTCCATCGTTTCAACGCGGTTATCGATTCCGGGCGCCGCGTTGCCGCACGCGGACAACGGAACTGCCGCGCCGATTGCCGCCACGATCGGCCGCACCGCCCTCACCGCATCATCCCGACGAACTTCTGAAACAGGTAGAAGCTGTCCTGCGGGCCCGGGCTCGCCTCGGGGTGATATTGCACGCTGAACGCCGGCCGATCGGTCAGCTCGATCCCGCAATTGCTGCCGTCGAACAGGCTCACGTGAGTCTCGCGGACATTGTCCGGCAGCCCCTCCCGCTCGACCGCGAAGCCGTGGTTCATGCTGGTGATCTCGACGCGCCCGTCCTCAAGCCTTTTCACCGGGTGGTTGGCGCCGCGGTGACCCTGGAACATCTTGCTCGTCTTCCCGCCGACCGCGATCGCAAGCATCTGGTGCCCCAAACAGATGCCGAACAACGGCTTCCCGCTCTCCAGCATCTTCCGGATCACCGGCACCGCATATTCGCCGGTCGCCGCCGGATCGCCCGGCCCGTTCGACAGGAAGAATCCGTCCGGCTGATATGCCATGATTTCTTCGAAGGTGGCGGTCGCCGGAACCACCGTCACCCGCGCACCCGCTTCGCACAGGTTGCGGAAGATGTTGCGCTTCGACCCGTAATCGACCGCGACGACGTGGGGCTTCTTGGGATCGTCGCCGCCGATGTCGTAACCCTGCCCCCAGGCCCATTTGCCACCGGTCCAGCGCTCGACCTGCAACCGGCTGACGTCCTTCGCCAGGTCCATGCCTTCGAGGCCCGGCCAGTCGGCCGCCATTTTCTGAAGCTTGTCGAGGTCGAACTCGCCGCGTTCATTATGCGCGATCGCCACCGTCGGCGGCCCTTCCTCGCGCACCAGCTTCGTCAGCGCCCGCGTGTCCACACCGGCGATCCCGATCCGGCCCCACTTGCGCATCCACGACGCGAAATCCTCGCCTGCCCGATAATTGCTCGGCGCCGTCACCGGATCGCGAACCAGGCAGCCGAGCGCATGCGCCTCGATCGCTTCCACGTCCTCGTCGTTGGCGCCGACATTGCCGATATGCGGGAAGGTGAAGGCGATCACCTGCTTCGCGTAGGAGGGATCGGTCATCACCTCCTGGTATCCGGTCATCGCGGTGTTGAAGCACAGCTCGCCGACCGCTTCGCCCTCGGCTCCGAAGCCCTGCCCCCAGACGGTGCGGCCATCGGCGAAAACAACGACTCCCGTCGCGCCCTTCGGTTGGGGAGCGCGCGTGAGTCTATCGTCGGCCATCGGCGCGGGGAGCCTTTCCGTGAGCGTTGAACAGCGATGTCGCTAAGGCACCGCAGCTAGGGCGCGGAGGGGCAGACGTCAACGCTGCAAATTTGCGAAAATGGCACTATCTCTCGTCTTTTCCGCAAATGAACGGACCAGGCATGATCCGAGACGACATCAAGGCCGCGACCATCGCGGCGATGAAAGGCGGCGACAAGGAAACGACGGCTACTCTCCGCCTCGTATCCGCCGCGATCAAGAACCGCGATATCGAGGCGCGGACCGGCGGCGCTCCGGCCGACGACGACCAGCTCGTTACCGAAGTCCTGCAGAAAATGATCAAGCAGCGCCGCGAATCGGCCGACGTCTACCGCAAGGGCGGACGCGACGACCGTGCCGCTGCCGAGGAAGGCGAGATTACGGTAATCGAGCGCTTCCTTCCAAAGCAGCTCAGCGACGAGGAAGCGCGCGCCGCGGTCCAGGCGATCATCGCTGAAACCGGCGCCTCGTCGATCAAGGACATGGGCAAGGTCATGGCGGAGGTAAAAGCCCGCCACGCCGGCGAGCTAGAGCCCGCCCGCGCGAGCGCGTTGGTGAAAGCTGCCTTGAGCTAAGAAAAAGGCTCCGCCGCTTCGCAGCGACGGAGCCCGATCGTTCAGTTCAAAAGCTTATCTCGTTGCAGCGGCTGGTTTCCCACCGCCTTCGCCACCTGCCAGGCCCATCACGCCGTCCATGATGAAATGGTAGAGGGCAATCGCCAGCGCCATCGCCAAGGCGCCGGCAACGCCGAGCTGGAGGTTGGCGCAAACCGCGGTGAGTTGCGCGCCCACTGTCGGAATCGTGCCCAATGCAGCGCCGATGATCGGCAGAGCGATCGCGGTCGCCGCGGCTGGAACGTAATTCTCCTTCTCCATCGCGATGCCGGCAATGAGGCCGAGCACGACGAGGATCAGGGCTGTGTTCATCGTCCCGAGGACCATGAATCCTGCGACTATGGCGAGCAGAATGTAGAGAGCGCGGGCGAGCCCGCAGAGCTTCTTCAACATGATTACCCCTCCGCTTTTTGCATCCCGGCGGTACGGCTTGCGCCGCACCGTATCGGAACCGAAACAGTTTACCCGCAAAGGCCCCCAGTGCCTTGGTTAATTATTCACGCGTCATATTCGCCCGGTTGACCTGTGGATAAGTTGTTCGCGCGCGCTTGCGAGCGCGTCGCCGAGTGGCAATGTGATTCGCGATGACCCTTTCCCCGCAATGGCTTGACGAGCTCCGCGCCCGGACGCTCCTGTCGTCCGTCATCGCGCCGTCGGTGAAGCTCATCCGCGCCGGCCGCGAGTGGAAAGCCTGCTGTCCCTTCCACAACGAAAAAACGCCCAGCTTCACCGTCAATGACGAGAAGGGCTTCTACCATTGTTTCGGTTGCGGCGCGCACGGCGACGCGATCCGCTTCCTCACCGACCAGCGCGGCCTGCCCTTCATGGATGCGGTCAAGGAGCTTGCGGCCAAGGCCGGCATGGACGTTCCCGCGCCGGACCCGAAAGCCAAGGAACGTGCCGAGCGCGCCGCTTCGCTGACCGACGTCATGGCCGCCTGCCAGTGCTGGTTCGCCGAGCAGCTCCAGGGCATCAACGGAGCCTCCGCCCGCGACTATCTGACGAAGCGCGGGATCGATCCCGCCCAGGTCGCCCGCTTCGGCATCGGCCTCGCGCCGGACAGCCGCAACGCTTTGAAGCGTGGCCTCGCCTCGCTCGGGGAAGACAAGCTCATAGAGAGCGGCATGCTCATCCAGCCCGAGGAAAGCGGAAAGGAGAGCTACGACCGTTTCCGCGGGCGGCTGATGATCCCGATCCGCGACCAGCGCGGCCGGGTCATCGCGTTCGGCGGGCGTATCCTCGGCGAAGGCGAACCCAAATATCTGAACTCGCCCGACACCCCGCTCTTCGACAAGGGCCGGACGCTCTACAATATCGACCGCGCAGGCCCCGCCAGCCGCCAGGCGAAGCGGCTGATCGTCGTCGAAGGCTATATGGACGTGATCGGCCTCGACCGCGCCGGGATCGCGGAGGCCGTGGCGCCCAACGGCACCGCTGTCACCGAGGCCCAGCTCGAGCGCATGTGGCGGCTCGACCCGGCGCCGATCCTCTGCTTCGACGGCGACGCCGCCGGCCGCAAAGCCGCGATCCGCGCCGCCGCGCGCGCATTGCCCCATATCGGCCCCGAGCGAACGCTCCGCTTCGTCGAGCTTCCCTCCGGCCAGGATCCGGACGATCTCGTCAAATCCGGCGGCCGGCAAGCCGTCGAGGCTCTCCTCGCCGAGCCCGAGCCACTCGACCAGCGCCTGTGGCGGCACGAGCGCGACGCTGCGCCTCTCACTACGCCCGAGGCCCGCGCGGGCCTGCGCCAACGTCTCATCGAACACAGCCAGGCGATCGGAGATCCCGAGCTCCGCCGCCTCTACCGAGACCAGTGGCTCGGCCAGTTCGAACGGGAATTCGCCTCCGTCCGCCCCCCATTCCGCCCCAACCGGTTCCAGAAGGGCAAGTGGCAGCCGCCCGCCCCTCCGGCCAGCGCCACCGCTCGGCGCATCGGCCGCTCGGGCATCGACACCGCCACCGCCCGCGCGCTTGTCCTCGGCTTCGCGCTCTACCCCGAAGGCATCGCCTCCCACCTGGAGCAGCTTGCGCACCTGCCGATCACCGACCGCCCGCTGGCATCGTTACGCGACCGAATCGTCGATGCAGCCCTTGCGCATCAACCGCTTGATCGCCAGAAGCTCGCCACCATATTGGAAACAGCCGGAGCGGCCGCGACCCTGGAACAGGCGCGACGGACCGGCGGGATCGGCTTTTCTTTCACCCGTAGCGACACGTTGCCCGAACGGGCGGTGCGCGACCTGGGGGTCGCGATCGACGCGCTCGCAGCGGAGGAAGAGATCGGCGCGGCTCTCAATGAGGCCACCGAGCGTTTGAAAGCCGGCGAAGTCGATGCGTTCGAGGAGCAGCAGCGGCTGCACGTCGTTCGCGAGGAGATTAGGGAACGGCTGGCGTCACTCGTCGGCACTGAGTAACGGCCCGGGAAGTCAGAGCAGAGCGCGACATGGCGAAGAACGAAGCAGTAGAAACCGAGACCCAGGACAGCGGCGACGCTCCGCTGCTCGACCTCAACGACGCGTCGATCAAGAAGTTGATCGCCCGCGCCAAGAAGCGCGGCTTCGTCACCTATGACGAGATCAACGAGGCGCTTCCCCAGGACCAGATGAGCTCCGAGCAGATCGAGGACATCATGTCCGCGATCAACGAGATGGGCATCAACGTCGTCGAGAATGAGGAAGAGGCCGAAGAGGACGAGAAGGAAGCGGAGCAGGCTCAGGAGGACGAGGTCGATCCGCTCGACGACGGCGGTCCCCGCCCCGCGGCCGCAACCAAGAAGGAAGCCGTCGACCGCACCGACGACCCGGTCCGCATGTACCTTCGCGAGATGGGCGCGGTGGAGCTTCTCTCCCGCGAGGGCGAGATCGCCATCGCCAAGCGCATCGAGGCCGGCCGCGACACGATGATCTGGGGTCTGTGCGAAAGCCCGATGACCTTCAACGCCATCATCCTCTGGTCGAAGAACCTCAACGAAGGCACGATGCAGCTCCGCGAGATCCTCGATCTCGAGGCGATGCTGTCGAAGGGCCCGACCGCCGAGCAGCTGACCGAGAGCGAGGAAGGTGAGGAAGGCGGCGAAGGCGAGATCAGCGAGAAGACCGCCGGCCCGACCATCAAGGAAGAGGAAGACGAGCCCGAGGAGGCGTCCGCGGACGGCGACGACGAGGACGACATGGTCGAACGCCGCGCCAAGCCGCAGGCGGAAGAGGATGACGATGAGAACGCCCTCTCCCTCGCCCAGATGGAAGAGACTCTGAAGCCCTCGGCGCTCGAGAAATTCGCGACCATCACCGGGCTGTTCAAGAAGTTCGCCAAGCTCCAGGCCGCCCGCCTCGATGCTTTCGCCGCGGGTAATGAATTCCCGGCCAGCGACGAGAAGAAATACCACAAGCTCCGCGAGCAGCTCACCGCCGAGGTCGAGAGCGTCCAGTTCCACCAGGCGAAGATCGAATATCTCGTCGACCAGCTCTATGGCTACAACCGCCGGCTGATGGCCCTTGGCGGCCAGATGTTGCGCCTTGCCGAGCGCCACCGCGTTCCCCGCAAGGCCTTCCTCGAAAGCTACTCCGGCCGCGAGCTCGACGAGGGCTGGCTCGACAACGTCGCCAAGATCGACAAGAAATGGGCCAGCTTCGCCGCTGGAGAGCGCGACGCGGTTGACCGCATCCGCGGCGAGATTGGCGAGGTCGCGCAGGCGGTGGGCACATCGCTCGCTGAGTATCGGCGAATCGTCAACATGGTGCAGAAGGGCGAGCGCGAAGCCCGCATCGCCAAGAAGGAAATGGTCGAAGCGAACCTTCGCCTCGTCATCTCCATCGCCAAGAAATACACCAACCGCGGCCTGCAGTTCCTGGACCTCATCCAGGAAGGCAACATCGGCCTGATGAAGGCGGTCGACAAGTTCGAGTATCGCCGCGGCTACAAATTCTCGACCTACGCCACCTGGTGGATCCGGCAGGCGATCACCCGCTCGATCGCCGACCAGGCGCGCACCATCCGCATCCCGGTGCACATGATCGAGACGATCAACAAGCTGGTCCGCACGGGCCGCCAGTTCCTGCACGAGACGGGCCGCGAAGCGACCCCGGAGGAGCTCGCCGAGCGCCTCTCCATGCCGCTCGAGAAGGTCCGCAAAGTCCTTAAGATCGCCAAGGAGCCGATCAGCCTCGAAACCCCGATCGGCGACGAGGAAGACA
>DATMHP010000185.1:0-14578 GCA_035554875.1 Sphingomicrobium sp.
GCGTCGGCCGGGCTGAGATTGGCGAGCATCGCGAAGGCGGTCGGCCCGGCGCCGACCTCCTGCTGCAATGAACAAAAGCGCGGAGCGTCGCCGTCGAGGCCGAGGAACAGCGCCGGATCCGAGACTTCGCGCCATTGCAGCGCTCCGTCGGCACTGAGCGCCGGAAGGCCATCCTGCCACAAAAGCTCGCGGGCCAGCGGGCTTTGGGCGAACTCGGCGATGCGGCCGGAGTCGGCTCGAGCTGCATCTGCGCGGTCAAGCCCCGGCCCGGCGAAGAAGGGTTCACGCCGCAAGTTTTTTCCTCGATTCGAGCACTTCATTCACCGCGCGGCGGTAGAGCGTCGGCAAGCCCGCCTCGTCAATTGACGCGAGCGGTTGCCACCAGCCAACGGAGGGAATGTCCTTCGATGCGACGATCGCGAGCTCGAGCGCGAAATGCGTGAAGACATGCCGCACCTGTCCGACTTTGGCGCCTGTCCTCTGGCGTTCCTGCGTCCACTCGCCGCCGGGAAGCGCGGCCATTCCGCCGAGCAGCCCCTTCGATGGCCGGCGCACCAGCCAGACGGCGCCGTCGCGCTCGATCCACTGCGCGATCCCGAACCGGATGGGCTTCTCGCGTTTCGCTTTGGGCGCGGGAAACAGCTCGGGCGATCCGCTGGCGAAGGCTGCGCAGTCGGCGCTCAGCGGGCATTGGCCGCAAAGGGGATTGCGTGGCCGGCAGATGGTCGCTCCAAGGTCCATAATCGCCTGCGCGAAATCGCCTGCATCCCTGGCCGGCGTCATTGCCGCCGCAGCATCGCGTATCTCGCCCTTGGTCGGATGCTTCAGGCCATGCAGCCGGGCAGTCACCCGCTCGACGTTGGCATCCACGACGACCGCACTCTGTCCGAAAGCGATCGCTGCGATCGCCGCCGCCGTATAGTCCCCGACTCCTGGCAGCTTACGGAGTTCGACTTCGGTGCTGGGAAATGCGCCGCGCGCCGCGACTTCGCGGGCGCAAGCAATGAGATTGCGGGCGCGGGCGTAGTAACCAAGTCCCGCCCACTCGCTCAGCACCTCCTCGTCGGTGGCCGCGGCTAGCGCTTCGACGGTCGGCCAGCGCGAGACGAATCGCTCGAATCGCGGAGTCACAGCTGCGACCGTGGTCTGCTGCAGCATGACCTCGCTCAGCCACACAAGATATGGGTCCGGCGGCGGCGATCCGGGCTGTGCTCTCCAAGGGAGCGTGCGCGACTTATCCACATAATGTTGAAGCAGCCGAACGCTGGCATTGGCGCGCATGGGCGCCCTATGGCATGCTCGCCGGAAATGGCGAAGACGCGGGTGGGAAAAAAGAAAGAGGACGAAGCCCCGAGGCAGGGCCGTGCGCGCGCCGCGGGCGAGCTGATCGGTGATGTCGGCGCGGTCGCCTTCCGTCGCTTCGGCTTCATCCAGGCATCGGTCGTCAGCCGCTGGTCGGAGATCGTCGGCGAGCGCTATGCGAAGGTCTCGACACCTGAATCGATCCGCTTCCCGACGGGCAAGAAATCGGGCGGCATCCTCAACATCGTGGTGCAGGGCGCGCACGCGCCGCTGATGCAGCACCTCGCACCGGTGATCGTCGAGCGAGTCAACCGCTTCTTCGGCTATCATGCGGTCGCAAAGCTTGCGTTCAGGCAAGGCGCTCCACTGGAGAAGCCGAAGGAGCAGAAGCGGCCGCAGCTCAGGCCGGTCCCGAAACAGCTTGGGGAAGGACTGCGCGAAATCGCCGATCCGGAGCTTCGCGCGTGCCTGGAGGCTCTTGCGGCCCGCATCGAGGAGAGCGATGGGGCGCCGGAGGTCGAAATTCCTCAGCCGAAGCCAATTCCAACAATTGGAGTGATACGTTGATGAAGCCCAGCCACATCCTTCTGGCCACCGCGGCGATCCTGGCCAGCGGCGCCTGCAACGCGAAGAACGGCGGCGATGCCGCCACCGGCGATGCCGCTGAGTCGAAGGCCGTCGAGGCGGTGAAGCCGCCCGCCAACGGCGACTGGAGCACCGTGACCGTCGCGAGCAGTGCCGGCGGATTCCTGATGGGTAATCCCGACGCCAAGGTGAAGCTGATCGAATATGGGTCGATGACCTGCCCGCACTGCCGCTCGTTCAGCGAGACCGGCTTCCAGCCGCTCGTCCAGAATTACGTGAAGAGCGGCAAGGTCAGCTACGAATTCCGTAACTACGTCCGCGATCCGTTCGATATCGCGGCGTCGCTGATCGCGCGCTGCAACGGCTCGAAGAGCTTCTTCCCGCTGACCGAAGCCCTGTACAAGGACCAGCCGGACTGGATCGCCAAGATCCAGGCGGCGCCTGAAGCGCAGCTCAACAGCTTGCAGAGCCTGCCTCCGGAGAAGCAGTTCGTCGAAATCGCGAAGATCGCCGACCTCCAGCAATGGGCGGCGATGCGCGGCGTCCCGACGGCGAAGAGCACCCAGTGCCTGACCGATCAGCCCAAGGTCGACCAGCTGGTGCAGATGAACAGCGATGCGACGTCGAGCTTCCCGGACATGCCTGGAACGCCGACGTTCATCATCAACGGCAAGATGGTCGATCTCGGACCAGTGACCGAGGCTCAGGTCTGGTTGGCGCTCGAGTCGAAGATCAAGGCGGCTCTGGGCGGCTAGTCGCCCGGGCGGTGGGGGAGACGCGTTGAGGATCAGGCGCCTCAAGCTCAGCGGGTTCAAGAGCTTCGTCGAGCCGACGGAGCTCAGGATCGAGCCCGGCCTCACCGGGGTCGTCGGCCCCAACGGCTGCGGCAAGTCCAACCTGCTCGAGGCCATCCGCTGGGTGATGGGTGAGGGCAGCCCCAAGTCGCTTCGTGGCGACGGCATGGAAGACGTGATCTTCGCCGGGACCGCGATGCGACCTGCGCGGGAGTTCGCCGAAGTCTCGATGCTGATCGGCCGCGACGGCGAGGATGAAGGGGAGGCCGGAGAGGGCGAGGTCACCCGCCGGATCGAGCGCGGCGCCGGGTCCGCCTACCGCATCGACGGGCGCGACGTCCGCGCCAAGGACGTCGCCTTGTTGTTCGCCGACGCGGCGACCGGCGCCCATTCGCCGGCGCTCGTTAGCCAGGGCAAGATCGCATCGATCATTGCGGCCAAGCCGACGGAGCGCCGGCTCTTGCTCGAGGAAGCGGCGGGGATTTCCGGGCTCCACGCGCGGCGCAAGGATGCGGAGCAGAAGCTCCGCGCCGCCGAGGCCAATCTCGCGCGGCTGTCCGAATTGCTCAGCGAGCAGGAGCAGCGCGCTGCGACCCTTCGACGGCAGGCGCGCGCGGCAGAACGCTATCGGATGCTCACGGACAAGATCCGCGCGGTCGAGGCGCGGCTCGTCCATGCCCGCTGGGCCGAGGCCGACGCCGCCGCCCAACAGGCAAGTCGGGATGCCGCCGCGGCCGAGCAGGAGGTCGAGCGCCTTCGCGAGCAGATCGAAACTGCGCGGGGCGAGCAGGAGAAAGCGGAAGCGCTCCTTGCCGATCGCCGCCGCGCTACCGCCGAAGCGCGCTCGCGGGGAAGCGAGATTGCGCACCAGCTGGCGACGGCGCGTGCGCGCCGCGACACGGTCGCGCGCCGCCTGTCCGAACTGGAACGGCTGGAGGGGGCCAGCGCCAACGACATCGCCCGCGAGGGAGCGCTCCGCGAAGACGCGACGAGAGCCATCGCCCAGCTGGAGAAAGAGCGCGATGCGATCGACCGTCGTCTGGCCGACGGCGAAGGCGAGGCTGCCCGGCTTTCGGAAGAGCTGAGCGGGCTCGAAGCGAAATCTCGTGGCGCCGAAGCGGCGCTTGCCGATCTTCTCGCCCGCCAGGCGGCGATGCGTGCCGAGCGGCGGGTGGCGGAAGCGGCGCTCGAATCCGCAGGCGCCCATGCCTCGCGGGTGCAGGGCGAGCGCGACAAGCTTCGACAGCAGCTGGACTCGCTCGCCGATGGCTCGGCCGAGGAGCGCGCTCGTACCGACGCGATTGCCCGCGCCGAAGCGGCCGCAAAGACTCGAGGCGAGGCGGAAGAGCGGCTCGCTCAGGCCGAGCAAGGCCGCATCGCCGCTGCGGACGCTCGCGATTCGGCGGAAACCGATCTTGCCAAAGCGCGCGCGGCGCTGTCGGCAGCGCGGGCGGAGCATGACGTGCTCTCCCGGGCGCTGGAGCAGGGCGGAAGCTCCGTCGTCTCGCGGCTGAGGGCCAAGCCCGGATACGAACAGGCGCTCGCAGCAGCGCTCGGCGACGATACCGACGCGGAAATCGGGATGGAAGGCGCCCGCCGCTGGCAGGGTAGCGAAGCGCAGGCCGGCGACCCAGCGCTTGGGTCGGGCCTGGAATGCCTCGCCGATTATGTTCAGGCGCCGGCCGAGCTGACGCGCCGTCTGCGCCAGGTCGCCGTAGCGGATGAAGACACGGGCCAGCCGCTTGCGGTGGGGCAGAGGGTCGTCACCCGCGATGGCCGCATGCGGCGTTGGGATGGCTTTGTCGCTGAAGGCGCGGGCGCGGCTGCCGCCGAGCGGCTTATCCGAACCAATCGTCTTGCGGAGCTGGCGCGGCACTTGCCCGAGCTCGAACGGCAGGTCGCGGCCTGCGAGGGCAAGCGCAAAGCGGCTTTTGAAGCGCTCGACCGCCTGCGGCAGGAAGCGGAGACGGCGCGTTCGCAGGCTCTGACTGCAGAGCGCGAGATGCGCGAGGCCGAACGCGCGAGCGATAGCGCGACTGCAGCGATCGAGCGGATGCAGGCGCAGCGGAGCGCGCTTGAGCAGAGGCTTGCCGATCTCGACCCGCTCACGAAGGCTGCCGGCGAGGCGGTGGCGAGCGCGGAAGGTTCGCTGGCCACGCTTCCCGACCCGGCAGATCTCGAAGCGCAGGTTGAGAGCGCGCGCGTCCGCGCATCCGACGCAGGGAAGGCGGTTGCGGACAAACGTGCCGAGGCGGCCACCCGCGCCCGCGAAACTTCGGCGGCCCGCGAGCGCCACTCGACCGCTGGCCGCGAGCAAGGCGAATGGCGCCGCCGACTTGCCGATGCGGACGCCCGCCTGAAGCAGGCGGCCGAGCGGCTGGAACAGCAGCGGCAGGAGCGCAGCGAGCTTCAGAAGGAGCCGCCGCTGCTCGACGAGCAGGTTAGCGCGTTCGAACAGGAAAGCGCCGGAAGCGAGGCCGTGATCTCGCAGGCAGCGACCGCCGAACGGGAAGCCGAGGCCGCGCTGTCGCAAGCCGCGGCGGCGGTAAGCGCGGCGTCCGAATCGTCCGCTTCCGCGCGCGAACGCCGGGCGGCGGCGCTTGCCCGTTCGGAAGCGCAGGAATCCCGCCGCGCAGAATATGCCCGCATTTGTCTCGAAAAGTTCGAATGCGTGCCGCAGCGGCTGCCCGAGAAGATCGGCTTCGATCCAGAAGAAGTGCGCGATCCCGAAGCGGAATCGGCTGCGCTCGAAAAGCTAACTGCGGATCGCGACCGGATCGGACCGGTGAACCTCGTCGCCGAGCAGGAGCTCGCCGAGATTGACGAGGAGCGGACGCGCGGCGCGGCGGAGGCCGAGGAGCTGACGCAGGCGATCCATCGGCTCCGCGGCTCGATCGGGAGCCTGAACCGCGAAGGGCGGGTGCGGCTGCTCGACGCGTTCGAGCGGGTCAACGACCATTTCCGCAGCCTGTTCACGACCCTGTTCGAAGGCGGGCAGGCGCATCTGGAGCTCGTCGAGAGCGACGACCCGCTGGAGGCGGGGCTGGAGATCATGGCGCAGCCGCCCGGCAAGCGACTTCAGTCGCTGACTTTGCTGTCAGGCGGCGAGCAGGCGCTGACGGCGATCGCGCTCATCTTTGCCATCTTCCTCACGAACCCGGCGCCGATCTGCGTGCTGGATGAGGTCGACGCACCGCTCGACGACGCCAATGTCGAGCGCTTCTGCAGCCTGCTCGACCGGATGACGCAGGAAACGGACACCCGCTATCTGATCGTCACCCACAATGCGGTGACGATGAGCCGGATGCACAGGCTCTACGGCGTGACCATGATCGAGAAGGGCGTCAGCCGGCTGGTGTCGGTCGATCTCGGCGGAGCGGAGACTCTGCTCGCTGCGGAATGATAGGCTGTCAGGGCCCCTCTCGTTTGCCGCGGACGACATGCACCAATAACACGACCGGAAGGCCGACACCGATCAGCCAATGCGCCGTAGCGGTCAGCGCCCGGAGCGCTTCCGCGGACAGATAATAAAGGCCAAGGCCGCTGGCGGCGAGAAAGGCCCCGGTCGAGAGCAACAACAACCCGCTCTTGCGATTGCGCTCCGCGTTCCAGCCGAGGCGTGTGTGCACCGGAAGGAGCATCGATGCGACCACGAGGAAAGTATAGGCGAGCACGCCGTGTCCCGAGAGCAGCCATGGGAGCGCTGGATTCTGTTCCGGCCCAAACTCGCCTTCAACCCTGCCGAACCGGTCAAGCAGCAGCCATGCAATTCCAGTTAGCGTGAGGAGCGCCACCGTCGCATAGACGAGCCATTCCTGCCACTTCGGCAGGACGAGGCTGAAGTGTATTCGCTTCACGCCACTTTGCGTTCCGGTTCGACCGACTGGATTGCTCCAGCGCCCGTCAGCACGAAGGCTCGTGCATTGGCGATCCGCAGGCATCGCGAAACGGTCGACGAACCGGACAGCACTACTTTCGTGAGCGCGTCGGCGTCCATGGCGCTTGGGGCACAGACCGTCGCCGACTGGATGTCGGGGGCTATTCCGGGAAGGTGCCACGCGCGGCCATCGGGCAGGACCGAGCTGGTTGCAATCGCGCCATTGGGCACCGCGACATTCGCGATAGCTCGCCGAGCCTGCGGATCGACGACCTGTACCGGCCAGGCTTGCGCACCGAAGCCGCCGATGTCGCCGCCGGCGTTGACCAGCCCAGCATCTGCGCCCGCTGCCTTGAGGGCGGCCACTGCGCGATCGACGGCGAAGCCTTTCGCGATTCCGCCCAGATCGATGCAGGCTGGTCTCATCAGGCGCACGCTTGACCCGCTCAGTTCAAGCCAGGTCCAGTGCGAAACCTCCGGCGAGTGCTGGCCGGGGTGCATCGGAACTAGGCCGTTTTCCACGGCAGACTTGCCGGCACAAACGATGTCGAAGGCGCCTTCACTGTGCCGCGACCAGCCGATGGCGCGTTCAAGCACCAGCGCAGTCCACGGATCGATCTCCACCGGGCGCAGATGAGCAAAGCGATTGATGCTCGATACATCGCTGTCGGGCTCGTGCGCGCTCATCAGCCGATGGGCGAGCTCCACCGCCTCGAAGCCCGCGTCAATGGCCCTTTCGCAATCGGCAGTAATCTCGACGAAGGTGCCGAGCATCGGGCGGCAGCGGGTAATATGGTCAGCCATTCCGCAGCAGCATTTGATACATGATCAACAGTCGGCGGACCCCGTCGGTGATGTGACGGCTCGACAGGGTTGCGCCCGATATATTCTTGATGTCGGTGCCGAGCTTCAACTGCGATCCGAAATGCTTGCCGACGAACTGTTGCCGCCATGCGGCGTTGCGCACCTCGCCACCGTAAGTCTCGCGATATTCGAGAATCTCGATGCGCTTCACGACGCCGTCGGGGCTGAGCGCAACCGCATAGGTAATGGAGTCATGCTTGCCCAGGACCTGATCGAGAATGAACCAGCCGGTTCGGCCATTGCCGTTGCGCGCCTCCCAAATGCGCTGAGTCTTTCCAAAGTTGCCCGTGCCCGACGCCTTGGCAATCGCCTTTCGCTGCGCGGGCGTGAAGGTGATCGACCGGTCAACGAACGTCATTCCAGGGAATGCCGCTTTCTGCGCCTGTTCGACCGACATGTAGACGGTGGCCTGGGCAGCCGCGGGCGCGACGGCGGCGAAGGCAACCGGAAGGATCGTGAACCAGCTCGCGCCCGAACTTCGCATTAGAAATCCAGGCCCACGATCAGCCTCAGCTCGCGCCCTTCGAACTCCTCCAGGTGACGGCTCCCGCCAGGGCTAGGCGAGCCGAACAATTGCGGCATGTACGAAGCCGTGAACCACCATTTGCCCCCACCGTAATGGATGCTCGGGCCAGCGAACACCGCATAGGCCTCACGATGGAGTCCGTCCGTCCAGTCGGGATAGACACTGGAATAACGCGCCTCGGCCCCGATGAACCAGCGCGGCGCGACCCGGTAAGAAAGGCCGGTGAGTGCTTCGAGCTTTAGCTCTTTCTCCCATTCGACCTCGCGCTCGCCGCCGGGTTCGCTCTCGACCTCCCGTTCCCATTCCGGCTCGAATACCAAGTTGCCGGCCCAGACCAGCCGATCGTCCATGAAGTTCTTCTGCATCAGCAGCTTGAATTCGAGTTCGTATTCGGTCTGCTTTTCGCCGGAACGCTTGTTGATCCGGGCCCAGCCCGGTTCGGCATAAAGCGCGAGCCCGAAACCGTCCTTGTAGGGGCTGAGGATTCCATATTTGAATTCGAGTTTCGCCCCCTCCAGCGCAAAATCCCGGTCGCGGTCTTCCAGCTCCGGCTCCAGGCCACGGATGTGATGGCTGCCGAAATTGACATAGCTTGCAACCGTCAGCCGGTCGGTGAAGCCGTGCTCGAGCTCGATCCGGTAATCTTGCGCGTCATAATGTCCGTCGGCCTTGCCGCGCCGGTCGGTCGTCCAGAGCTCCAATTCGCTCTCCCCTTTCGGCAAGGTCTCTGCGCTATACGTATAGCCGAAGTAGCGCTCGTCGGCTTTTGCGGCGGGCAACAGGAGATTGGCCGCTACGACGATGGTTGCAGAGAGAAGAACGCGTGGATTCACCGCTGGCCCCCATTGGCATTGATGTTGAACACACGCTAATGCTAATTATTCGCAATTGCAAGTCAACATTCGCCTAACGGGCCAATTCCTTCGCGCGTTTCCAGATTCGCTTCATGTCCGCTACGAACATCTCGCGCGCCTCGCGCCGGCGTTCGGGTTCGGGCATTCTCAGCAGCGCGCTGGGGTGGGTCGTGACCCAGCATTCGGAGCCGTCGTCCAACGTCAGCGGGGAGCCTCGGACCTTGCTGATCGTCACCACCTTGCCGACCAGCGATCGCGCCGCCGTCGCCCCGAGCGCGACCGTCACCGGCGGCCGGATCAGCTCGCGCTCATGCTCCAGCCACCAGCGGCAAGCGCTGATCTCGCCGGCGTCGGGCTTGTTGTGGATCCGGCGCTTGCCCTTCTGGACGAACTTGAAGTGCTTGACCGCATTGGTGACGTAAGTCTGCGACCGATCCACGCCCGCCTGTTCCAGCAAAGTGTCGAACAATTTCCCTGCCGGGCCGACGAACGGCCGTCCCGCCAGATCCTCGGCATCGCCCGGCTGCTCGCCCACGAAAAGAATCTTCGCGTTAAGAGGGCCCTCCCCGAACACGGTCTGGGTCGCGTGCTTGTAGAGATGGCAGCGGGTGCAGGAGCGTGCGTCGTCGAACAACGCCTCCCACGACGCGCGGAGGTTGCTCGGCCGAACGATGCTCCGCTCGGCTTCCAGAGCGTGGCGCAATCCTTCCGTCGCAAAATTGGCCATCGCCCCCTGAAACGAGCGGCCGCGCGCTGCGTTGCGGCGAGTGCGCAATTGGGAGTAGCAAGGGACATGCCCCAACTCGCAGTGAGCGTCGCGCGATGATGAAGGCCGCGCCCGGGCCCGTGACGGTGGCGTTCGTGCTGTCGCTGCTGCTCAACCTGTGGTTCGCGGGCGTTCCCGACTGGCGCTGGATCCCGGCCGCGTTTGCTGCCTGGTACGTCGCCGATCTCCTCTCCGGTCTGACCCACATGTACATGGACTATCGCCCATGCACGCCAGGGATCGGGCTCGACCGGATGTTCCATTATTCGGGCTCGCGCGAGAGCGAGGAGTATGTCGCGCTGCGCGCCGAGGTGCTGCCGCGGATCTCGCCGTTCGAGCGGCTCGTCTACGACTTCAAGAACCATCATCCGCGCCCCGAAGCGCTCGGGCGCAGGCCGTTCCTGGTGCAGATCGGCTCGACGATAATCTTCGCGGCGCTGCCCTTCTCGATCCTGCTTAATCTGCTGAGCCTGGAGATTGCGATCCCGGGGTGGCTGATTGCCGGTCTCGTCGTCCTGACGATCGGCGGGACTCTCGCTCAATATTTCCATGGCACCCTTCACCGGCCCGACAATCCCTGGATCGTCAACGCGATGCGGCGCATCGGGCTGCTGATGACTCCCGAAGCGCATGCGCTTCACCACGCGACCCTGCGCCGCGACTTCGCGACGAACACCGGCTGGTCCAATCCGCTGGTCAACGCAGTCTTCCGCCTCGCCACCAATCGCGGATGGCTCAACGAGTCCGGGCTGGAGCCGCGCTGAACGCCTGTAGCGGGTGATATTGCGGCTGGTTGCGAGCCTGCTTACGGTCGCCGCCCATGAACCGCTCCATCCTCCGCGCCGCCGCCTCGCTCCTTCCGCTCATTGCAATCGCAGCCGCCGCTCCGCCCGAGCGCGTGACTCCGATGACGCCCGACGTCGTCGCTTCCTACAATCCGATCCTCCCGCAGGCGGATTTCATCCGACGCGAGGCGATGGTGCCGATGCGCGACGGGACGAAGCTCTACACCGTCATCTACATGAAGAAGGGGACGACCAACGGGCCGATCCTTCTGTCCCGGACACCGTATGACGCGAAGGGCAGCACCGCCCGGACCGCGAGCCAGTCGGTCGTCGACGTGCTCCCCATTATGTACAAGGAGTTCGTCGACGACGGCTACATCATCGTCCAGCAGGACATCCGCGGCCTCCACAACAGCGAAGGCACGTTCGTGATGAACCGGCCGATCGTCGGACCGCTCAACAATAGCGGGATCGACGAAAGCACCGACGCCTACGACACGATCGACTGGCTGGTGAAGAACATTCCGGAATCGAATGGCAAGGTCGGCACGATCGGCTCCTCCTATCTGGGTTTCCTGACACTCGCGTCGGAGATCAACCCGCACCCGGCCCTGAAAGCGGCGGTCCCGCAGAGCCCGATGGTCGACGGCTGGATGGGCGACGACTGGTTCCACAACGGCGCCTACCGCGCGGGCGGGTTCGATTTCGCACTGTCGCAGAGCACGGGAAAAGCCGACGCGGGAGCCAGCGTTCCGAGCGGGACCGGAGACGATTACACCCGCTATCTCGAAGCTGGCTCGGCGGGCGACTATGCGCGCAAGTACCACCTCGAGAACATCCCATTCGTCCGCAAGCTGATGGAGAACCCGGCCTACACGGAATTTTGGTCGGGGCAGGCGGTCGACAAGTGGATGGCGGCGCGACCGTTGACCGTCCCGACGATGCTCGAGGTCGGGCAGTGGGACCAGGAGGACAGCTATGGTGCGCCCGCGGTCTACAAGGCACTCAAGGGCAAATATGAGGGCAGCGGTCTGCTTCACCTGGTCATCGGGCCGTGGCGGCATTCGGGTGCCAACCATTATGGCTATGAGTTAGGCGCGCTGACCTTCAACGGCGACACCGCGCTGCAATGGCGGACGGAAGAGCTGAAGCCCTTCCTCGACCATTATCTCAAAGGCGCGCCGGACCCGCAGACGCCGCCGGTCTACACCTACGCGACCGGCATCAATAAGTGGGAGGCGAGCCCGCGCTGGCCCATGGGCACTCCAACGCCGCTCTATCTGACCGCGAACAACGGCGCGAGCTTCGACAGGCCCGCGGCGAGCGGCCACAACGTCTACGTCTCCGACCCAGCCAAGCCGGTACCGTTCCTGCCGCGGCCGATCAGCATGGGCGATGCCGATCAGTGGCATACGTGGCTGGTGCATGATCAGCGCTTCGTCGACGGCCGCACCGATGTGCTGAGCTACACCAGCGCGCCACTGGCCAAGCCGGTGCACATCATGGGCGCGCCGCAGGTGAATTTGTTCGCCGCGACCAGCGGCACTGACAGCGACTGGGTCGTGAAGCTGATTGACGTCTATCCGAACGAGAATCCGGAAGGAGCCTCGCAGGGGTCCAAGCAGGACATGTCCGGATTCGAGCTTCCGATCGGGATCGAGATCTTCCGCGGCCGCTATGTCGACAGCTTCGCCAAGCCGCACGCGCTCAGCCCGGGCAAGGTGACGGAATATAAGTGGAACCTGCCGAACGTGGACCATGTCTTCCTGCCGGGCCACAAGATCATGGTGCAGGTCCAGTCGAGTCTGTTCCCCCTCTACGACCGCAACCCGCAGACCTTCGTTCCGAACATCTTCAACGCGAAGGCGGGCGACTATCGAGCGGCGACGCAGAGCGTCTTCTACGGCGGCAACAACGCCACCGCCGTCTACCTTCCGATCGTCCCTTAAGAGGCATGCACGAGAGCTTTTTCCCAGGTCACGTGCCTGGGTTGAGCCGCATGATCTCGAAATTGAGGTAGGTCGCGAAGCACAGCCAGGCGAGATAGGGGAGCATCAGCCACGCCGCCGTCGCATTGACGCGCAGAAGCGCAATGGCGGTGGCGGTCGAAAGCGCGAGTATCGCGACGATCACCGCAAGCGCGAGCTTCACCTGGTGGGCGGCAAAGAAGAGCGGCGACCAACTGTAGTTGAGGACGAGTTGCAGGATGAACAGGCCGAGCGCCGTTCGCCGCGCCGGGGACGCGGGTGCTGCAAGGGCGAGCGCCAAGGCTATTCCGAGGAGCACGTAAAGGATGGTCCAGGCCACTCCGAAGGCCCAGCCCGGCGGCATGGCCTCAGGCTTGGTGAGCTGATCGAACCACGCATTGCCGAAACCCGAGTTCGACAGGCGCCCCATCAGAAACCCAATCCCGACGATCGCCGGGACGGTGGCGAGGCTGAGCTTCGCTGCCGGGTTCATCGCCGCACTTCCTGTTTCAGCCGAGCGCCCTCGCCTGGTCTGCTGCGCTGTCGGTCATCCGGTGGCCGATCGCCATCTTGAAGACGATGAAGGCGACGAGGCCGAAGACCGCGCTGGCGACGTGGATCAGCCAGAAGGTCGTCGTCGGGAGGCTCGAGTAGAGGCCGCCGACATAGCCGACGACTGCGTTGGCTATGAAGAAGGCGAAATAATAGAGGCCGATCACCGTCGACGTGATCTGCCTCGGCGCGATCTTCGAAAACAGCGCGAGGCTGATCGGCGCAACATGTGCGAACCCGATGCTGTTCATAAGCTCGAACATCATCGGCCAGAACATGCTGATCTTGCCGCCCGCCGGTTGGGTCAGCGCGCCCATGAACAGGCACAGCCCGCCTGCAACGACGAAGGCGGTGCCGATGATCATCTTGCTGATCTCGTCCGGCTCGCGGTGCTTCGTCCCCCACCATTTCCAAAAGGCGGCGACGGCGACGAGCATCGTGAAGCTGACCGCCGCGTCGATGGTGATCAGCCAGCTGCTGGGGAAGGTGTAGCCGAACAGGTTCAAATTGAAGTGCTGGTCACCCCAGACGAGATAGGCGTTGAAAATCTCCTGGTTGGTCAGGAGCGTCACGGCGAGCACCGGGATCAGGAGAATCAGATAGACGAGGCAGAGCCAGTCGTCGCGAGTCATCTTCTCCTTGGGAGCGGCCTCGGTCTTCTCCACGCGGCGGCCCTCCGCCGGCAGATATTTTCGGCCGGACATGTAGATGATGAGGCCGAGGACCATCACCACGCCCGCGCACCCAAACCCGTAATGCCAGCCGACTTCCTGGCCGAGCGTGCCTGAGATTAGCGGGCCTGCGATCACGCTGACGTTGATGAAGATATAGAAGATCTGGAAAGCCATCGCGCGGCGGAGGTCGTTCGGGCCGTAGAGCGCGCCGACCTGCGTCGCGATATTGCCCTTGAACGCGCCGACTCCGAGCAGGAGGAACAGGAGCGCAATCAGGAACGCAGGCTCGACCGCCATCAGGAAATGGCCGATGGCCATCAGGATTCCGCCGGCGATGAGGGTCGCGTCCCGGCCAAACCATTTGTCGGCGATGATCCCGCCGACAATCGGCGTGAGGTAAACCAGCGCGGTGTAGGTGCCGAAGATGGCCGACGCGAGCGGCTGGCCCGAGAGGCCGGGATAGACATGCGCGTTCAGCCAATCGAGGGCGACGACATTCTCCATCCGCCCGGGCACGAGCAGGTAATTGACCATGTAGAGCACGAGCAGGGTCTGCATGGAGTAATAGGAAAAGCGCTCGCACCCTTCGGTGAAGCCGAGATAGCCGAGGCCCTTGGGGTGACCGAGGAAAGCGCGGTCATCCTTGCTTCCGACTTCAAAGTCTGGCGTCGCGTCGGCAACGGTCATCTCTCGATCTCCTCGGTCATCGCAGCGGGCCGAAGCCCCTGCGTTGCGTGCGGTTCCAATGTGCAGCGGAGCGCTGGCCCGAACAGCAGGACGAGAATCCCTCCGGCCGCGGCAATCGCGGCATGCATCGCCCAGAAGGCGATCGGGGTCACCGTCTCGTAGAAAGTCCCGATCCAGCCGATCAAATTATTGGCGACGAACAGCACCAGGAAGGCGATGCCCATCATCGTCGAGTTCACCTTGGGCGGCGCACAGCGCGAAACGAGCGCCAGCAGGGTCGGCCAGTAGTAGATGAAGCCGACACCCTGCAGGATGCAGTAGAGGAACGGCCACACCCACAGCACC
>DATMHP010000186.1:0-2910 GCA_035554875.1 Sphingomicrobium sp.
CGACCCGAAGAAAGCGGTGAGCGCGCGCTCGAACACATCATCAGGCGCGGCGGTCGCGAATAGAGTGAGACTGGAGCGCAGCTTCATCGCGTCGACCGGGCCGAGAATGGCCGTCGCATCGCGCCTCCCTGGCCAAACGAGCAGCGCTTCAACGCACTCCCTGATCCGCGGCCCGAGCATTGGATGCTCGAGATAGGCCCTGGCCTCGTCCAGCGAGCGGATCGCGTAACGCTGGCTCATCGGGCTGTAGCCGAGGCCGGCAATCTGGGGGAAAATGAACCACATCCAGTGGCTGCGCTTGGCGCCGTCTCGAAGCTCCGAGAGAGCCGTGTCGAAGACGCCTTCCTGCGCTTCAACGAAACGCTGCAGCTGGAATGGATCGGAGTCGGAGGTCACCCGCGCCCTATAGCGCTGGGGCGGCCGTTACGCTTCTAACGTTCGGCCGCCACCAGTCCGGCGACGAGGTAGAGGATGAGGACGATCGGCCCGGTCAGCAGGAGACCGGCGACCAGGGCAAGGCGGATCGGCAGCGGGTCGACGCCTGTATAGTCTGCGAGGCCCGCGGCGACGCCCATGATCTTGGCGTCGCGCCTGTTGATGAGGAAACGGTTGTTGTTCACTTGGATCTCCCGATTCAGGCGATCAGCGAGGTGGCGGTGCTGACGAGCAGCAAAGCGGTGATGAACGCGCCGGCGAAGGCGGTGGCGGTTTCGCGGCCGGTGGAGAAAGTTGCGAACATTGTCTGGTCCCTTTTTCTGTGCGGCCCACCATTGGGCCACGGACCTTTCAATGCAGGGACCGTGCCAAATTGATTTTATCCAATGAAATCAGTGTTTGATGATTTTCGACTGCGAAAGACAGGCCGTGAGTTGGGAAAATTTCCCAACTTAGCCGCGATAACCCAGCCGTTCGGCCCAAGGCAGCAGGATCGGGAGCACGGGCTCCAACTGCTTCCGGTAACGCTTCCACCTACCGACGGGCCGCGTGGTCACCGGCTCCGTCACCTGATCGTAGCTGGGGGTGACGATCGTGCCGCGGCTCTTCGCGGTTCGGGTGTGGTCGAGCATCGCATCGTCCCAATCGAGTCCAAGGAACCGGACGAGCGGCCGAAGCGTCGCCTCCGGATTGGAAACCAGCTCTTCGTAGACCACCGTATGGACATTGAGGCCGAGCGTCTCGCGGGCCGCGGTCCAGATGCTCATCATCGCGTCGTAATAATCGGCGGCGGCCTCGATATCGGAGAAGTTCACGAGCCCGAAGCTCTGCATGAAGCCGCTGAGCACGACATCGCAGGGATGGCGCTGTGCGAAGATGAACGGCACGCCCGGGAACATCGCCTGGATCAGCGGCGCCGTCGCCATGTCGAGCGGGAACTTGTCGACTGTAAGCCCGCCGAAATCGCGTCCGACCCGATCGGCGAGCGCCGCGAGGTAGGAATCGCGCGCCTGACGGATCCTCTTCCGGGGAATCCCCGGCAGCGCCTTGACGTTGATGCCCGCCGTCGACCTGCCGATGAGCTGCTCCTCCTCGAGCACCGTCATCTCGGGATGACCGAGAAGGAACGTGTCAAGCAACGTCGTTCCGGAGCGGGGAAAGCCGACGAGGAATGCGATCGGCTTGGGGGACGGCTCGTCCATGAGCGGAACGCGGGCCGCCCAGTCGGGCGTGATCGCCTGCGCAAGCTCATGCTGCTCGCGGCGATAGGCTTCGGTCTTCCGCTCCCATTCGTCGGCGCCGAGCGCAACCGACTTTGCAAGCGCGGCCCGGTTCATTGCCGCCGCCGCTTCGAACGCGTCGGCCGAATTGCCCACCGAATCCTCGATCTTCACCCGCAGGGCCTGCCAATTGACCGGGTCCTCGCCAGGATCGGATTTGAGCAGGAGCTCGCGCGCCTCGTCGAGGCGCCCTTCGCGGCGGGCGAGGATCGCCGAGAGATAGCCGAGCCGGTCGTCGCCAACGCCTTCGCCGCGAAGCCGTGTGACCAAGTCCGTCAGCTCATCGAGCCTGTTGGTCCGCTCCAGCGCCAGCCCAAGGCTGCAGCTGATTGCGACATCCGTCGGCTCGAACTCATGGGCGCGGCGGAAGGCACTCAGCGCCTCGTCGAACTGCAGGAAATGCTGGCGCTGTCTTCCCAGCTGAACGAAGGCCGATGCCGCCTTTTGGCGGATTCCGACTTCTTCCGGATTCAGCGACGTTGCGGTTGCAAAAGCGTCAGCCGAGCGCTGCCACTCTCCCAGCTGCTCCAGGGCATTGCCGAGATTCCACCATGCGCGCCAATCCTGCGGGGCGGCAGTGGTCACCCGACCCCAGGCATCGGCGGACGCATTCGAGTTGCCGACGGCATCGGCGGCTTCGCCCCGCGCCTGCCATAAGGCCAGGGCCGCGCCGGATGTGATCTGCGGAGGCGCCGGCATCGCCAGCACCTCGTCGGGCTGACCGATATCGACGAGGGCACGGGCCAACATGACCTGGAAGCCGATGTTCGCCGGCTCGCCGTCCGCCGCGGCCCGCAAATGCTCCACGCCCGAAGTAGGATCGCCGAGGCGGCAGTGAATGAGGCCGAGCAAATGCTGCCAGTTCGCAGACGGCGCCGCCGAAACGGCCTCCTCGGCCATGACTTTCGAACCATCGAGGTCGCCGCGCTGGAACGCGTCCAACGCTTCGGCAAAGTCGGGAGTCGTCCGCTTGCTCATTGCGAATAGCCCAGCCGCTCGGCCCAGGGCAGGAGCAGTGGAAGCACCGGTTCGAGCTGCTTTTCGTAGCGCCGCCACCGCCCGCTCGCTTTGTCGCTGAGGGGCTGCACGACCTGGTCGAAGCTCGGCGTGCTTATCGCCCCGCGCGCCTTCGCGGTGGCGCGATGATCGAGCAGTCCGTCCTTCCATTCGAGCCCAAGGAAGTCGACCACCGGCC
>DATMHP010000187.1:0-3196 GCA_035554875.1 Sphingomicrobium sp.
TTCGCGGACTCACCGGCATTCAACGGCCGCGCCGATCTCATCCGCGGCGATTATGAATTCGCCGGCCGCACCTTCCGGCTCGATCGGGGAGTGATCCGCTTCCGCGGCGAGAGCCCGCCTAATCCCTTGCTCGACATCCGCGCGCTGGCGCAGGTGCAGGGGCTGGATGCGACGGTGCTGGTCCAGGGCACCGGCCTCCATCCGGAGATCAGCTTCGCCTCCAACCCGCCGCTTCCGCAGGACGAGCTGCTGTCGCGAATCCTCTTCGGCACCTCGATCACCAACCTGTCGGCACCGGAAGCACTCCAGCTCGCTTCAGCGGTCGCGGCCCTTAATTCCGGTACAGGTAGCCTCGATCCGATCAACGCGCTCCGCAAAGCCGTCGGCCTTGACCGGCTCCGCGTGCTGCCCGCCGATATCTCGACCGGGCAGAAAACCTCGATCGCGGCGGGCAAATATATTGGGCGCAAGCTCTACGTTGAAGTGATCACCGACGGTCACGAATATTCGGCCACCCGCGTCGAATATGAAATCACGCGCTGGCTGTCGGTGCTGTCGACGGTGTCGACGATTGGCCGTGCGCAGGCGAGCGTCAGGGTGTCGAAGGATTATTGACGCGCGCCCGCGCGGTTGCGACGAGGGTACAAAGGGGAGGGGACCACCGCCGCATGAAAAACTGGAACGTCCGCAAGACCATCGTCGCTCGCGAGGACATGGCGCCGGAGCACCGGCTGAAGCAGACCCTGTCGTGGCCCCACCTGATCGCCCTCGGTGTCGGTGCGATCGTCGGTACCGGCATCCTGACGCTCACCGGCGTCGGGGCCGCAAAGGCGGGCCCTGCAGTGATCCTGAGCTTCGCCATCGCCGGCGTCATCTGCGCCTTCGCCGCGCTCGCTTATGCCGAGATGGCGACCATGTATCCGGCTGCGGGCAGTGCCTACACCTACAGCTATGTCGTCTATGGCGAGCTGATTGCCTGGGTCGTCGGCTGGTCGTTGATCCTCGAATACAGCCTGGTCGTCAGCGCTGTCGCCGTCGGCTGGTCGGGCTATGCGGCAGGGTTTCTAACAAGCATAGGCGCGGGGTTACCGCCGGAGATTATCCAGGGGCCGGAGCTTGGTGGTATCGTTAATCTCCCTGCGATCGTAATCATCGCCGCCGTCGCGGGAATGCTCATTTACGGCACGCGCGAGAGCGCCAACGTCAACGCCTTCCTGGTCGTCGTGAAGCTTCTCGCGCTGGCGCTCTTCGTGGTCGTCTGCCTGCCGTTCTTCGACATCGGCAACTTCCATCCGTTCATGCCTTATGGCTTCCCAAGGAGCGGGGCGTCGGGATCGGAAGTCGGAGTGATGGCAGCCGCGGCGATCATCTTCTTCGCTTTCTACGGCTTCGACGCGATCGCGACGGCTGCAGAAGAGACGAAGAACCCGGAACGCGATCTCGGCATCGGCATCATCGGCTCGATGATCCTCTGCGTGATCATCTACATGGCGGTGGCTGCAGCCGCGATCGGAGCACTTACCTACACCCGCTTCGCCAACAGCCCGGAGCCGCTGGCTTTGATCCTTCGCGAGATTGGGAAGCCATGGGCGGCGAGCGTCCTCGGCGCCGCGGCAGTGATCGCGCTCCCGACCGTGATCCTCGCCTTCTTCTACGGGCAGAGCCGGATCTTCTTCACCATGGCTCGCGACGGCCTTTTGCCCACCAGCCTCGCTAGGGTGTCGAGCCGCGGGACGCCGGTCCGGATCACCATCTTCACCGCGCTCGTGGTGGCGGTGATCGCGGGCATTTTCCCGCTGGCCGATATCGCGGCGCTGGCGAATGCGGGGACGTTGACCGCCTTTATCGCTGTGTCCGCCTGCATGCTGGCGATGCGCAAGCGCGAGCCCAATGCACCGCGCAAGTTCAGCGCACCGGCGCCGTGGTTGGTCGGGATCGTCGCGATCCTCGGCTGCGCCTATTTGTTCTGGAGCCTGCCGATCAAGACGCGCGAATATTTCGTGATCTGGAATGCGATCGGACTGGTGCTCTACTGGGTCTACGGCTCGCCGCGGGCCGAGAAGGCACGCGCGGCGGCCGCGGAGTAGGCGTCAGCTGCTGTAGTACATGTCGAACTCGACCGGGCTCGGCGTGGTTTCCCAACGCATGACCTCGTCCCACTTGAGCTCGATGTAAGCGTCGATCTGGTCGTCGCTGAAGACGTCGCCCTTGGTCAGGAAGGCGCGGTCGTTCTGGAGGCTGACGAGCGCTTCGCGGAGGCTGCCGCAGACGGTCGGGATGTCGACCAGCTCCTGGGGCGGCAGGTCGTAGAGGTTCTTGTCCATCGGATCGCCCGGGTGGATGCGGTTCTGGATTCCGTCGAGGCCGGCCATCATCAGCGCCGCATAAGCGAGATAGGGGTTCGCCAGCGCATCCGGGAAGCGGAACTCGACGCGCTTGGCCTTCTCGCCTGCACCGTAGGGAATCCGGCAGGAGGCAGAGCGGTTGCGGCTCGAATAAGCCAACAGCACCGGCGCCTCGAAGCCCGGGACCAGACGCTTGTAGCTGTTGGTCCCTGGATTGGTGAACGCGTTCAGCGCCCGCGCGTGCTTGATGACTCCGCCGATGAAGTAGAGCGCGGTTTCGCTCAGCCCCGCATAGCCGTTGCCGGCGAACAGCGGCTTGCCGCCCTTCCAGATCGACATGTGGGTGTGCATGCCGCTGCCATTATCCTTGGCGATCGGCTTGGGCATGAAGGTCGCTGTCTTGCCGTAGGCATGGGCGACCATGTGCACGACATATTTGTAGATCTGCATGCGATCGGCGGTCTCGACCAGCCCGCCGTAGGTCAGCCCCAACTCATGCTGGGAGGCGGCGACCTCGTGATGGTGCTTGTCCATCGGCAGGCCCATCTCGATCATCGTCGCGACCATCTCGCCGCGGATGTCCATTGCGCTGTCGACAGGCGCGACGGGGAAGTAGCCGCCCTTGGCGCGCGGACGGTGCGCCATGTTGCCGCCCTCGATCTCGGCCCCGGTGTTGGTCGGCAGCTCGATGTCGTCGATCTGGAAGCCCGAGCCGGCGTAGCCGTCCTCGAAGCGCACGTCGTCGAACATGAAGAATTCCGCCTCGGGGCCGACGTAGACGGTATCGCCGAAGCCGGTGGTCTTGAGGTAATTCTCGGCCCGCTTGGCGGTCGTGCGCGGGTCACGGGCAT
>DATMHP010000188.1:0-6061 GCA_035554875.1 Sphingomicrobium sp.
GTGGGACAGCCAGGCCAAAGGATTGAACCACTGCAGGCACAGCAGGGCGAAGGCGACGTGGCTGACGGCGAGGTCGCCCGAGCGGTGGTGGGCAAGCTCATGATCGAAGGCGAGGCGGCGCTCGTTCGGATCGTAGCGGTCGTCGAAATCGATTGGCAAAGCGATGACCTTGTCGAGTATCCCAAAGGCCATGGGGCCGCGGACGGCGGGGCTCCGGACGATGCGGATCCCGTCGAGGCGGGCGAGCTGGACGCTGTCGCGGAGGACCTCGCGCCGCTGCCAGCGGTAGAGGAAGGCGCCGCCGATGAGCATGGCGAGGGCGCCGGCGAGCCAGGTGGATAGCGCCAGCGTTTCCCAGCCGCCGAGGCGGTCGATGAGGGTCGGGTCCGCTGCGGGGACAAAGGCGGCCTGGGTGACGCGCGGGGCGGAGGCGGCAGCGGACGGGACGATGCGCTCGACCGTCTCGGTCAGCGGCGGCATCACCAGGCGAAGCGCCGGGACCAGCCACAGGCCGTAGGCTGCGGCGGGCCCGAACTGGCGGCGCACCGGCTCACGGACGAGGAGGACGAGCGCCATCAGCAGCGAGGTGGCGAGCAAGGTGTCGGTGAGCCAGTCGATCATTTGCGCAGCTCCCTGATCATCGCCTCGATCCGGGCGAGATCGTCGTCGTCGAGCGCTTCGTCTTCGGCGAGACGCGCGAAGAGCGGCGACAGTTTACCGCCGAACAGGCGCGTGACGAAGCGGCGGGATTCCGCGGCGACATAGGGCTCGCGCTCGACGGCGGGGGAATAAAGGAAGCGGCGGCCGTCCTTGGCGGGGCTGACGGCGGTCTTGGAGAGAAGGCGGGAGAGCAGGCTCTTCACGGTGGCGAAGGACCAGTCGCGGTCGCGGGGGATGCGGTCGGCGATTTCGCTCGCGGTGAGCGGCCGACCAGCCGACCAGAGCACCTCCATCACACACAATTCCGCGTCGCTCAGGCGCATGTCCATCGCCGGTCCTTTCCGAGTCGATTACGCTTGTAATCATAGCGATTACATTTGTAAACGGTGGATCGAACTCACCGTCGCGGCCGAATTGGCGCAAAGGAGGTTCGATTGTACACTTCCCCCATGATCCGCCGCCTTTCGCTGGGCCTGATCGCCCTTTTCCTGTGGCTGGGCGGCTCCGCTTTTGCCGCGCCGGTCAAAGCGCCGCGCTATGCCGCGCTCGACGCGATGCTCGACAAGGAATCGCGCGAGCTAGCACTGCCCGGGGTCTCGATGGCGATGATGGAGCATGACCGCATCGTCTGGGCCGGAGCGCGCGGCTGGGCGGATTACAAAAACCGCATCCCGGCGACGACCGACAGTGTGTTCAACATCGCCTCGCTGACCAAGCCGATGACCGCGGTGGTGCTGATGCAGCTGGTCGAGGCGGGGAAGCTCGACCTCGACACGCCGATGCAGCGCTACGACCCGAGGTACAAGGATCCGCGGATAACCGTGGGCCATGTCCTGAGCATGCGCTCGGAAAGCGACCCGCCGGGCTCGGCATATTCGTACAACGGCAATCCGTATGGGACACTCGACACCGTGATCAGGGGCGTGGCCGGCGAGGAGCTGGGCTTGGCGTTCAGCTCGCGAATCATCGAGCCCCTGGGGCTCAAGCAGACGTCGCCGGGGTCGTTGAAGGACCCAAAGTTCGCCAAAGGGCTGAACCCGGCCGAGATCGCTCATTACGAGGCGATCAATGCGCGGCTTGCAAAGCCGCACAACGTCTATGCGGGAACCGAGATCGTCGAGACCTTCCCGATCGATCCAGACCCCAACGCGGCCGCCAATGTCGTGAGCACGGCGAGCGACTATGCACGCTTTGCCGACGCGGTGATGCGCGGGCGGCTGCTGAAGCCCGAGACTCTGGCCAAAATGTGGACAGCGCCGGTTCTCGGCAATGGAGAGAAGTCGCCCTACGCATACGGCTGGTTCGTCGAGGATTATGGCGGCCATCGGATCGTCTATCACTATGGCTATTATCCCAACGCCTATTCGGCGGTGATGATGATGGTGCCGGATCGCGAGCTGGTGTTCGTTGCGATCGCGAACGGCCATTCGGTCAATGCCGGCAACGGGATCGACCCGATCGAGGGCCATGTGATGGCCTGCGCGGTGCTGGCGAACTTTGTCGACCCGGCGCTCTCCTGTGCCGAAAAGGCGGCCGCCAATGTCGCCAAGTGGCGCTCGCAAACGCAGGTGAAGCGGCACCAGATGGCGCCCGATCCGGCCGCCTGGACCGATATCGTGGGGTCGTACCGGCGATCGGACGGCGTCGCCGCCAAGGTGTTCGTCCAGAATGGGAAGCTGTGGTGGCAGACCGTCTACCAGCCGATGGAGATGACCCAGGAAGCGCCCGACCGCTTCTTCCTGAAGGCCGACGACCGTACCTTCGTGTTCGTGCGCGATCCGGCGGGCAAGGTGATTCGCGTCGACATCACCTTCCCCCTCGACAAGAATGTCTATCCGCTTCCGCGCATGTGAGGGGAGAGGGAGCCGCGCCTCGACGGGACGCAACGCTCCGCCTTGAAGGCAATTGCGCTGAGCGGCGGGTACTGCCTCGCGTGCAGTCCGTGGCGGGTCACTCGATCGACACCGGATAGCCGGTGAAGAATTTCGGCTTTCGCATCACCACGTGCGTATTGATCCGGTCGACGCCAAGGTCGGAGCTGGCGAGGGTTTCGGCGATCCGGGTCCACTCGGCCATGTCCGTGACCACGACCTTGAGGATATAGTCGAACGAGCCGGTAACGTGCGACGCCTCGACCACCTCCGGGATGGCGGCGATCGCTTTCTCGAAGCGTGAAAGCTCGGCGGGCGTGTGCCCTTCGAGGGTGATGTCCGCATACAGCACCAGCCCGGCGCCCAGGGTGAACGGGTCGAGGCGGGCGTGATAGCCCTGGATGACACCCGCCACCTCGAGCCGCTTGACCCGCGCAAGGCAGGCGCTCGGCGATAGCGCCACCCGCTCCGACAAAGCCTGATTGGTGAGCCGGGCGTCGTCCTGCAGCGCTGCCAGGATCCGCCGGTCGATGCGGTCGAGCTTAGGAGCTGCGGTCATCGCAGGGAAAGACCGCAGGTTCTGCGGTTTTGGTCAAGACCTTCGATGCCACCTGCGGCGCCGTTCCAACTATAACAATGGCAAGTCCTCGATGAGAGGATGACAAGAAAAACAACAAGTTGGAGGCAGAAAATGACCATGACGGAAAGGCTTGAAGTGGGCCTGTTCGGTGGAATCCTGATGATCGGGCTTCCCGCCCTTCTAATCGGCGCGCTCCTGATTTTCAGTTGATCGCCGGGTCGCCGCCGAAGGCGGCCGAAGACGCGCAACCGACACAGGAGGATTTCATGCAACGCGGAGCCGAGCGAGCGAACCCGTGCGTCGAGCGCCGCGAAGAGCGGCTCGACGACGCGCTCGACGACTCATTCCCAGCGAGCGACCCGCCGGCGATCACAATGCCGGGCCGGATCGACCGGCCCTGCTGAGCCAGGCGGCCTCGCGCTCTCGGACGGGTGGCTTGCCGCCGCCCGTCACCCCCACGGGCGAAAGGAAAAGAACGATGAAAAAGCTATTCGAAAACAAGGTCGCGATGGTGACCGGCGCCGGATCGGGAATCGGCGAAGCAATCGTCCGCCGAATGGCGGAGGAAGGCGCGACGGTCATCGTCGCCGATGTGGACCAGAAGGCCGCAAGCCGGGTCGCTTCGGCGATCGAAGGCGACGGCGGCACCGCGGTCGCGGTCCAGCAGGACGTCAGCGATCCCGCGTCGGTCGAGAAATCGGTCGAGTTCGCTCTCGAGAAGTTCGGGCGGCTAGACGTCGCGGTCAACAATGCCGGAATCACCGGCGACCTCGCGCCGACGGCCGACTACAGCCTCGAGGGCTGGGACAAGGTGATCGCGGTCAACCTGAGCGGAGTCTTCTACGGGATGAAGCATCAGATCCCGGCGATGCTGCGATCGGGCGGCGGCTCGATCGTCAATATTGCCTCGATCCTCGGCTCGGTGGGCTCGGCGAATTCCGCCGGCTACAATGCCGCCAAGCACGGCGTCGTCGGCCTGACGAAGACGGCCGCTCTCGAATATTCGAAGGACGGCGTCCGCGTGAACGCGATCGGCCCCGGCTATATCGACACGCCGCTGCTGAAGGCGCTCGACAGGCAAGTTTATGACGGCCTCGTCGACCTTCACCCGATCGGCCGCCTCGGGAAGCCGGAGGAAGTGGCGGAGCTGGCGCTGTTCCTCGCGTCCGACAAGGCGTCGTTCGTGACGGGCAGCTACCATGTCGTCGACGGCGGCTACACCGCGCAATAGCCGGTCGACACGCTGACAGCAGCGTCCATTCTCAATCGAGAGTGGGCGCTGTCGTCATTCCGATGCCGGTACGTAAAGCTCGCCGCCGGCTTCATGGAAGCGCTTCGACATTTCTGCCATTCCGGCGTCGGCTTCCTGCTTCGCAGCAAAGTCCGTGGGCTCCGCTTCGTTCGCGAGATTCGCTTCAGAACCATCCCCCGGATGGTCCTGAGCCGATTTCGCAGCCTGTGAGGCTGCAAAAGCTCGAACCTCCTGGGTAATCTTCATCGAGCAGAATTTGGGGCCGCACATCGAGCAGAAATGCGCGGTCTTGGCGCCTTCCGCGGGGAGCGTCTGGTCGTGATATTGCTCGGCCGTCTCGGGATCGAGCGACAGGTTGAACTGGTCGCGCCAGCGGAACTCGAACCTCGCCTTTGACAGCGCGTCGTCCCAGACCTTCGCTGCCGGATGGCCCTTCGCCAGGTCGGCCGCGTGGGCTGCCAGCTTGTAGGTGACAACCCCGACCTTGACGTCGTCGCGGTCGGGAAGGCCGAGGTGCTCCTTGGGCGTCACGTAGCAAAGCATTGCCGTCCCGAACCAGCCGATCATCGCCGCGCCGATGCCGCTGGTGATATGGTCGTAGCCCGGGGCGACATCGGTCACGAGCGGGCCCAACGTGTAGAAGGGCGCCTCGCCGCAGGCCGCGAGCTGCTTGTCCATATTCTCCTTGATCTTGTGCATCGGCACGTGGCCGGGGCCCTCGATCATCACCTGGCAATCGTGCGCCCACGCTTTCTTCGTCAGTTCGCCAAGAGTATAGAGCTCGGCGAACTGGGCTTCGTCGTTTGCGTCGGCGATCGAGCCGGGACGGAGGCCGTCGCCCAACGAGAAGGCGACGTCATAGGCCTTCATGATCTCGCAGATCTCGTCGAAGCGCTCGTAGAGGAAGCTCTCGCGGTGGTGGGCGAGGCACCATTTGGCCATGATCGAGCCGCCGCGGCTGACGATGCCGGTAACGCGCTTGGCGGTCAGCGGGACGTAGGGCAGGCGCACCCCGGCGTGGATGGTGAAATAGTCGACGCCCTGCTCGGCCTGTTCGATCAGCGTGTCGCGGTAGATCTCCCACGTCAGCTCCTCGGCGATGCCGCCGACCTTCTCCAGCGCCTGGTAGATGGGGACGGTGCCGATCGGCACGGGCGAGTTGCGGACGATCCATTCGCGCGTGTCGTGGATGTTGCGGCCGGTCGACAGGTCCATGACCGTGTCGGCGCCCCAGCGGATCGCCCACACCATCTTGTCGACCTCGGACGCGACGTCGGAGGCGACGGCGCTGTTGCCGAGATTGGCGTTGATCTTCACGAGGAAATTGCGGCCGATCGCCATTGGCTCGGATTCGGGGTGGTTGATGTTGTTGGGGATGATGGCGCGGCCGCGAGCGACCTCGTCGCGGACGAACTCGGGGGTGACGAAGTCGGGGATGGCGGCGCCGAAGCTCTCGCCGTCGCGTGCGGCGTCGAGCGCCTGCTCGCGGCCGAGGTTCTCGCGGATGGTGACATATTCCATCTCGGGCGTGACGATGCCGCGCCTGGCGTAGTGCATCTGCGTGACGTTGGCGCCCGGCTTGGCGCGCAGGACGCGCTTGCGAACGTTCGGGAACGGCTGGACTCCGCCGCTGCGGTCGGGGCCGAGCTGCCCGTTGTCCTCCGGGCGGACCTCGCGCTGCGGTACTTCCTCGACATC
>DATMHP010000189.1:0-7821 GCA_035554875.1 Sphingomicrobium sp.
TTTATGGCTCTGGCAATTCGTCTCTCGCGCGGTGGCGCAAAGAAGCGCCCTTATTACCGCATCGTCGTGACCGACAGCCGTTCGCCCCGCGACGGCCGCTTCATTGAGAAGCTCGGCACCTACAATCCGCTGCTGGCGAAGGATTCGCCGGACCGGATCAAGATGGACACGGACCGCATCCAGCATTGGCTGAGCGTCGGCGCCCAGCCGTCGGATCGCGTGCTTCGCTTCCTCGATGCCGCCGGCATCAAGGAGCGCGCCGCCCGCAACAATCCGCAGAAGGCCGAGCCGGGCGAGAAGGCCAAGGAGCGCCTCGAAGCCCGCGCCGCGAAGGAAGCCGAAGCTGCCGAGGCTGCTGCTGCTCCGGTTGAAGAAGCTGCTGTCGCCGACGACACTGCCGCAGCGGAAGAGGCGACCGAAGTCGCCGCCGCCGACGAGGCCGCGGTCGAAGAGGCTGCCGCGAACGAGGAAGCTCCTGCTGCAGAGGCGACCGCGGAAGCTCCGGCTGAAGAGCCCGCTGGCGAGCCCGATGCTGCCGAAGCTCCGGCCGAGGAAGCCGCTGCTGAGGCTCCCGCAGAGGAAGCTGCGGCTGAAGTTTCGAAGGAAGCTTCCGCTCAGGAAGCGTCATCTGACGAAACTCCGACTCCGGCTGACGAAGCCACCGACGTTGGCGTTTCGGCTGAAGAGCCGGCTGAAGGCGCGGACGAGAATACGCCTGCCGAAGGCGCCGAACACGCCGAGAAGGCGGAGTAGTCCGCCACTTGAAGCGCATCGCCCTTGCCGCCGTCGCCGGAGCGCATGGCGTCAGGGGCGAATTGCGCCTGAAGCTGTTCACGGACAGCGCCGAAAATCTGAAGCGCTACGAGACCGTCTTTGTCGGCGGGATCGAGCGGAAGCTGGAGAGCGTTCGCTCCGGCCCAACGGGAGCGGTCGTCCGCGTGGAAGGGATCGCCGACCGCTCCGCGGCTGAGGTTCTGCGCGGATCACTGGTCGAGGTGGACCGCTCCGCGTTGCCGCCGCTCGAAGAGGGCGAATATTATCACGCCGACCTGGTTGGACTCGCCTGTGTCGACCGTAAGGGACGGGAGCTAGGCCGGGTCATCGCCGTCGAGAATTATGGCGCGGGCGACCTGCTGGAGGTCGAATCGGCCGATGGGAAGTCGTCGCTGATCCCATTCAAGCCGGGCATCGCCGAGCTGGATGGCGACCGGATCGTCCTCGACCCGCAATTCCTCGCCTAGCGGAGCAGCGGCGTCCTTGCCGCCAGATCGTTCCTGATGGTCGTCGCCGCGACCCCGCCTTCGCCCATGGCGTGGCTGATCTGGTCGAGGCCGATGACGACGTCGCCCGCCGCATAGACTCCGGGAATGTTGGTCCGCTGGTGCCGGTCGATAGTGATGCACCCTTTTTCGCCGAGCGCCGCGCCCACGGCTTCCGCAAGCAGCACGTGCGGATCGCTCCCGAGCGCCGGATAGACGGTGTCGAAAGTGTAGGTGCCCTCGGCGGTTTCGACGACGATGCACTCCTTCGAGATCGCGACCGCCTGCGCCGGGCCATCGACGCATTCGATTCCGGCAGATTTCAGCTTCTTCGCGTCTTCTGCACTCATCTGGATGGCTTTGTCGGGCGCGATCAAAGTCACGTCGCGCGTGTAGCTGCGCAGGAACATGGCTTCGGCCACGCCACTATGGCCGCTGCCGATCACGCCCACCTTCTTGTCCGTCACCTCATAGCCGTCGCAGATCGGACAGTAGCGGATCAGGCCTCGCGCAAGCGCGTCGTCGTGAAGCTCCTCGTCCATCGGCGGACGGCGGTTGGTGGTGCCGGTGGCGAGAAGGACGGTCTTCGCGTCGATAGAGCCTTTGCCCCAGGTCGCTCGAAGGCCAGTTTCGGTCTGGTCGAGGCGGCTGACATAGCCTTCGTCGAACTTCGCCCCGTAGAGCTGGGCCTGCTCGCGCATCCGCGCCAGCACCTCCTTACCGCTGATCCCGTCCGGAAAGCCGGCCAGGTTGCGCGTGCAGGGGATGCTCGCCGCGCGGCCCTTGCCATCGTCGATGATGAGGATCTTGAGGTGGAAACGGGCGAGGTAGATGGCCGCGGTCAGGCCCGCGGGCCCACCGCCGACGATCAGGCAGTCGAGTGGTTCGTCCATGCGGCGCCCAATGGATTGTGATAGCGGCGGTTCCGCTATGACCTTTCGAGCCTCCGTCCTGACTCTCTATCCGGAAATGTTTCCGGGACCGCTTGGCGTCAGCCTTGCGGGGCGGGCGCTGGAGGAGGGGATCTGGTCGCTCGACACGGTCCAGATCCGCGATTTCGCCACCGACAAGCACCGCAGCGTGGACGATACGCCGGCGGGCGGCGGGGCGGGGATGGTCCTTCGGCCCGACGTTCTCGCCGCCGCGATCGACAGCGTCGCGGACGCGCGGCCGGTGCTGGCGCTTAGCCCGCGCGGGAAGCCGCTGACGCAGGGCAAAGTGCGCGAACTGAGCTCGGGCGAGGGCGTCATCCTGCTGTGCGGGCGCTTTGAGGGATTCGACGAGCGGATCTTCGAAGCCAGGGCCATCGAAGAAGTCTCCATCGGCGACTATATCCTCTCCGGCGGCGAGGTCGGCGCGATGGTGATCCTCGATGCTTGCGTGCGGCTGCTTCCCGGGGTAATGGGCGCGGCCTCCAGCGGAGAGGAGGAGAGCTTCGAACAGGGGCTTCTCGAATATCCGCACTATACCCGTCCTCAAACATGGGAAGGGCGCACGATCCCCGAAGTGCTGCGGTCGGGGGATCATGCGAAGATCGCCGCGTGGAGACACGAACGAGCGGTCGAAGATACACGGCTACGGCGGCCGGACCTGATCGAGCGCCACGGGGGCGCATCGCAGGCACCGCCCTCTGGCGCGCAGCGACGAGATACGAAGGCTGATTTGAAATGAACCTGATCGAGACCCTTGAGCGCGAAGCGATTGATGCGCTCACCGCAGACAAGAAGATCCCCGAATTCCGCCCCGGCGACACGCTGAAGGTCGGCGTGAAGGTCGTTGAAGGCGACCGCGCCCGCGTGCAGAATTTCGAAGGTGTGTGCATCGCCCGTTCGAACAAGGGCGTCGGGTCGAGCTTCACCGTCCGCAAGATCAGCTTCGGCGAAGGTGTCGAGCGCGTCTTCCCGCTCTATTCGCCCGCGATCGATTCGATCGAGGTCGTCCGCCGCGGCGCAGTCCGCCGCGCCAAGCTCTACTACCTGCGCGGTCGCACCGGTAAGTCGGCCCGTATTGCCGAGCGCCGGCAGATCCAGCGCGACATCCCGGGCGGCGAGGGCGCGCAGGCCGAGAAGGCCGGAAGCGAGAAGACCGAGGCCTGATCGGCGAACGCCGCAGGCGTTTCTGCCAACAGCATTGCCGTAATGACCGCACTCGTTAGGGTGCGGTCATGCGTCTTCTATTCGCCGCAGCCGCACTGCTGCTCGTCGCCGGCTGCGCCCGCGAAGCCACTTCGCCCGCACCGCAAAGCAAGCTCACCATCGACCGCATCTTCGCGAGCCCGGACCTGTCCGGGCCGACGCCGCGGTCGCTCAAGCTGTCGCCCGACGGACGTTTCGCGACGCTCCTGAAGTCGCGGCCGGACGACCGTGACCGTTACGATCTGTGGGCGATGGACACGTCGACCGGGCAGATGCGGATGCTGGTCGATTCAAAGAAGATCGGCACCGGCGAAGCGCTGTCCGAAGCCGAGAAGATGCGGCGCGAGCGCGCCCGCGTCGGCGGCACCAAGGGCATCGTCGAATATGAGTGGGCGCCGGATGGCAAGTCGGTGCTCGTCCCGCTCGATGGCGACCTCTACCTCGCCAATGTCGATAGCGGCGCGATCAGGCGGCTGACGAGCACACCCGAGACGGAGATCGACGCGCATGTCTCCGAAGGCGGGCGCTACGTCAGCTTCGTCCGCGGGCAGAACCTGTTCGCGATCGATCTTTCGACCGGCTCCGAGCGGTCACTGACGAAGCAGGGGCAGGGCACCGTCACCAGCGGAACCGCCGAGTTCGTCGCTCAGGAGGAAATGGACCGGCGCACCGGTACCTGGTGGGCGCCGGGCGACGGCCGCGTCGCGGTCGAATGTTTCGACGAGGCGAAGGTCCAGGTCGTCACGCGCGCCGCGATCGGCGCCAACGGAACGACGACGTTCGAGCAGCGCTATCCGGCGGCCGGCACGCCGAATGTGGCGGTGACACTCTATATAATGGACCCGAACGGCGGGCGGGCGGCCAAGGTCGACCTCGGGGGCAATCCCGACATCTATCTCGCGCGCGTCGATTGGTCGAAGGACGGCAAGACCCTTTACGTCCAGCGCCAGAGCCGCGATCAGAAACGGCTCGACCTGCTCGCGGTCGATCCCGCGACGGGGAGTAGCCGCACGCTCTTTTCCGAAACGTCGAAGACCTGGATCGACCTCAACGACGATTTCCGGCCGCTATCCGACGGCAGCTTCATCTGGGGCTCGGAACGCAGCGGCTTTCACCACCTCTATCGGTTCGCGAACGGCCACTGGCAGCAGCTGACCAAGGGCGAGTGGACGGTCGGCGGCCTCGTCGGCCTGGATGAAGCCCACCATCGCCTGTTCTTTAGCGGCAACAAGGACGGCGTGTTGGAGCAGCACGTTTATGCAGTCGATTATCTCAATCCCGGCGAGCCGCAGCGGCTCACCCAGCCCGGCTATTGGAACTCGGCGGTGATGGACAAAGCGGGGACGCGGATGCTCGTCACGCGCTCGTCGCCCAACCAGCCCTCGCAGGTCTATCTCGCCGATACGTCGGGCAAGCGCATCGCCTGGGTCGAGGAGAACAAGCTCGACCGCAATCACCCTTACGCGCCGTATCTTTCGACCCACCGGCCGGTGCAATTCGGGACGCTGAAGGCTGCGGACGGGAGCACGCTCTATTATGAGATGATCACGCCGAAGCTCGAGAAGGGGAAGAAATATCCTGTCTTCTTCGAGCATTACGGCGGCCCGACCGCACAGCAGGTGCGCCGCGCCTGGATGAACCCGATGGCGCAATATTGGGTCGGCAAGGGCTGGATCTATTTCCAGATCGACAATCGCGGCTCGGCCAACCGCGGCCGCGCCTTCGAGGACCAGCTCTACCACGCGATGGGAACAGTCGAGGTGCAGGACCAGGCGACCGCCGCCCGTTGGTTGCAGAAGCAGGATTTCGTCGATCCGAAGAAGATCGCGATCTACGGCTGGTCATACGGCGGCTACATGAGCCTGAAGATGCTAGCGGCGGCGCCGAAGGGACTCTACGCGGCCGGGATCGTCGGGGCTCCGGTGACGAAGTGGGAGCTGTACGACACCCATTACACCGAGCGTTATCTCGGCAATCCGGCGGTCGATCCCAAGCCCTACCAGACGTCGGACGCGCTGGCGGATGCGCTCAAGATCAAGCAGCCGTTCTTGCTGGTCCACGGCATGTCGGATGACAATGTCGTGTTCCAGAACTCGTCGATGCTCGCCGACGAGCTGCAGGCCGCCGACGTCCCGTTCGAGATGATGTTCTACGTCGGCCAGACACACCGGATCGCCGGCGACGGACGGCAGGCGCACGTGCAGAAGACGATCGAGAACTTTCTCGACGAAAAGGTGCTCGGGAAGCCAGCCGGCTAGTTCGTGCGCTTCCTCGACGGGATCGCGCTTCGGTCGACGAGGCGCGTGTAGAGGTGCCAGGTCGAATAGCCGAGCCACGGGAGGACGACCGCTAGCCCGATGAAGAGCGGGATCGATCCGGCGATCAACAGCGCGGCGACGATGATTCCCCAGCGGAGCATCTCGCCGGGATTCTCGCGGCTCGCGCGGATCGAAGTGCGGACCGCCTTGGCGGCGCCGACGTCGCAGTCGACGAGCATCGGCATCGAGACCACGCTAATGACCAGGACGGCGGCCGCGAAGACTATGCCGATGGCGCCGCCGATGACGATCATCGCCCAGCCCTCGCCGGTCCCGAAGATATCGCGAAGGAAGGCGGCTGCGGACGCGGGCTCGTTCCATCCAAACAAGGCGATGTAAAGTGCGCCTGCTGCAAGGAGCCAGAGCCCGAAGATGGCGAGGAGCAATCCGGAAACGCCGGCGATCTCATCGAAGGAGGGGCGCTTCCTGACGTCGAGGAAATGGGCCCAGTTGGAGTGGAGCCCGAGCTCCCTCCGCCGGGCCAGCTCATAGAAGCCGACGGCGGCTACAGGCCCGAGCAGGCCTATGCCGGCAGCAATTGGAAGGAAGAGAGGCAGGAGCGGTCCGCCAGTCAGCGCGACCGCAGCCAAGACGCCAATCAGCGGATAGAGGATCATCAGGAAGATGATGTCGCCGCGCATTTCCATGAAGTCGCGCCAGCCATCGGCGAGAGACGCGTTCACATCCGAGCCGGTTATCCGCCGGACCGGGATTTCGCGCTTTAAGGAGCCGGAAGGCCTTGAACCCGCGATCGTTCTCGCTGCCATTGCACTCTCCTCGGATCGAGGCGCGCCGACGAGCGGCGCCGGGCGCCTGCATCACCCTCTATAACAAACCAGGTCGAGTCTGGTTACAGCGCGACTCGGGAAATCGTCAGCGTCGCGTCGGGCGAATATTGCGGCCGGGCGAAGCGCGGCCTCTGCTCGAGGAGCGGCTTGGCGATTGCGGGAAGGCCGCGGCGCGAACCGATGAGCGTGAACGGCATCGGCTTGAGCTCCCTGGTGGAGAACTGGAGCACCGCGCCGTCGCAGCTGCGGCCGAAGCAGCTGAGGTAATATTCTCCCTTGGTGTCGGGCGCGATCGGGCGGACGAATCCGCCGCTGCCGGCGGAGACGATTTGCGCATCCTTGGCACCGACCAGGAATATGGTTTCGGCGCCGTTCGCTTCGATCCGGAACGTGATGGTGCGAACTTTGCCGTCGCCGGTGTTGCTCATGACGCTGAGTTTCGGCGGTGTGAGGTCCGCGACTGTCGCGGTGGGCGCGATCCAGCGCTTGCCCTCGATATGCGGCAGCTCATTACGGCGCCATCCGGCGACATTCCCGAAGTCTTTTGGAAGCCGCGCTCGGTCGTTGACGACCGACCAGTAGGCGTGGCCTGTGCCGGTGTCGGTCGCATGCTGGATCAGGAACCTTTGCTGCCGGTCGGCGGAGTAGGCCGGAGCGACCGCGACTGCTGCCCAGCCGGCGAGCATTACCGCCGCGGCGACTGTGATTGTGCGCCCTTTGCTGTTCGTGTCGAGCAGCGCCTTCGCCTCGATCAGCCACGGCATCGCGATGATCAGGGCGAGCGGCGCGAAGATGAAAAACGGCCCGTTGTTCATGAGGTCGCCGAGAAGCGCGAGGACTTCGCCGAAGGTGAGCCACAGCAGTACCGCGGCGATAATCGCTCCGACCCGTTCCTGCTTGAGAAGAATACCGACGATCGCGGCCAGCGGCGGGAGCAGGAAATAAATCACGCCGCCAGGGGCGATGAAGAAGATGGCGACTCCGAGCAGAAGAAAGGCGAGCCAGAAGCTTGCGCGGAGTTGCTCGACCGTCAGCCTTCGACCGATCAGGGCGAGAGCGGCGACGGCCGCGAGCAATCCGCAGGCGTAGACGGTGAGCTGCGTCCAGATCGGGTAGGCGCGCCAGAAGCTGCCCGGCCGGGCCTGCCCCATCAGGAACATTCCGATCCAGGCCAGCGCCGCTCCGACAACCATCCCGGCCAGCACGATTGCGAGACTGCGCCAGAGGCCACCGCGGCGGAATGAAATCGCAGCAAAGCCAATGACCAACAGGCCGAGAAGCGCGAACCCGACGACCTGCGGGAGCATGACCAGCTGGAGCC
>DATMHP010000190.1:0-4601 GCA_035554875.1 Sphingomicrobium sp.
ATGATAATGGCTGGCGACAAGCTCGGGCCAGTGCGGGACCAGATCGGCGAGAAGCTCGCCGAGTTCAGCGGCCGTGCCGCTCGTCTCTCCCCTCTCGACATCCACACCAGAATGGACGCGATCCGCCAGATCGCTGCCGCCCATGGCATGGATGCGCTGGAGGCATTGATGCACCGATCGGCGCAGCTCGCGCTCCTGCCCGGGCACCGCATCGCGACCCAATCCTGCCTCGAGCATCTCGACGAGGCGATGGCGAGCGAATCGCACTCCGACCGCACATCCATCCTCGCCGCACTCGCGCTGCGCCTCCATTGACCTGAGAAACCGCTGCGGCGCAGGGTTCGTTACGGACCCATGCGCGCTTTCTCGCAGCTGCTCGACGACATCGTCTACACGCGCTCGCGCAATACAAAGCTCAGGCTGATCGGCGATTATCTCAAGGAAACGCCCGATCCCGACCGCGGAATCGCGCTCGCTGCGCTGACCGGCTCGCTCAGCATTCCGGCGGTGAGGGGCGCGGCGATACGGGCCATCGCGGAGGAACGGCTGGACCCGACCCTACTCTATATGAGCCGCGACTATGTCGGCGACATGGCCGAGACTGTCTCGCTGCTCTGGCCGACGCCCCGCGGCGAACCGGAGATGGATGACGGAACTTTGTCGATCACCGAGGCGATCGAGCGCCTGACCGGTGCCGGTCGGGCGACCGCGCCGCAGGTGCTCGCCGAGATGCTCGATCATCTTGATGCCTCCGGGCGATTTGCGCTGCTGAAGCTCGCGACCGGCAACCTGAGGATCGGGGTCTCCGCTCGGCTGGCCAAGCAGGCGCTTGCGAACGCCTTTGATCTCGATGTGGATGCAGTCGAAGAGGTTTGGCACGGCCTTGCTCCTCCGTATGACGAACTGTTCGCCTGGGCCGAGGGACGAGGACAACAGCCGACCGCGCAGGATGTGCCGGTGTTCCGCCCGTTCATGCTCGCGCATCCGCTCGAGGAGACGGTCGTCTCGCTCGAAGATTTCGCCGCCGAGTGGAAATGGGACGGGATCCGGGTCCAGCTCGTCCGCACCGCGGGCCAGACGCGCCTCTACAGCCGCACCGGCGACGATATTTCGGGAAGCTTCCCCGAGATCGCGGCAGCGTTCGAGAGCGAGGGCGTCCTCGACGGCGAGCTCCTCGTGCGCGGATCGGAGCAAGGGAATGCCGACCTGCACGGCGGAGCCGCCGCGTCCTTCAATGCACTCCAGCAAAGGCTCGGCCGCAAGGTCGTCAGCACAAAGATGCAGGCGCAATATCCTGCATTCGTCCGCCTTTACGACATCCTGATCGATGGCGACGAGGACGTGCGCGGGCTGCCGTGGGTTGACCGCAGGACGCGCCTCGAAAGCTTCGTTCCGAGGCTCGATCCCGAACGCTTCGACCTGTCGCAGCTGATCGAGGCCGGCGATTTCGACGAGCTCGCGAGCATCCGCGCCGGCGCCCGCGATGCCGCGATCGAAGGCGTGATGCTCAAGCGGCGCGAGAGTCCCTACGTGCCCGGCCGACGCACGGGCCTGTGGTACAAATGGAAGCGAGATCCTCTCACCGCCGACTCCGTGCTGATGTATGCGCAGCGGGGGTCGGGAAAACGATCGAGCTTCTATTCCGACTACACCTTCGGCTGCTGGACCGAGGATGGTCAGCTTCTCCCCGTCGGCAAGGCCTATTTCGGCTTCACCGACGAGGAGCTGAAATGGCTCGACCGCTGGGTCCGAAACCACACGATCGAGCGGTTCGGCCCCGTGCGCGAAGTCGAGAAGAGCCTTGTGCTCGAAGTCGCGTTCGACTCGATCCACTCGAGCACGCGCCACAAGTCGGGTCTGGCAATGCGCTTCCCGCGCATCAGCCGCTTACGGATCGACAAACCGGCGGCTGAGGCCGACCGAGTGGCGACTCTCCTGTCCATGGTCACTTGAAAGCCGTTCCGGCGGCGCTACGGTCGCGCGCCGGGAAGGGGACTCTGACAAATGCTGAAGAGATTCGTCGCCGTCGTGGCGCTGCTGGTGAGCACTGCGGCCTCGGCCGAGACCTATGCAATCCAGGCGGGCCATCTGATTGTCGACGCTTCACAGCCGGCGCGCGGGGCCTCCACCGTCATCGTCCAGGACGGCAAGATCGCGCGGATCGAAAGCGGCTTCGTCGCTCCCGAAGGTGCGATCGTCGTCGACCAGCGCGCCAAGACCGTCATGCCCGGAATGACCGACGTTCACGTTCACCTGACGGGCACGAGCGGACAGCCCTGGTACAACGGCTTCACCAAGAAATATTCGAATCCCTACCGCGCCACTGTTGGCCTGACCCATGCGCTCGAGATGGCGCAGGGCGGCTTCACCACGGTCCGCGATCTCGGCGGCGACACGAGCACGGTCATCGCCGTTCGCGATGCGGTCGGCGAAGGCCGCTTCCCCGGCCCACGGATCAAGGTCGCCGGCGCGCCTCTGTCGATCATCGGCGGCCATGCGGACGACGCGACCGGCCTCCCGCCCGAGCTCGCCGAGGCGGTCAACGAAGCGCACCTCAATCCCTCCGTCTGCACGGGCGCGGACGAGTGCCAGAAGGTCGTCCGGCAACTCGCCGCGGACGGCGTCGACTGGATCAAGATCATGGCCACCGGCGGGGTGCTCGACCCGGGCACGCGCGGCCTCGAACAGCATTTCACCGACGCGGAAATGAAGGCGATCTGCGACATGGCCCACTTCATGGGCTTGAAGGTTGCCGCCCACGCCCATGGTGCCCGCGGGATTGACGCGGCGGTTCGGGCAGGTGTCGACTCGATCGAGCACGGCACCTTCATCGACGAGACCGGAATCAAGGACATGAAGGCGCGCGGCACCTATTATGTCGCGACCCTTATGGCGTTCAGCGGCGTCGCCAACGCGCTTGGCAAGGGGATCATGACCCCGGCCAGCGAGGCCAAGACGCGCCAGACGCTCGGCGTCTGGGGCAAGGGCCTCAACATGGCCTACCGCTCGGGCGTCAACATCGCGCTCGGTACCGACAGCGCCGTCGCTCCCCACACCATGGCCAATCACGAAGTCGAGCTGATGGTCACCAAGGGCGGGATGACCCCGCGCGATGCGCTGATCGCCGCCACCAAGGGCGGCCCGGCACTGATGGGCCTGTCCGACGTCACCGGCACGCTCGATCCGGGCAAGTCCGCCGATCTCATCGCCGTCGAAGGCGACCCGCTCACCGATCCGACCGCCGTCCAGCACGTCGACTACGTCATGGTCGAAGGCGATCCCATTCCGATGAAAGGTCATCCATGATCCGCACGTCCCTTTTCGCGATCGCTCTCGCGCTGAGCAGCGTCGCTGCCGTCGCCCAGGATACGCCCGCCGGCGACGTCCCGTCCAAGGAGACGAAGGCCGAGGCGGAAAAGCCGAATCCCGACCAGGTGAAAGCCAGCGTCGAGGAAGACGCGCAGCCGGTGAAGCGCTCGATCTCGGTCCGCGGCCACAGCCTGTCTTACACGGTCACGCCGGGGCACCTGACGATCCGCAACGAGAAGGGCGAGCCGACGGCGAGCATGTTCTACGTTGCCTACACCGTGCCGTCGTCGAAGCCGCGGCCGGTGACCTTCCTCTTCAACGGCGGCCCCGGCTCCTCGACCATGTGGCTCCACATGGGCTCGTTCGGGCCGATGAAGGTGGACGCCTCGATTCCGGAGACGATCGCCGGCCCGCCGTTCCGCTACGGGCCCAATCCGGACACTTTGCTCGATCTCACCGACCTCGTCTTCATCGACGCGCCGACGACAGGATTGTCGCGTCCGCTCGGGAAGGCGGAAGGGAAGGACTTCTTCGGGGTCGACAAGGACCTCGACGCCTTCAGCCGCACGATCCAGCGCTACCTCAGCAAATATCAGCGCTGGAACAGCCCCAAGTTCATCATCGGCGAGAGCTACGGCACCACCCGCGCCGCCGGCCTGTCGGACATGCTGCTCGACCAGGGCGTCCAGCTGAACGGAATCGCCTTCGTCTCGACGGTGTTCAACTTCGCCGACTTCCAGGGCGATCAATCGCTGATCAACTTCCTTCCGACCTATGCGGCGAACGCCTGGTATCATGACAAGGTCGCCAACAAGCCGACGCTCGAGCAATTCCTGCAGCAGGCCCGCGATTTCGCCAATGGCCCCTATGCGCTTGCTCTCCAGAAGGGGAACACGCTCAGCGACACCGAAGCGCAGTCGATCGCGCAGCAGATGGCGCAGCTGACCGGCCTGTCGCCCGACTACATCCTGCGCTCGCACCTGCGCGTCGATCCCGATCATTTCCGGCGCGAGCTGCTTCGCGACCGCCACCAGATCATCGGTCGAATCGATTCGCGCTACGTCGGCACGGAGTCGAACAATATCGGCGAGGGCACCGACTATGACCCGCAGGGGAGCGCCATCACCGGCGCCTTCGTCGGAGCGCTCAACGACTATCTGTTCCGCGACCTCGGCTACAAGACGCCGCTGGTTTACCGGCCGAACAATTATGCCGGGATCTACGGCGGCGAGGACGGCTGGGACTTCACCCACAAGGCTCCGGACGGAAAGCAGCAGATCGCCGACACCAGC
>DATMHP010000191.1:0-31156 GCA_035554875.1 Sphingomicrobium sp.
CAACGCAGCCAAGACCGTCGCCCGCGACAAGGAGACCAAGGCGCCGAAATTCTATCCGATGGTGCAGTTCGAGCTGGCCATCCAGATCAACCTTATCGGCACCTTCCGGTGCATCGCCCACTCGGCGTTCGGCATGGTCAATCTCGACCCGCTCGAGGATGGGGAGCGGGGCTGCATCGTCAACACGGCCTCGGTCGCGGCGCAGGACGGGCAGATCGGGCAGGCGGCTTATTCGGCGTCCAAGGGTGGCGTTCTCGCGATGGCGCTGCCGATCGCGCGCGACCTGATGAACGACGGGGTGCGCGTGAACACGATCCTTCCCGGCGTCTTCAAGACGCCGATGGTGGCGATGATGCCGCCCAACGTGCAGGAGGCGCTGGGACAGCAGGTGCCGTTCCCGAAGCGGCTCGGAATGCCCGAGGAATATGCGCGCCTTGCCTGCTTCATGGTCGAGAATCCGTATATGAACGCGGAGGCGGTGCGGCTCGACGGCGGTATCCGGATGGCGCCGCGTTGATCCCGGATCCAGGCCGCCTTCTCGAAGACATAGCGGTCGCGTCGCGTGAAGCCGGGCATGCGATCCTGGAGATCGTCGCCCGCGGCTTTGCGGTCGAGCACAAGCAAGACCTGTCGCCGGTCACCGAAGCCGACCGCGCGGCCGAGCTGATCATCCTGGCTGCACTTGCCAACGCCGCGCCCGGCGTCCCCGTCGTCGCCGAGGAAGAGGTCGCGGCGGGGCGCATCCCGGCGATCGACGACACCTACTTCCTCGTGGATCCGCTCGACGGGACAAAGGAGTTCGTCCGCGGCGGCCGCGATTATACGGTCAACATCGGCCTGATCGCGGCAGGCAAGCCGTTGCTCGGCGCGGTCTTCTCGCCGGCTCGCGATACGCTTTACGCCGGCATCGTGGGGCAGGGCGCCTGGATCGAGGATTCGAACGGGCGGCGACCCATCGCGACCCGCCAGCGGAGGGCGGAGATCACGGCCGTCGCTTCCAAGTCGCACTTCAACCAGCCAACCGCCGACTATCTCGCGGAGGCCGTTGGCGAGTGTGAATATACGGGCATCGGCTCCAGCCTGAAATTCTGCATCGTCGCCGAAGGCAGCGCCGACATCTATCCCCGCCTCGCGCCGACCAGCGAATGGGACACGGCTGCGGCGCATGCCGTCCTTCTTGCCGCGGGCGGCCGTGTCGACGGTCCGGATGGCGAGCCGCTCGCCTACGGCAAGCAGGCCTTCATCAACCGCGGCTTCGTCGCGACCGCTGGCTGGAAGGCGCCGCCGATCGAACCATTCCTCCACCCCTTTTCGGGGGGCGGCGACTTACCACAGGGCGTCTAGACTGCCGGATCGCTTTGAGGCGCGGCCCAGCCGAGTTTTTGTAACCAATTCGGGTCAATGTCGTGCATCGGCGGCACGGCCAGTCCTCGAAGCGAATCGAGCTCGACCCGCGCCGCTTCAAGCTGTCCGTAAAGCTGGCGAGCCTCCATCGACGTGGGCTCCTGCATACCCAGTTGCCACGCCAGGCGCTGCGCACCGTCGATGGCTTCCGCCAACTGCGCGAGCCAAGCGGCCCGCAAAGCGGTCATCTGTTCCATATCTTCCCCCGGCAAAGGTTCCGCTCCCTCCGCGGAATTTACTTTACATTAAACTGACTTAGCCGCGGTGGGAGATTGGTCCGTTCTGGAGCCGAATTCGTCTGACTTTTATCCGGTCTGCGGGTTAACTAAGGTGAGTATGCTCGGTTAAGCTTTTGGAGGGCGACCGCATGGATGCGCTACTGACCGAGACTCGCTTTTCGTACGATGCGGCACCGCCGCTGCTCATTGCGGCGAGCAGCGGGACCGCAATGCGCCGCGCGCTCGACACCGCGGCGTCCTCCGGGCTGCGAATCGGCGCGCAGCTGGGGATCGAAGAGGCAAGCGAGCGCCTAAGGCAGCAGGCGTCCATCTCGGCGATCTGGATCGAGGTCGATCGCGAGTGCGGCCAGTCACTGGATCAGCTTCTTGACGACGTCGATGAGCTGATCGCCAAACGGCGCGTCGGAGCGGTCGTCTCGCTCACGTCGAACGTCATCGACTCGCTTGGCGCCAGGCTTTTTGACGGCGACGCGCAGATCGTCATCGATGGCGATCCGATCGAACGCGCCGCCTCGCTCGCTCTTGCGACGGCCGTGGGGAGAACGCCTGAGCGGGCGAATGATGTCTCGAAGGATCCCGGCGCCGAGCGGCTCCGGCAGCTTAGTGACGAGGTCGGCCGCATCGCCGCGACTCTTGCGCGCCTTTCGACCGTTCCGGCGAGCCCGCAGGCTGAGCTCCGAAAGCCGGTGGAAGACGATGTCCCCGATGTGCCGGTCGAGGCGGTCCGGTCTGTGATCCGGGCGCGGCGGCTTCGCGGCCGCTACTTCGCGGAGGATCTTTTCGCCGATCCCGCCTGGGACATGCTGCTCGACCTGCTGCAGGCCGAAATCGCGCAGCTTCGAGTCCCGGTTTCCAGCCTTTGCATCGCAGCCGCCGTTCCGGCCACCACCGCCCTGCGCTGGCTCAAGAGCATGACCGACAAGGGGATTTTCGTGCGCCGCGCCGATCCGCACGATGGCCGTCGGGTCTTCGTCGAGCTTTCGCGCGAGGCCAGCATCGCCATGCGGCGCTACTTTGCCGACATCGGCCGGCCTGTCGTCATCTGACAGGTCGCGCCGAGCCCCTGTTTCCCCCTGTGTCCCCATATCCGGACCGTTAGATAAGTCTAACTGTGAGTCAATACGAAACCGTAAGATAAGTCTGAATTGATGTAAGTTGCGCCGGACTGGATAGTCCCGCGAATGGCGGCCGATGAGGATTCGCAAGTCTATCGCGACCTGATGCGGTTCAAGCCGGCAGGGCTGACCCCGAACGCCTGGGCGGTGAAGGCCGGCGTCAATCGCACGGTCTGGGCCGATATGCGCCGTCACGGAAACCCGTCGCGGCGGACCCTCGAAAAGCTGCTCGCCGCTGCGGGGTCATCGCTGGCCGAATTCGAAGCGCTGCGAATCGGCAGTTCCGGGGCAACCACGGTCATTGCGGGAGGCGAGGGCGTTGGCGAATCCCGGAGGCGAGGCTGGACTCCGCAATCGCTGCCTCCGCTGCCGCTGCGGGAATACGCGCTCGCTGGCGAATGGGGCGAGAGCGGGAGCGGGATCGAGATGATGGAGCTTCGGTCGACCGAGCTGGACCGGCTCCCGCGCCCTCAAAGCCTCGCCAGCGACGCGGATGCTTACGCCGTCACAGTCGTTGGAGATTCGATGTGGCCGCGCTTCCGCCCCGGCCGGAACGTCGCCGTCTCCCCCCATGCGCCGGTCGCAATCGGGGATGACGTGCTGGTGCGATTGCGCGGCGAACTCGGACGCGACCACCTCGTGCTTCTCAAGGAACTAGTCCGGCGTAGTGCTGCGTTCCTCGAGCTGCGCCAGTTCAATCCGGCAACGACGTTCCGCGTCGAGACCACGGACATCGAGGCAATCGAAAAGGTCGCCGGCGAAGTGATCTGATGATGGTGGGCGGTGACGGGCTCGAACCGCCGACCCTCTCGGTGTAAACGAGATGCTCTACCAACTGAGCTAACCGCCCGTTCGACCCCAGTTAGGCTGGCGCGCCGACGCGTCAAGCGCGCTCACAGGCTCCGCACCAGCTTCGTGGCCATGGCGATCCAGGGCGCATTCGTCACCACTTGCTGACGCATTCCCGCGCCGAGCGGGAGGAGGTGGAGCTTGCCGCTCGCTTCGCCGGCGTGTGGCTCCTCGCGGCCGATAAGGCGCCCGAACAGGAATCGCCCGACGGGGCGCGGAATCAGGATGTCGCGATTGAGCGCTCGCCCGAACTCCTCGGGTTGCAAGGTTTCGCACCACACCTCGTCGCCGGCGCGATAGTCGCCAATGCTTTCCGAGATCGTCACCGCAATGTCGCTTTCCTTGGGGCGCGGCGGAACGACGATCGATGTGCGCCGCGGAGCGCTGGCGCCGCTGGCGCCGATGATTGCGGCGACCGGAACGTCGGTCTTCTCACCGTCGCTTTCGACGAGATCGGCGGCATCGACATCAAGAGCCTTGGCGATCCTGTTCAGCCAGCCCACGGAAACCGTCCGGGTGCCCGTCTCCAGGCGGCCGATCGTTTGCGGCGTCGTCGGCGGCTCACAGGCCCGAGCCACCTCGTCCAGAGTCATTCCCCGAGCCCGTCGGACTTCACGAATCCTGGTAATCACCGGTCATCCCCCAATAACCTATTCGGTTTCTCTCTGTCCTACAGTTTTGCCCATGTGGCAAGAGGCTCGCGAATCGGAACGCACAGGAGGAGCGGCGGATGACGCGGGTTCAGGACAACAGGATGCTGGTCGAACGGGCAATCGGACCTGACGGGGAAACAGTGAGGAACGAGGCGGCGAGAGGCCGTCGCCGCGCCGTCCGCTCCGTCACGGTCAACATGATCGAATCGCCCCTGGGCTGGCTGTTCACCCGCGGCAAGCTGACGCGTCGCCAGTTCGACGCCGGCGAGCAGCTGCGATCCGATTGGGAACGCGGTGGATTCGCTCCGAAGGTCACGATGCAATGGGACGCCGCACCCGTGGGTCGGCAACGTGGCGGATCGGGCGGCCGCGCCGACCTGCTCGTCTCGCAGATCGATGCAAGAGGGCGCTTCGAGAGTGCCGTCGAGGCAGCAGGCCCGGGGCTATCGGACATTCTGTGGCGGGTCGTTTGCTCGGGCGAAGGGATGCGCGAGGCCGAAACCGCCCTCGGCTGGCCGGCCCGGGCAGGAAAGGTGGTGCTCTGCCTCGCTCTCGACCGCGTCGCCGATTTCTATCGGATCCGTTAGCTGCGATCGCCCTTGTGGCCGCTTTTGCGCGCGTTGGATCCCATACCGGTGGTCCGTTGGTTCCGATTGTCGTCGATGTCGCGCTCGTTGGCATGCCGGTCGAGAACGGCGGTTCCGCTCTTGCCGCGCTCGCGCTCATGTTCCTTGACGGTCGGATCGAGGAGGCGGTCCCGGCTTTCGTCCTTGCCGCTGTTCCTGCGCATGGTCTTCTCCTTTGCTCTGGAGGAAAACGGCCGAGGCGTTAGGAATGTCCGCCATTCATCCAGCCAAAGGGTCGTCCGATGATCATCTACGGTTCGTCACTGTCGCCTTTCGTCCGCAAGGTGCTCGCTTATTGCGGCGAGAGAGGAATCGAGGTGGAGGTTCGTCCGGTCGGTCCGGGCGATCAGGACCCGGAATTCCGAAAGGCGAGCCCGTTCGGGCGGATTCCGGCGCTTGCCGACGGTGACTACGTCCTCGCCGATTCGAGCGCGATCATCCATTACCTCGAGGCGAAGTATCCGGATCGCCCGCTAATCCCGTCGGATCCGGAGCTGCGTGGCAAGACCATCTGGTATGAGGAGTTTGCCGATACGATCCTCGTTTCGTGCGGCGCGAAGATTTTCTTCAACCTGATCGTCGCTCCGCGCTTCCTTGGACGTCCCGGGGATGCGGAGGCCGCTCGCCAGGCGGAGCTCAACGACCTGCCGCCGATCCTCGAGTATCTGGAGAAAATCGTGCCGGACAAGGGCGGCTATCTCGTCGGTGACTCACTGACGCTGGCCGACATCGCGGTCGCCGGGCCGTTCGCCAATTTCCGGCACACGGATACGCGCGTCGATCCTGACAAATATCCGCGCACAATTGCCTATGTGGAGCGCATCCTCGCGCGGCCGAGCCTCGCGCCGATAGTGGAGCGCGAGACTGCATTCCTGGCGAAAGAGCCCGCCTAGGAGCTCCGCTCCTCTTCCTCGTCAGCGCGTTCGTCGTCCGAAGCCCGGGCGCCGTATTCGCTCTCTTCGCCGGCCGAGCCGACGGTCCCGACGCTGCCGACATTCTGGCCGCCAATGCTTCCGCTGGTCATCGATCCGGTGGTGCCGCTCATCGAGCCCCCGCCGCCGCCGCGGTCCGTGCCGCCGCCCTGGGCACCGCCGGCGCCGGTCGCCGGATTGCCGAAGCTCGGCGCGGCCGTGACGCCTTCGGTCTGTCCGTCGCTGGTTCGGGTGAACTCGCTTTGCGCTCCGCCGGGCAGCTCGGCGCCGGTGTTGCCGGTGCCGTCGGGTCCGCCGCCCATCGCGCCGCCCAAAGCCGCCTCGCCCTGATGGGCGAACTCGCCCTCGGCCTCGCCACTGGCGACAAAGCCGCTGCCGCCATCCGCGAACCGGTCGCGCTCCTGCGATTCAGGATCGAGCTGGCGCTCCTTGGCGCGAAGCTCGCGGTCTTCTTCGTCGATCTTCGACTGGGTGTCGTTGGAATCGTCCGCCATGCCTGATCTCCTTCGAAAAGGAGAACCGTCAGGACATGGCGGCCGTTCCCGTTACTCGCCCTGGGCTTCGCCTTCCGCTTCGGCCGCAGGAGTTTCTTCAGCTGACGCTTCCTGACCGGAAGCTGCTTCAGAAACTTCGGCCGGCGCTTCTTCTGCAGCGGCTTCTTCAGCCGGAGCTTCCTCAGCGGAAGCTTCCTCGGCAGCAGCCTCTTCGCCTTCCGCTTCCGGAGCCAGTGCCTCGGCGGCGATCGGAGCGGCCTGCTCCTCGAACATCGCCTGGATGACGTCGATGCCCTGCGCCTGGAGCTCGGCTTCCTCCGGCGAGCGGGCGACGTTCACGTGGATCGTCACCGCGACCTCCGGGTGGAGCGCGACCTTCACGTCGTGCATGCCGATATTCTTGATCGGGCGGTCGAGCACGACCTGGCTCTTGGTCACATGCGCGCCTTCGGCCGCTAGCGCCTCGACGATGTCGCGCGCCGAGACCGATCCGTAGAGGTGGCCGACGTTGGACGCCTGGCGGATCAGCTGGACGGTCTTGCCTTCGACGCCTCCGGCGTCCTTCTCGGCCGCGGAACGCTTCTCGGCATTCTCGGCCTCGATGCGTGCGCGGTTGGCCTCGAAGACCTTCCGGTTCGCCTCGTTGGCGCGGAGGGCCTTCTTGTTCGGCAGGAGGTAGTTGCGGGCAAAGCCGTTCTTCACATGGACGACGTCGCCGATGTGACCCAGCTTCTCGATCCTTTCGAGCAGGATGACTTCCATGGTCCCTTGCTCCTTATTTCACGATGTAGGGAAGAAGGCCGATGTGGCGGGCGCGCTTGATCGCCTTGGCCAGCTCGCGCTGCTTCTTCGAGGAAACCGCGGTGATCCGCGACGGGACGATCTTGCCGCGCTCCGAGATGAACCCCTGGAGCAGGCGCACGTCCTTGTAATCGATCTTGGGAGCGTCCTTCCCGGAGAAGGGGCAGCTCTTGCGGCGGCGAAAGAAAGCGCGGGCCATTATTCGGACTCCTCGTCGCGCCCGCGGCCACGGCCCGAGCGATCCCGCTTCATCATCGCGGACGGGCCCTTTTCGAGCTCGTCGACGCGGATCGTCATGAAGCGGATGACGTCTTCGTTGATGTTGGTCTGGCGCTCGAGCTCGGCGATCGCCGGCGCGGGAGCGTCGACGTCGAGCATCACGAAATGCGCCTTGCGGTTCTTGGCGATCTTGTAGGCGAGGGACTTGAGGCCCCAGGTCTCGGTCTTGACGACCTTCCCACCATTATCCTCGAGGATCTTGGTAGCGTTTTCCGCGAGCGCATCCACCTGGGCCTGGGCCAGGTCCTGACGCGCAAGGAAAACATGCTCGTAGAGCGGCATGTTCAATGCACCTATGTTGGCCGATCGCTGACGTGGCCCAGTGCCACGCCCCTCCGGCTGTCGTTCAGAAAATACTGGGGTACGAGCGAAGCCCGCACCCCATCGGGGGCGGCCTATAGTCGAAGCCTCCGCCGATGTGAACCCCGGTCAGGAGGGGGTGCTGGCAGCGAGGCTCGCGATCGCGGGATCGATGCTTTCAACCGGGATCAGGCCGAGGCCCAGGGCAAAGCCGCGGTGCTTCGGGGCACGGCTCGCATATTGGTCCAGCAGATCGACGGCGACGCCGCGCTCGGCCGCGGCCTGCTGCCAAGCCCTGAGATCGCAAGGCCCGCGTACCATTGCTGCAAGGTGCAGGCCGCCGGTGCCTCGCACGGGATGGAGTAATGTGGGGCAATGCGCCTGAAGGGCGCGCAACAGCTCCAGCCTGCGTTCGGCATAGATCCGGCGCATTCGGCGGATGTGCCGCGCCAAATGCCCCTCGGCGATAAAGTCGGCCAGCGCGCCCTGCTCGATTGCCGGTCCATGCCAATCGAGCGCTTCCCGCGCCTGAGTCAGCGTCGAAATCGCCCAGCGGGGCGCGACGACATATCCAATGCGAAGCGCCGGAAACATGCTGAGCGACAAGGTGCCGATGAAAAAGACCCTGCCGTGCCGGTCCATTCGGAAAAGGCTCTCGGCGGGCGAATTGTTGAACCGGAATTCGCCGCCGAAATCGTCCTCGACGATGATTGCATCCGTTTTTGCCGCCAGTTCCAGCAGGACGCGCCGCCGCCGGAGCGACAGCGGAACGCCGATCGGGAATTGGTGGGAGGGCGTGACGCAGACGATCTGTGTATTAGGGGGTACTTGCATCACATCCAGCCCGGTTTCGTCGACCGGCACGTGTGAGACGAGCGATCCCGCGGCCGAGAAAGCTTCGCGGATCATCGGATAACCGGGATCCTCGATCGCAACTCGGCGGCCGGTACCCGCGAGGCAGCGCGCGATCAGGTCTACAGCCTGCTGGGCTCCGGTCGTGACGATCACCTGATCGGCAGTACAGGACAGCCCGCGAGAAAAGGCGAGATGGCCGGCGATCGCCTCCCGCAGGGCAGGGTGACCCGCAGGTTCCCGATATCGTGGCGAGGTTCGCGAAAAGCTTCGCAGCGCCCGTCCGACCAGGCGTCCCCAAATGTCGAACGGGAAGTGCGCGGTCTCGGGAACTCCCGGTCTCAGGTCGAATCGATAGGGTCGATCCGCAGTCCTGGATTCGCTGCGACGCGACGGAGCCACTGCTGCCCAGCGGGGCGGCGCGCTTTCCTCTTCCGGATCGCCTCGTGTCGAGACGGGGAGCACATACACGCCGGCTCCCATCCGCGCCTCCGCGAGCCCTTCGGCGATCAGGCGCTCATAGACCGCGACCACGCTTTTCCTCGACCGGCCGATCTGGTCGGCGAGGCGCCGGCTGGCGGGCAGTTGCTCGCCGCTGGCAATGCGGCCGTTGCGGATGGCGTCGCGCAACTGGGAATAAAGCGCCGTCCGGAGGGATCGCGATTCTGGCGGCGGCAGGTCCAGCGAAAGGGCGGGGAGGAGATCCACGGTAACAACTGGATACTCCCGATCGCTACAATTGGCACCCCAAAACTATCGTTTCCGGCCCTCTATCATCGGGAGCCACTTTGTCTCACCTTATTGAGAGGAAGAGAGGAAAAAGGCCATGTTTACAGTTATTCCAGCGATCTTTCTCCTAGCGGCGTCCGGTCAGGCGGCAGTGGCCGGCCTGAGCATCGGCGACCACTTCTACGGCCACGCCATGGGCATTTCGGACGGCGTCGATTTCACCTTGCGGCCGGCCAAAATCCAGGATTGCCGAACCGAAGAGGATATCCAGCAGGCCCTGGCCGAAAAGGACCAGAAGCTGCCGCAACACTGCATCCTGCCGAAATCGGCGCTTCCTGCGAAGCTGCCGCGGTAGGGCCCGGTACTCGCCAGCGAACGCTTATTTGAGAAGCGCTTCGGCCGCCGCGAGGTGTTTCTTCAGCACCGGCAGCGTCTCTTTTGCGAGCGCTGCCGTTTGCGCATCTCCGCTCGCCGCCTGCTTCTCGTTCTTGGCGATGCCTTTGTGGTGGCTGTCAATCAGCATCTGCGCGAGTGTCTTGTCGAATTGGGCGCCGCTGAGCGTTTGAAGCTTGAGCAGGTTGGCGTGACCTTCCGCAGCCGGTTCGGTCGGTACCGTGATCCCGGTGCTGTTGGCGAGGTCGATCAACTTCTGCTTGTGCGCGCTATGATCGGTGACCAGCATCTTGCCGAGGTCTCGCGCCGCCGGGGTCGAGCCCTTGGTCGAGGCGAGTTGGGCGATGGCGATCTCGGCAGTGTCGCCCTCGATCGAGGTGGTGACGAAATTGGCGTCGACGTTCGTCGCGGCCGCGGTATTCGTGGCCGTCCCGTTCGCCGTCATGTCGATGTTGCCGCTCATCGCGTTCATGTCGTTGGCGGCGATCATATTGTTTTCGGCGGTGTTCTGCTTGCAGGCGGCGAGCGCCAGGATCGCAGCAGCGGTAAGGGTGAGGGACCGGGTCGAGCGTTTCATCGGGGATTGCCTCCTTCGCGTCGCGTGACGCGCAACGGAGGAGGGACTGCGGCGGTTCCGGTTAAATCTGAAGGCGCACCCTCGACTTCGCTCGGGGCGAGCGGGTAGATTGCCGGCATGGCCACGCAGCTTCGCCCCGTAGATCCCGCGCCCGATGCCCTCGACGGCATGAGCCTGCCGGGCTGGCTCTATTTCGATCCGGAATTCTTCGAGGCGGAGAAGGCGGCGTTCCTCCGCGCTGCGCCGCAGGTGGTGTGTCACGAGAACGAAATCGCCGAGCCGGGCGAGTGGCGCTCGATCGACTATCTGGGCGAAAGCGTGATCGTCATCCGCGGCGACGACGGCGAGGTTCGCGCTTTCTCGAATGTCTGTAGGCACCGCGGGTCGCGGCTTGTGGACGGCACCGGAGGCTGCGCAAAGGTGCTGACCTGTCCGTATCACGCGTGGAGCTATGCGCGGGACGGGAAGCTGGTCGGGGTGCCGCACAGACAGGAATATCCCGGGCTGGACCTGGACTCGCACGGACTGTTCCCGGTCGCCCTGGAGCGCTGGCGCGGCTTCCTGTTCGTGGCGCTGGAACCTGGCGCGCCGTCTGTGGCCGAAATGATGGCGCCCTACGACGCGGAAGTGGCGCCGTATCGCTTCGAGGAGCTTCGGGCGATCGGGCGTGTGACGCTCCGGCCGCGGCCGCTCAACTGGAAGACGATCGCCGACAATTATTCGGATCATCTGCACATCCCGGTTGGGCATCCGGGGCTGACCCGACTGTTCGGGCGCAATTACCGGATCGAGGCGAAGGATCATGTCGACCGGATGGAAGGCGATCTGGTCGAGAAGGACAGCGCCAATCCGTCGGAGCGGGCGTACCAGAAGTACCTGCCCGAGGCGGAGCACCTGCCACCGTCGCACCGCCGCAAATGGCTATACTACAAGCTGTTCCCGAACGTCGCGTTCGATATCTATCCGGACCAGGTCGATTTCATGCAGTTCCTTCCCGTCACTTCGACGGAAACGGTGATCCGCGAGATTTCCTACGCGCTGCCCGATGAGCGGCGGGAGATGAAGGCGGCGCGCTATCTCAACTGGCGGATCAATCGGCGGGTGAACGCGGAGGATACCGAGCTGATCACGCGCGTGCAGCTGGGGATGCAGTCGCCGACCTATCAGGCGGGGCCGCTGGGGACGAGCGAGGTGTGCCTGAGGAGTTTCGCGCGGAAGCTGCGCAGGCTCATTCCACAGGCGCGGCTGGAGCAGCCACCCGCGGCCGGGTGGTCCGGGGCTTCCTGATCAGGAAGATGATCGCGCCGAGCGAGAGCAAGGCCAGCGACAGCAGGAAGGCTTCGAGTCCGGACCCGTAGAAGGCGAACAGGACGAAGGTGAGGCCGATGACGCAGGCGATGGTCGTGCTCGGCCTCTTGTCCTTGATGGCGGCGGCAATCGCGGCGGCTGAATAGAGGTAGAGGACCGCGTCGGTCGCCAGCAAGGTGATGAAGGTGAAGAGCTGGGTCGTGCCCTTCGCTTCGTTGAGGCCCAGCAGGATGAAGCCGAGGCCGACGCTGGCGAGTTGCGCGGCATAGGGCGCATTGAAGCGATTGGTTCGGCTGAAATAGCGCGGCATGTCGTTCCTGAGCGACATCGAATAGAGCATCTCCCCGCAGGCGAGGATGGACGCGTTCAGGGTACCAAATGCGCTCACCACCATGGCCGCCGCGGCAAGAACTCCCGCGATTCCGCCCCAGTAGGTGCCGATCGCCTGAGGGAAAGGTGCGATCGACTTCGCGATCTCGGAATTGGGCATGATGAGGCTGAGCGAAAGCGTGGTCAGCAGATAGGCGATGGCAATGCCGGCGAGGCCGATCACCAGCGCGCGGGCGAGGTTGCGCTCGGGATTGCGGATCTTGCCGACTGGCGACAGCGAGAATTCGAAGCCGGTCAGGGCGAACAGGCAAAGTGCCGACGCGGTCGCGATATTGCCGAATGATGGCGCAGGGACGTCGAACGGCTGAAGAGGAGCGCCGCTGCCGCCCAGGATCGCTGCGATGACGACGACGGCGATCAGCGGCAGGACCTTGATGAGGACGGTGACGATGGCAAGCTCGCCGACCGCCTTGATCCCACGGAGGTTCACAATCGTGAGGACGATGAAGAAGGCGGAGGCCACGAGCACGAGGTGGCCGCTGAGGCCCGGGACGATGCTTGCGAGCCCCGCGGCGGCTGCGAGCGCGACGGCCGGGTTGCCGACGCAGGACGAGCACCAGGTCATCCAGGTCACCATGAAGCCAGCGCCCGGACCGAGCTCGTGTTCGACATAGGCCTGGATGCCGCCACCGTCCGGGCTGACGATGCGCGATGCGCAATAGGCCATGGCCATGACGCCGACGCCGCTGATCAGCCAGCCGATGGGAACGCTTCCGCCGAGTGGCGCGAGAGCGATCGGAAGATAGAAGATCCCGACACCGATGACGCCGCTGATCACCAGCGCGAGAGTCATCCACGGGCCGAGCATCCGCTGCTGGCGTTCCTCGGTCATCAGTTTCTCCCGCCTTGGCAAGTGGCGCTCGCCAGCCTAGTCGCCCCGCGCAGTCAATAACCGAACAGGGGCAGCAATGCGCGCGTTCATTTTCCCCGGGCAGGGAAGCCAATCCGTCGGCATGGGCGCGGCGCTTGCGGAAGCGAGCAGGGCCGCTCGCGACGTGTTCGGCGAGGTCGACGAAGCGCTGGGGCAGAATCTCTTCCGCCTCATGCGCGAAGGACCGGACGAGGAGCTGAAACTAACTGAAAATGCGCAGCCTGCGATCATGGCGCATTCGATTGCGGTGTTGCGCACGCTGGGCGTGAAGCTCGCGGATGTCGCGAGCTATGTCGCGGGGCACAGCCTCGGCGAATATTCGTCCTTGTGCGCGGCAGGGTCATTCGACCTGCCGACGACCGCAAAGCTGCTGAAGCTTCGCGGGCAGGCGATGCAGGCGGCAGTTCCGGTCGGGCAGGGCGCGATGTGCGCGTTGCTCGGCGCGGACCTGCCGATGGCGCGGCGGATCGCAGAGGCCGCGGCACAGGGCGAAGTGTGCACTGTGGCCAACGATAACGATCCGAGCCAGGTCGTGCTGTCGGGCGCAAAGGCCGCGATCGAGCGTGCGGTCGAGATCGCGAAGGAAATGGGCGCGAAGCGAGCGGTGTTGCTGCCGGTCTCCGCGCCGTTTCACTGCCCGCTGATGCAGCCGGCGGCCGAAGCGATGAGCGATGCGCTCAGCTATGTCGTTCTCGAGACGCCGGTAGTGCCGGTGTTCGCGAATGTGACCGCAAGCGCCGAAACCGATCCGGACACGATCCGCCGGCTTCTCGTCGAGCAGGTAACGGGGATGGTCCAGTGGCGCGAAACCGTCGGCAACATGGCCGATGCTGGCGTGGAGGAATTCGTCGAGATCGGCGGGAAGGTGCTCGGCTCCATGGTCAAGCGCATCGTCCCCGATGTGAAGGTGACGAGCGTCGCCACGATGGAAGACATTGAAGCGCTGGCAAAGGAGATCGCGTGATGTTCGACCTCACAGGAATGACAGCGCTGGTGACCGGCGCTTCGGGCGGGCTGGGATCAGCGATCGCCAAGGCGCTGGCCGGGCAGGGTGCGCGGCTGGCCGTCTCCGGAAGCAATGTCGAGAAGCTGGAGCGCTTTCGCGAGGAACTCGGCGGCGATCATGTCGCGATCGGCTGCAATCTGTCTGATGCCTCTGCCGTCGATCAGTTGGTACCGTCTGCTGTCGATGCGCTCGGCAAGCTGGACATCCTCGTCAACAATGCTGGGATCACGCGCGACAACCTCCTGATGCGCATGAAGGACGAAGAGTTCGAGGACGTCATCAAGGTCAATCTCGAGGCGGCGTTCCGGCTGATGCGCGCTGCGGCCAAGCCGATGATGAAGGCGCGGTTCGGCCGCATCATTTCGATCACGTCGGTCGTCGGCGTGACCGGCAATCCCGGGCAAGCGAACTATGTCGCCTCCAAGGCGGCGCTGATCGGGTTGACTAAGGCCGTCGCTCAGGAACTCGCCAGCCGCGGAGTCACCGCCAACTGCGTTGCGCCGGGCTTCATGACCTCGGCGATGACCGATGCGCTCAATGAGCAGCAGCGCGAGGGTATCCTCTCGCGCATCCCGATGGGCCAGATGGGCAGCGGCGAAGATATCGGCGCGGCCTGTGCCTATCTTGCCAGCCGCGAAGCCGGCTACGTGACGGGGCAGACCCTGCATGTGAACGGCGGGATGGCGATGCCATGATTGACGCTTAACAGTCTGTTGCCACGTCCCTTGTCGTCACCTTGACGCCACCTATATCGCTGCCGACATGAATTTCAGCGGCCGCCTCCGCGCGTCCGCTTGGGGCGAATGGAAGAGGGAAGACATATGGCGAAGGTGATCGGAATCGACCTTGGCACGACCAATAGCTGCGTGTCCGTCATGGAAGGCGGCAAGCCCAAGGTTATCGAGAACAGCGAGGGCGCGCGCACCACTCCATCGGTGGTCGCTTTTACAAAGGACGGCGAGCGCCTGATTGGCCAGCCGGCCAAGCGCCAGGCGGTCACCAATCCCGACAATACGATCTTCGCGGTGAAGCGTCTGATCGGCCGCCGCTACGACGACCCGATCACCAAGAAGGATACCGAGCTCGTCCCCTACAAGATCGTCAAGGGCAACAATGGCGACGCGTGGGTCGAGGCCGGCGGCAAGGATTACAGCCCCTCCCAGATTTCCGCCTTCATCCTGCAAAAGATGAAGGAAACCGCCGAGGCCTATCTCGGCGAGAACGTCACCCAGGCGGTGATCACCGTCCCCGCTTACTTCAACGACGCGCAGCGCCAGGCGACCAAGGACGCCGGGCAGATCGCCGGTCTTGAAGTCCTCCGCATCATCAATGAGCCGACCGCTGCCGCTCTCGCCTACGGACTCGAGAAGCAGGACGGCAAGACGATCGCTGTCTACGACCTTGGCGGCGGCACCTTCGACATTTCGATCCTCGAGATCGGCGACGGCGTGTTCGAGGTGAAGTCGACCAACGGTGACACCTTCCTCGGCGGCGAGGATTTTGACGCGAAGATCGTCAATTATCTGGCCGACCGCTTCAAGGAGAAGGAGGGCATCGACCTCCGCACCGACCGGCTCGCTCTCCAGCGGCTGAAGGAAGCTGCCGAAAAGGCGAAGATCGAGCTTTCGTCGGCTTCGACGACCGAGATCAACCAGCCGTTCATCACGGCGCGGATGGAAGGCGGGACGACGACCCCGCTCCACCTCGTCGAGACGATTACCCGCGCCGACCTTGAAAAGCTGGTCGCGGATCTGATCGACCGCACGATCGAGCCCTGCAAGAAGGCGCTCAAGGACGCGGGCGTGGACGCCAAGGACATCGCCGACGTCGTAATGGTCGGCGGCATGACCCGCATGCCGCGCGTCCGCGAGGTCGTGAAGGAATTCTTCGGCAAGGATCCGCACACCGGCGTGAACCCGGACGAGGTCGTCGCCATGGGCGCGGCCATCCAGGCCGGCGTTCTCCAGGGCGACGTCAAGGACGTGCTTCTGCTCGACGTGACCCCGCTGTCGCTGGGCATCGAGACTTTGGGCGGCGTCTTCACCCGGATGATCGACCGAAACACGACCATTCCGACCAAGCGCAGTCAGGTCTTCTCGACCGCTGACGACAACCAGAGCGCGGTGACCATCCGCGTCTTCCAGGGTGAGCGCGAAATGGCCGCGGACAACAAGATGCTCGGCCAGTTCGACCTGGTCGGGATCCCGCCCGCGCCGCGCGGCGTGCCACAGATCGAAGTCACCTTCGACATCGACGCGAACGGCATCGTCAACGTCAGCGCCAAGGACAAGGGCACCGGCAAGGAACAGCAGATCCGAATCCAGGCATCGGGCGGCCTTTCCGACGACGATATCAACAAGATGGTCCAGGAGGCGGAGAGCTTCGCCGAAGAGGACAAGAAGCGCCGCGCCGGGGCCGAGGCCAAGAACAATGCCGAGAGCCTCATCCATTCGACCGAGCGCCAGCTCGCCGAGCATGGCGACAAGGTCGACGCGTCGGTGAAGTCGGAGATCGAGAACGCCATCTCGGAAGCCAAGGCGGCTGTCGAGGGGGGCGATGTCGAGCAGATGACGCAGAAGACCAACGCGCTTGCGCAGTCGGCGATGAAGCTGGGCGAGGCCATGTACAAGGCGCAGCAGGCCGAGACCGAATCTGCCGCCGGGCCCGACGCCGGGACTTCGGGGCCGGAAGGCGAGGCCGCGAAGCCGGAAGACGAGGTTGTCGACGCGGAATTCTCCGAGGTCGACGAAGAGAACAAGGGCTAATGCCGGTGCCGGCACCCGCGCCGGCACCTAGTCGGCGTACCGGGGGAGAATGATGGTAGAGCAGGATTATTACGAGCTGCTGGGCGTTTCCCGCGGCGCGGACCTGCACACGATCAAGAGCGCCTATCGCAAGCTCGCCAAGGAGTGCCACCCGGACCGGCACAACGGCTGCCGCGAGCACGAGGCGAAGTTCAAGGCGATCAGCGAGGCGTACGATTGCCTTCGCGATCCGCAGAAGCGCGCCGCCTACGATCGGTTCGGCAAGGCGGCGTTCCAGAACGGCGGGGCAGGGGCCCACGACCCGTTCGGAGCGGCCGGCTTCGAGGGCTTCTCCGACATCTTCTCGTCGATCTTCGGCGACTTCATGGACCGCGCCGGCGGCGCACGGGCCAATCCGGCGCGTGGCGCCGATCTTCGCTACGACCTGGAGATGAGCCTGGAGGAAGCGTTCGCGGGCAAGGAAGCGACGATCACGGTCGACGCGCTCGCCGCCTGCGAGAAATGCGCGGGGCACGGCTGCAAGGAGGCGGCGGATTGCGCACGCACCTGCTCCACCTGCGGCGGCATGGGCAAGGTCCGCGCGCAGCAGGGCTTTTTCGTCGTCGAGCGCGGTTGCCCGACCTGCCGGGGAAGCGGCCAGGTCATCGCCGATCCGTGCCACGCCTGCGAAGGCGAGGGACGGACGCTCAACAAGCGCAAGCTGACGGTGAAGGTCCCGCCGGGAGTCGATGACGGCACCCGCATCCGCGTGGCCGGCGAGGGTGAGGCGGGCGTCCGCAATGCGCCCGCGGGCGACCTCTACATCTTCGTGCACATGAAGCGGCACCCTGTTTATGCGCGTGAGGGGACGACCCTGATCGCCGATTGCCCGGTGAGCTTCACGACGGCGGCGCTCGGCGGATCGATCACCCTTCCGGGCCTCGACGGCGAGAAGGTCGAGATGAAAGTCCCGGCCGGAGTCCAGTCCGGCGAGCAGCTTCGCCATCGCGGTGCCGGGATGACGGTGCTGAACGGCCGCGGGCGCGGCGACCTCGTTGCGCGGATCATCGTCGAAACACCGACGAAGCTCAGCAAGGAGCAGAAGAAGCTTCTCGAGGAATTCCGCGGGACCGAGACCGGTGACGAATGCCCGAACGCAAAGGGCTTCTTCGGCCGAGTCCGCGACATGCTCGGCGGCTGAGCCCGCAACCCTTTCCAAGCTGTAACGACTTCGCCTAGGCTCGCTCTCAACAGGAGGGCGTGATGCGGTTTGGATTGATGATATGCGCGGCGATATTGGCGGCTGCACCGGTAGCTGCACAGCAGCGCGACCTGTCGGGTGTCGAGATCAAGGTCGAGCAGCTTGCCCCTGGCGTGGCGGTGCTGTTCGGCGCCGGCGGCAATATCGGCCTGTCCTACGGCGAGGACGGCAATGTCGTCATCGACGACCAGTTCGCGCCGCTAAGTGACAAGATCCTCGCCGCGATCAAGACCCTCGATCCCGATCCGGTCCGGCTAGTGATCAACACCCACTGGCACGGCGATCACACGGGCGGAAACGCCAATTTCGACAAGGCCGGCGCGGTCATCATCGCGCAGGACAATGTCCGCACCCGCATGTCGAGCGAACAGACGGTCGGCGGCGACAAGGTGCCGCCCTCGCCGAAGGATGCGCTGCCGATCGTCACCTATGCCAACGGCGTGACGGTGCACCTCAACGGCGACGATCTGCGGGTGATCCACGTCGCCAACGCCCACACGGACGGAGATTCGCTGATCCGCTGGACCAAGGCCGACGTCCTGCACATGGGCGACACATTCTGGCACGGCGATACTTTCCCATTCATCGACCTGGATTCCGGCGGGTCGATCGACGGAATGATCGCGGCCGCGGAGAAGGGCATCGAGCTCGCCGACGCGAACACGAAGATTGTCCCGGGACACGGCACAGTGGGGACGCGGGCCGATCTCGCCGCCTTCCGCGACATGCTCACGGATATTCGCGACAAGGTCGCGGCGGGAATCAAGGCGGGGCGGGCGCTGGATCAAATCAAGGCATCCAAGCCGACCGCGAAATACGGAATGCCGGACGGCTACATCAAGCCGGACCGCTTCGTTGAGACGGTGTACGCAAGCCTGAAAAACCCGCCGAAATCAGCGGGCGCACACGCGCATTAGGGTTCGCCGAACACCCGCGCGAAAATATCGTCGACGCGCTTCAAATGGTAATCGAGGTCGAACAAGGCCTCGAGCTGCTCCTGCGACAGGCGTGAGGTGACCTCCGGGTCCTTACGGAGGAGCTCGAGCAGCGACAGCTCGCCGTCCGACTCCCAGACCTTCATCGCGTTGCGCTGGACGAGGGCGTAGCTCTCTTCGCGGCTGAGGCCCGCCTGGGTGAGCGCGAGAAGGACCCGCTGCGAGTGGACGAGGCCGCCCATCCGGTCGAGATTCTTCAGCATCCGCTCGGGATAGACGAGCAGCTTGTCGATCACGCCCGTGAGCCGCGCGAGCGCGAAGTCCAGCGTGATCGTCGCGTCGGGCCCGATGAAGCGCTCGACCGAGGAGTGGGAAATGTCGCGTTCGTGCCAGAGGGCGACATTCTCCATCGCCGGGATGGCGTAAGCGCGGACCATTCGTGCGAGGCCCGTGAGATTTTCGCTCAGCACCGGGTTGCGCTTGTGCGGCATGGCCGAGCTGCCTTTTTGGCCGGGCGAGAAATACTCTTCCGCTTCAAGAACTTCGGTGCGCTGCAGGTGGCGGATTTCGGTCGCGAGGCGCTCGATCGAGGAGGCGATGACTCCGAGCGTCGCGAAGAACATTGCGTGGCGGTCGCGCGGGATGACCTGGGTCGAAACCGGCTCGGCTTTGAGGCCGAGCGCGCCGGCGACATGCTCTTCGACTGATGGCGGAATGTTCGCGAACGTACCGACGGCGCCGGAGATTGCGCAGGTGGCGATGTCCTCGCGCGCGGCGGCGAGGCGGTCACGGTTACGCGAAAATTCGGCATAAGCCTGCGCGAGCTTAAGCCCGAAGGTGACCGGCTCGGCATGGATCCCGTGGCTCCGGCCGATGGTCGGGGTCAGCTTGTGCTCCTGGGCCCGGCGCTTCAGCACCTCCAGAAGTTTGTCGATGTCGACGAGCAGAATGTCAGCGGCCTGCTTCAGCTGAACCGCGAGCGCGGTGTCGAGCACATCGGAGCTGGTCATGCCCTGGTGAAGCCAGCGCTTCTCCGGGCCTAACTTCTCGCCAGCCCAGGTCAGGAAGGCGATCACGTCATGCTTCGTGACCGCCTCGATCGCGTCGATCGCAGGCACGTCGATCTCGCCAAGGACATTCCGGTCGTAGGCGGCGCGGATCGTCGCTGCGTCCTCCGCCGGGATCATCCCGATCCGCCCCATCGCCTCGGCGGCGAAGACTTCGATCGCGAACCAGATCTTGTAGCGGTTCTCGGGCGACCAGATCGCGGTCATCTCGGGGCGGGAATAGCGGGGTACCATGCGCGGCCTTTATGGGCAGCACAGACCTAAATCAAACCCATCGCCCGCATGCTGGTCCGCCCCGATGCGCCGACGATGACATGGTCGTGCACCGTGATCTTCATGTGCCGAGCGGCTTCGATGAGGTCTTGGGTGATTCGGATGTCCTGGTTCGATGGCGTGGGATCGCCGCTGGGGTGATTGTGGACGATGATGAGCGCGGTGGCGCCGAGGGCGATGGCGCGGGCGATGATCTCGCGGACATGGACCGAGGCTTCGTCGACGGAGCCGTTCCACATTGCCTCATTGGCGATGAGCATGTTCTTGGCATTGAGGAACAGCACGCGCACTTGTTCGGTCCGCGAGTGGGCCATGGCCGCGTGGAGATAATCGCAAAGCGCATCCCAGCTCGAAAGCACCGGAGCGCCCTCGGTACGGGTTTCCAGAAGGCGGAGCGCCGTCACTTCGGCGATCTTCAGTGCGCCGATGATGGTCTCGCTCAGTCCTTCACGCTTCAAAGCGTCGGCGCTGGCGGATAGCAGCGGGCCGATCCCGCCGAACTTGTCGATCAATTCGCGTGCCTGATCCTTGGTGTCGCGACGTGGAATGGCGAGAGTGAGAAGATATTCGACCAGCTCGTGGTCGAGGAGCGCCTTGCCGCCCCCTTCGAAAAGTCGTTGGCGGAGCCGGGCCCTGTGGCCACTGGCGCCGGTCGGAGTCTTCATAACTCGCCCGTGCATTTCTGTTCCTGTACCGAATTGCCCGAGCGCGGCGACCATAGGCAGAGATTGCGTGAAGTGGGAAGTGTCGCCTAGCGGTCGTGCCGGTGACGGAACGGCTGACACAGGCGCGGGTTGAACCCACCAATGGCTGAAACGGTGGGCGAAAGCGGGGATACGGTCGTCGTCGTGGAGCGGCGCTCCCGCTGGCGCAGGATTCTCACGTGGGTCGTGATCGGCATCCTCTTGCTGATCATCGCCGCCCTTATTCTCGTGTGGGTCGAGCGGCGGCCGATCGCGCAGAGGCTGATCGAGCGCCAGCTGGAGAGTCGCGGAGTGCGCGGAAGCTACACCCTCGACCGTGTAGGCCTTCGCACGCAGCAGATCAGCAACCTCAGAATCGGTGATCCGAAGAATCCGGACGTCACCGCCAGGCGCGTGCTGATCCAGATGCGGCTGAAGCTCAACGGGAGCATCGACGTCTATCGAATCGTCGCCCGGGGGGTCCGGCTGCGCGGCACAGTGCTTCCAAGCGGCCGCGTAAGCTGGGGCGAGATCGACAAGCTGCTTCCGCCGCCGAGCGGGAAGCCCTTCTCATTGCCGGACGTCGCGCTGGACATTGCCGACAGCAGTATTTCGCTGCGGACGCCGTGGGGACCGATCGGCTTTGCCGTCCAGGGCAACGGCAATCTGACAGGCGGTTTCAACGGCAAGTTCGTTTCCTACAGTCCGCGGATGATCACCGGCCGGTGCTCGGCGACCAACGTCCTTGGCGCCGGCGCGCTTGAGGTGAAGGCGAGACATCCGCATGTGGTCGGGCCACTGACTGCCAATCACTTCGACTGCCCGGCCAGCCGCTTCACGATCGCTCAGCCGCGGCTGGACATGGATGTCCGGTTCGGCGAGGCGTTCGACAAGTACGACGCCAGCGCGCGGATCATGTCGCAGGTTCTGACCGCCGGCGACAATGGACTCGCGGCGATGAACGGGCGGATCAGCCTCGTCGGCGACTTGGTCGATGCGACCGGCCAGATCGACCTCTCCGCCCAGAAATCGAGGCTCGGGACGATCACCGCCGAGCGGACGCAGGTGAAGGGCAAGTACCGGTTGAAGACGACGGCGGGCAGCGTCGTGATGATCGGCCAGTATCTCGCCAACGGCGCGACCTTGGCGCCGTCGATGATCTCTGGACTCACCGGCGCGCTGGAGGCGACGCGCTCAACGCCGATCGGGCCGGTTGCCCATTCGATTGCGACGGCGATCACGAAGAGCGCCCAATCCTTCGACGTCAGCGGGGGAATCCGGTTAGTGAACTTCCCGGGCTTCGGCGCCGCTCGCGTGACCGATGCCAGCGTCCAGACCGCGACCGGCGGCCGAGCGCGGATCTTCGGCGGCAAGGGCGTCACTTACTTCTGGCCGAAAGGGCAACTCCGCCTCGACGGGACGATCGAGATGGCGGGCGGCGGGCTTCCTACCGGATCGGTTACGCTGCACCAGGCCGAGAATGGCGCGATCAGCGGCTTCGGCAATTTCCGCCCTTATGTTGTCGACGGCTCGCGGCTGACGCTGTCGACCCTTCGCTTCAATGCGCAGGCGAACGGCGCGACCAGCTTCAGTACCGTCGCGGGGCTCACCGGCAATTTTCCGGGCGGGCAGGTGCGGAACCTGAACCTGCCGATCGACGGCACAATCGGCCCGAACGGCGGAATCCTCGTCGGAAAGCAATGCATGGTGGTCAGCTGGGAGCTGCTGAAGATGCAGGCGCTGCAGCTCGGGCGCACCCGGCTCCCGGTCTGCCCGACCGGGGCTGCGATCATCTCCAAGCCCCCCGGCGGCGAACTCCGCGTCGGAGGCCGGATCAGTCGTCCCGCTCTTGCTGGACGAATTGGATCGGCACCTATGCGGCTCAACGCAAGCACCATCCTCGTCGACCAGGCCGGATTCAACGGGAACCAGGTCGCGCTCCGCATCGGAGATATGGCCAATCCGGTGGCGCTGAACGCCGCCAGCCTGCGCGGCGCCTTCACCAGCGGCGGGGCGACGGGCACGCTGACCAATGCCGACGCCGTGATCGGGACGGTGCCGCTGAAAATGACCGGCATCGACGGCAAGTGGCGGTTCCTGAACAGCCGCCTGACCATCGACGGAAGCCTGTTCGTCAACGACCGCGCCGATCCGCCGCGCTTCTACCCGCTCAAGAGCAACGACACGCATTTCGTGCTTGCGGACAACCGGATCACGGCCACCGGCGCGCTCCGCCACCCGGAGACTGGCACGCTCGTCACCAATGTCGATATCGAGCACAATCTGAACAGCGGGGCAGGTCACGCCGATCTCGACGTTCCCGGGATCACCTTCGGTCCCAACCTGCAGCCGGACGAGCTGACACGGCTGACCGAAGGCGTGGTCGCTCTCGTCCAAGGCACCGTCCGTGGTCATGGGCAGATCAACTGGAGCGGCTCGGGCGCGGTGACCTCGACCGGCGATTTCGCGACCCAGAACATGGACCTGGCGGCGCCGTTCGGGCCGGTCGAAGGCCTGACGACCAGCGTCCACTTCACCGACCTGCTCGGCCTCGAAAGCGCGCCTGGGCAGATCGCCACGGTCCGGTCGATCAACCCCGGCATCATCGTCGACAATGGCGTGATCCGTTACCAGCTGCTGCCCGACAATCTCGTGAAGATCGAGCGCGGCGAATGGCCGTTCATGGGCGGCAAGCTGATCCTCGACGAGACGATCCTCAATTTCGGAAGCCCCAGCCCGAAGCGGCTGACGTTCGAGCTGCAGGGCTTCGACGCCAAGCAGTTCATCGACAGCCTCGGCTTCGCGGGGCTCGAGATCACCGGCACGTTCGACGGCGTCCTGCCGATGATTTTCGACGAGAGCGGCGGCCGGATCGTCGGCGGGCGCCTGGATTCGCGCGATCCGGGCGGCGAGTTCGCCTATACCGGCACCAAGCCCAAGGCGGGGATGGTGGCCGGCCTTGCTTTCGACCTGCTCAGCGACATCAGGTACCGGTCCATGACGATCCGGCTCGACGGCGATCTCGCCGGGGAATTCGCGACCCGCTTCACCATCCGCCAGATTTCACTGAGCAACCGCGGCGGATTCCTCGGCGGACTGGTGCGCGGCGCGTTCAAGGATGTGCCGCTGCAGGTGAATCTCAACATCAGCGGCCCGTTCCGCGCGCTTATCCAGATGGCGAAGGGCTTCAAGGATCCGAGGCAGGTGATCGCACCGGTGATGCCGTTCCCGCTCGACGCGCCGGGCATCGTCACCGAGGTGCGGGTGCTCGGCAAACAGGAAGAGCAGACGCCGACAACGCCCACGAACAACATTGACGTATCCACCAAACCCCCACAGCCAAGCGAGAAGTGAGATGACCAAGGTCGACACGAAGCGAACATTGAGGCTGCTCGCCGGGGCGGCGATGGCCGTTCCGCTGGCCAGCTGCATCACCGTGCGGGCGCCCGACAAGCCGATCGAGATCAACCTCAATGTCGATATCCGCCAGGAGGTGGTCGTCAGGCTGCAGCAGGACGTCCAGCAGCTGATCCAGCAGAATCCCGAAGCCTTCCCGACGAATCCGACTGGAGGGTCGCAATGACCTTCGCGGTCAGGGCCGCCGTCGGCGTTGCGCTGGCGCTCGCCTGCAGCGCGGCAGTGGCGCAGACGAGCCCGGGGATCATCGCGGCGAGGCAGGCGGGGATCGTTGGCGAGCGTTACGACGGCTATCTCGGTTATTCGGCGAACCCGGGCGAGCGTGTCGCCCGTGAAGTGGGGGCGGTGAACATCAAGCGGCGGAGCCTCTACACGGGGTTGGCGACCCGCCGCAGCGCGACGGTGCAGGAAGTGGGGATCGCCGCGGGCTGCGAGCTGCTGGAGCAAGTGAAGGTGGGGGAGAGCTACATGCTCAATGACGGCGCATGGCGGAGGCGCGCGGCGGGCCAGCCGGCGCCAGTGCCGAGTTACTGCCCGCGCTGAGTTTCGAAGGAGGGGCGGTACTCGGGCTTCAGAGCCGCGATGAGCGCCGTGGTGACAGGCAGCTCGATCTCATATTCGCCCTCGACGTACGGACCCGCGACATAGGGCGGGGCAATGAAATCGATCCTGTCGAAGCGGCCGTTCCCGTCCTTGTCGGCAGGCACGATCGCGAGATCCGCGAATTTCGGGCATTCGTCGAACTCGCCGCCAAGCTTTTCGCCTTCGCGGCGGTCCATCCGTTCCTTGTCGAGCGTTTTGCAATAGGCTGAGCGGGTTACCGCACCGAAGGCGGTCGGCTTTGCGAACAGTCTGTGCATGGCAACCTCTTTGCCCAGCTGCCGATCCCACACGAGCGCGTTGAAGTCGTGATTTGGATGGGCGCCGCCGGTGAACGTCTCCACCGTTTCGCCCAGCGAAAGCAGCCGCTTCGATTGGCCGAACCTCTCCCAACCGGCGGCATAAAAATGCTGGTTGTAATCGCGCTTCTGCTCGCGGGTGAGCGCCATGTCCTCTTCGGCATATTTGCGCGCCTCGGCGAACGCCTTGGCCGCGTCGGCCCGAAAGCGCTTGTCGAGCGCCGGAATCGCAGCAGCTTCTGCGGGCCATTCGTAGGTGAAATCGAGCAGTTTGCTCTGGCGGTCGATCTTGACCGGCTGCGGCGCCGCCGCGGCCCCCAGAGCGGTCACAAGTGCCAGTGCCACAAGCAATTTCATCGCTGCAGAGGCTACAGCCGTTTCCCGCGGTTGACTATCTAAACTCCCGTTCATAAAGGGGCCGCGCCTTGGCGGGCTCTTACGCCGCCATGTTCTTCGTCCCTGAGCCACAGCCCCACGCTAACCGGCAGGGGCGACGCACAGGGGAAGATGCATGGCTGAAGACGAGCGCGACGAGGCCCAGAAGCTTCCGCCAGACGCACGGCTCGAATCGCTGGAAAAGCGGCTCGAGCATTTGCAGCAGGCAGAGGCGAAAAGGACAAAGAAAAGGCAGGGCGATCCCAGCTACCGTGCTGGGCAGCTGGTCCTGAGCCACCTCGTCGGTGCCCCCCTTGGCTCCGGCATTGTCGGGTGGATGCTGGACCGCTGGCTGGGAACGAAGCCCTGGCTGATGTTGGTGATGCTTTTCCTCGGGTTCGCCGCGGGCGTCTTCAACGTCATGAGGATTGCAAACCAGCCGCCGGGCACGCCGCCCGACGGTCGAGAATAAGGGAACACGCGTGGCCGCCGGCGCCAAAATCGACCCGATGCACCAGTTCGTGATCCAGCCGATCGCGGGCAATCTCCAGGCGGGCAACCCGTTCGTGTTCACGAACAGCGCGCTGTGGACCCTGGTCGTGCTTGCGCTGATCTGGTTCTTCATGCTGGGCGGGATGCGCCGCCAACTGGTCCCCGGCCGCTGGCAGGTCATGGTCGAAGGCCTCATCGGCTTTGTCGACGACATGGTCCACGCCAGCATCGGCCCCGAGGGCAAGAAGTATCTGCCCTGGGTGTTCACCGCCTTCGTCTTCCTGCTGTTCGCGAACCTGATGGGCAATATGCCGCTAGCCGCGTTCGGCGTTCATCCGTTCACCGTCACCAGCCAGTTCACCTTCACCGGCGTCATGTCGCTGATCAGCTTCGCGATCGTGCTCGGCGTCGGCTTCTGGAAGCACGGGCTTCACTTCTTCACTTTGTTCACCCCGCCGGGCGTTCACTGGATCGGCAAGGTCCTGCTGTTCCCGATCGAGTTCATTTCGTTCATGGTGCGGCCGTTCAGTCTTGGCCTGCGGCCGTTCATTGCGATGTTCGCGGGCCACATCCTCGTCGACATCTTCGGCAACTTCATCGTGCAGGGCCTTCAGGCCGGCGGCGGCGGAATCGGCGTTTCGATCCTCGCGTTCCTGTTCGTCGCCTTCATCAACATCCTGGAGCTGCTGGTCGCTGCCATCCAGGCCTATGTGTTCGCAATCCTGACCGCGCTCTACATCAACGACGCGGTCAACCTTCACTAACCAACGGATTTTTCAAAGGAGCTCAATCATGGATCTCGAAGCAGCCAAGGTCATCGGTGCCGGTCTCGCAGCCATCGGCGTCGGCGCTGCCGGTATCGGCGTCGGAATCGTCTTCGGCTCGTTCCTGGAGAGCGCGCTTCGCAACCCGGCGGCCGCTGACGGCCAGCAGGGGCGCCTGTTCATCGGCTTCGCCGCCGCCGAGCTTCTCGGCCTGATGGCGTTCGCCATCTCGATGATCATTCTTTACGCGATCTAAGCCGAAAGCGGCCGGAAAGCCTTTCTAGATGCCTCAACTTTACCAGCTCCCCGACGTCATCCTGTCGCAGCTCCTGTGGCTTGCGGTGGCGCTGGGTTTCATCTTCTTCGTCATCGCCCGTGGCATGGTTCCCAAGATCCAGGCCACGGTCGAGGATCGCGAGAAGAAGATCGCCGCCGACCTCGAAGAGGTGCAGCGGGCGAGGGACGAGGCAGAGAAGGCCGAGGCCGCCTATCGCGAGAAGATGGACGCGAGCCGCAGCGAATCGCTGAAGCTTGCGCAGCAGGCGAAGGACTCCGGCGCGCGCGAAGCTGAAAAGCGGGTCGCGGCGGCTTCAAAGAAGCTCGACGCCAAGCTCGAAGCCGCCGAGGCGAAGATCCGGGATGCAGCCAGGTCGGCGCAGTCGGAGATCGAAACGGTCGCTGTCGAGGCGACCCGGGACATCTTCGCCAAGCTGACGGGCGAAACCGTTCCCGCTGGTGAAGCGACCCGCGCAGTGAAGGTGGCGCTCAATGGGTAATGTGCACACCACCGCGACAGTCGAGCACAATCCGGCGGGCGGCGAGCACGCCGAACCTTCCGTGTTCGGCTTCAACGCCGGCGGATGGGTCGCGCTGGCGATGTTGTTCGTCTTCGCGATCCTGCTGATGAAGAAGGTGCCGGCTGCGATCGGGGCGGCGCTGGACAGGAAGATCGAGGCGATCCGCGGCCAGCTCGCGGAAGCCGAGAACCTCCGCAAGGACGCCGAGGCCCTAAAGGCCGAATATGCCGCAAAGGCGAAAGCGGCCGAAAAAGAAGCGGCGGCGATGGTCGAGCGAGCCCGCCAAGAAGCTGACGCTCTGCTCGAAAAAGCGCGCAAGGACGCCGACGCTCTGGTCGAGCGCCGCGGCCGTATGGCCGAAGAGAAGATCGCGGCGGAAGAGCGCGCCGCGGTTCAGCAGCTGCGTTCTGCCGCTACGGAGGCCGCCACTCGCGCCGCCGCTGCGCTGATTGCGGAGCGGGTCGACGCCAAGGCGGATTCATCCCTGGTCGACAAGGCGATCAAGGAGCTCGGGCGCTAATCAGCCCTGGCTGTGCTGGCTTCCCGGCGCACTGACACCCTGAAGAGCCTGGTCGGCTGATTCGCGGTCGGCTTCGCGGCTGAGATCGCCGAGGCTGACGATCCCGCAGATGCGATCGCTTGCATCGATCACCGGCATTCGGCGGACCTGCGCGCGGCTCATCTTGGTCGCGATTTCCTCGATATCGTCGTCCTCACGGGCGCAGACGATGTCGTCCGTCATCAGCTCGCTGATCGGCGTATCGGGGCCATAGCCCTGCGCCACTCCACGAACCGCAATGTCGCGGTCGGTGATCATGCCGATCAGGCGATCGCCATCGCTGACCGGCATCGAGCCTGCATCCTCATCGAGCATGAAGGTCGCGGCTTCCTTGGCGGTCTGGTCGGGCCGAACCGTTCTGACGTCGCGGGTCATCACTTCACTGACTTTCATCTCGCCCTCCTTGGCTGGAATCCGGCCAATCAACGAACGGCGGTGAAAGCTGTTGCGGACCTTACGGCACGTTTTCCGTCAGAAGGTCGTAGGTGGCGACCAGTTCGTCCTGCTGGTTGAAAATCTCGACCGCCCAGCGGACGACTCCGGTCTCCTCGCTCTTCAGCGATTTCGATTTCACTGTCAGCTCAACGCGCATCGAATCGCCGGGATAGAGCGGCGTCAGGAAGCGCAAATTCTCCAGACCGGTGTTGGCGAGCACAGGGCCCGGGTCGGGATCGACGAACAGGCCCGCGGCGAAGCTCAGGATCAGATAACCGTGGGCGACCCGGCCTTCGAAGATCGGCGACGCCTTCGCCGCTTCCTCGTCCATGTGGGCGTAGAATTTGTCGCCCGTGAAATTGGCGAAATGCTCGATGTCCTCGAGAGTCACCGTGCGACTGCCGGTCACCCAGGTGTCGCCGATGTTTAATTCGCTCATCTTCAGCCGGAACGGATGGACATCGATGATGTGCTTGGGTCCGCCGGCGACATATTGCTCGGTAATCGCCGCGATCATCGTTGGCGACGATTGGAGGGCGGTGCGCTGCATGTAATGTTTCACGCCGCGAATGCCGCCCATCTCCTCGCTTCCGCCGGCGCGGCCAGGGCCGCCGTGAACGAGGACGGGAAGCGGCGAGCCGTGGCCGGTCGATTCCTTGGCGTTGGTGCGGTCGATCACCAGCATCCGGCCGTGGAAGGAAGCGGTGCGCTGGACGAACTCGCGCGCCGCTTCGGGCGAATGGGTGAAGAGCGACAGGGCCAGACTGCCCTTACCGCGGTTGGCGAGCGCCACCGCGTCCTCCAGATCTCGATACGGCATGATCGTCGAGACCGGCCCGAACGGCTCGACGTCATGGACCGCCTCGGCTTTCCACGGCTCGTCGCTTCGAAGCAGGATCGGTTCGAGGAACGCGCCACCCTTCACCGGCGCTTCGGCGTCGAGATTGCCGGCGACGATCCGCGCTCCGGCGGCTTCGAGCTCGGCGATTTTCTCGCGCACGTCCTTGCACTGGCTGGCGCTGACCAGAGCGCCCATGCGCGTGTCCTCGGCGCGAGGATCGCCGATCTTCGTCGAGGCGAGACGGTCGCGAAGTGTCGCCTCGACCGCGTCAATGAAATCGGCGGGAGCGATGCCGCGGCGAATCGCGGTGCACTTCTGCCCCGCTTTCACCGTCATCTCGGTCGCGACCTCTTTGACGAACAGGTCGAACTCGGGAGTGCCCGGAGCCGCGTCGGGGCCGAGAATGGAGGCATTGAGGCTGTCCTGCTCGGCGATGAACTTGACGCTCTCGCGCATCACCGTCGGGTGGGTACGGAGCTTGTACGCGGTCGAGGCAGAGCCGGTGAAGCTGACCACGTCCTGGCCCTGGAGGTGGTCGAACAGGTCGCCCACTCCGCCGACGATTAGCTGCACCGAGCCTGCTGGAAGCAGGCCGCTTTCGATCATCACGCGGAACGCCGCTTCTGTCAGGTAGGAGGTCGCCGAGGCCGGCTTGACGATGGCCGGGACGCCCGCAAGCAAAGTCGGCGCCAGCTTTTCCAGCATTCCCCAAACGGGGAAATTGAAGGCGTTGATGTGCACCGCCGCGCCCTGCAGCGAGGTGTAGATGTGCTGGCCGACGAAGCTGCCGCTCTTCGATAACGGTTCCAGCGACCCGTCGAGGAGCACGTGCGCGTCCGGCAGTTCGCGGCGACCCTTCGACGAGAAGGAGAAAAGGGTGCCCGCGCCGCCCTCGATATCGATCCAGCCGTCCTTGCGGGTCGCGCCGGTCTGGAAGCTAAGCTCGTACAGATCTTCCTTGCGCGCCATGATGGCGAGGCCGAGGCCTTTGAGAATCCGCGCTCGCTCATGGAAGGTCATCTTCCGGAGTGCTGGCCCGCCGACTTCACGCGCGTGACGGAGCATGGCCCCGAAATCGAGCCCGCCGGAGCCGGCGATTGCGACGGGCGAACCATCGATCGCGCTCGGCAGCTCCATGAGTCCGTCCTGGCCTGCGACCCAGCGGTCGCGCTCGTAATTGAGCAATTGTTGAGTCTTCATTCCCTCCCTCTAGAAGAAGTTGGGGCCAAGCAGGAGAGGGTGAGAATGATCGATCCGGTTAGGCCGATTCCACTAGAGGATATCGAAGCGGCGAGGGGGCGGATCGCCGGGACGGCCATTCGAACGCCGCTGGTGAAGCTCGACCTTGGCGTAGACGGGCCGGACGTTCGGCTGAAGCTCGAGAATCTGCAGCCGACCAACGCCTATAAGATCCGCGGCGCGGCCAATGCCGTGGCGAAGCTTTCGCCCGAGGAGAAAGCGCGAGGCGTGTGGACGATCAGCGCGGGAAATGCGGGGCAGGGGGTTGCCTATGCCGCGCGGGCGGCGGGCATTTCCTGCTCGGTCGTCGCGATCGAGACGGCGCCGCAGACCAAGCTCGACCGGATGCGCGCGCTAGGAGCGACGATCGTTCCTGTCTCCTACAGCGACGCGTGGAAAGCGGCCGAAGCGCATGAATTTCCGGGCCTCGACGGGACCTTCGTCCACCCCTTCGACAATCACGATTTCATCGCGGGCCACGGGACGATGGGCCTCGAAATCCTCGAGGATTGCCCGGACGTGAAGACCGTGATCGCGGCAATCGGCGGCGGCGGACT
>DATMHP010000192.1:0-13216 GCA_035554875.1 Sphingomicrobium sp.
TGAATGCATCGACTCGTCCGGCATGGCGTTGAATCTACGCCCATGCGAGAACAAAACAAGAACTTCGGCGACGGAAGGAGGCAAATGCGCGAAGAGGATTCTGGAAGCGTTCAGGTCCGGCTGGTAGGTTCGCTTCCATGAGGGTGGGTTTCACGATACTCGCGGCCCTGGCCGCCACCGTTTCCGCGCAGGCGATCGCGCGGCCGCAGCCGATCGAGCCGATCGAGGTTCCCCCAAGCATCGAGCAGGGCGTGGACCTCATCTACATCGACCCGGAGATCAAGCCGGAGATCGACCGCAGAAACGAGCTTCTGCGGAGCATGGGCTTCCAGGACTGGACCGGCGCTCCAATCGATCTCTTCGTCCCCGTGAACGACATGTACACGCAGCTTCGGCGCGGCCTGATGAAGTATAAGGAGCGCTGGGGATCCCTTCCGCAGATCCAGATCCCGACCGGGACGGTCGCGATGAAGGCCGGGTCGAAGGACGAGCGGGTGCCACTCCTTCGCAAGCGGCTCGGCCTGTCCGAGGGCAATGTGTTCGACGCCGCCCTCGACAAGAAAGTCCGCGAATATCAGTCGGCGCACGGGCTGACCTCCGACGGAATCGTCGGCAACGGCACCATTGCCTCGCTGAACGAGGGCGCCGGCCATTATGAGCGCCTGATCATCCTCAACATGGAGCGGGCGCGAAGGCTTCCGCCTTCGGATTACAAGAAACGCTACATCCTGGTCGATGCCGGGGCGGCCAGGCTCTATATGTACAAGAACGGCAAGGCGGTCGACAGCATGAACGTCATCGTCGGCGATTCCGATCGCCAGACACCGATGATGGCGGCCGAGCTTCGCTACATCCAGCTCAATCCCTATTGGAACGTGCCGCCGGACCTCACCCGGACCATCGTCGCCAAGCGCGTGCTTGAACAGGGCCTCTCCTATCTGACCGAGCGCGATTACCAGGTGCTGTCGGACTGGACCGACGACGCCACCCAACTCGATCCGGCGACGGTCGACTGGCAGGGCGTCTATGACGGCCGGGTCGACGTTCGCCTCCGCCGCGGTCCGGGGCCGTGGAATTCGATGGGCGACATGAAGTTCATGATCCCCAATGATTTCGGGATTTATCTCCACGACGTCCCCGACGCGGAGGAGCCGATGTTCAAGACCGACGACCGCTGGATCAGTAACGGCTGCATCCGTCTGCAGGATGCGAAGCGGCTCGAGAAATGGGTGTTCGGCGACCCGCCGACGCCTGACGGCACGGCGGACGAGCGCGTCGATGTCCCAAACCCCGTCCCCGTTTACATCACCTACTTCACGGTCGCTCCGTCGGACGACGGAGTCACCTTTCGCCCCGACCGCTACAACCGCGACGAAAAGCTCCTCGCGCGCGTGGTGCTGGACGGCGACACGCAGACGGCATCGACTCAGTAGCAAGCAGCCGCGCTTCGGCTCCGGCCCGGGCCTGGAAACGGGCGGGCATAGGAGGCGGCCGGGCCGGGCGCGCGGTCCGCCTCGCCACGGTTGAAACTGGCAATGGCCGCCCCCGCCCCACTTCTCGAAAGCCAGTTCCCGAGGGGAAGCCCGGATTGACGAAGATTGGCGGACGCACCGCTCAATCCGGAGCAGCCGCTCTCAACCGATGCGGCCACTCCACCGGTGCGCGAGCATTGCCGCTGCTCGTCCCCGGCACCCTTCCGGTTCCCGCCGGTCGAGGTCGCGGGCAGCGGCACGGGCAAGCATTGTCAGCGGCCGCACGCGCTTGTCGAAACGGTAGCCGCGAAGCTTTTCCAGCCGCTCCCGTGCCGGCTGGAAGAGTTCCGGCACGCCGCGCCTGCCGACCGACGCCAGCGCATAGAGCGCTCCCGCCTCGCCAATCCTGGGATCGTTCGAACCGAGGAGCTTTCCCCCGATCCTGAACAGGAGAGCCCCCCGTTCCGCCACCAGTTCCGGATCGACCTCCGCATCGAGCAATGTCGCCCAGCCCGCCTCAAGCTCCGCAAGCTCGCTTGCCATCACACCTGCCGGCAGCAGATCGTCGGAAACCGCCTGCAGCCTCGGCTCAGCCGGCGGCGGATTTGCGTCGAGCGCCTCAAGCTGCTCGCGCCACCAGGCGAGCTTGATCCGCCCCAGCCCCGGATCGGTCGAGCGGGCGACGACATCCGCCATTGCCGCGTCGATCCCGAATAGCGCGCGGAACGCCTCGCGCACTCGCGCCGGGACGTGAAGCAACGCCAACTCGCGGTCGGCGCCGATCAAATCAGCGGTAGCAGACCTGCTTTGCGGCGGAGACGACATCTTCAACCTTGATCAGCGCCAGCTTTTCGAGGTTCGCCGCGTAGGGCAGCGGAACATCGACATCGGTCACGCGGAGGACCGGCGCGTCGAGATCGTCGAACCCTTCCGTCATCGCGATTGCGATGATCTCCGAGCTGATCGAGCAGACCGGCCAGCCCTCTTCGACGACGACCATCCGGTTGGTCTTCTTGAGACTTGCGAGCACCGTCTCCTTGTCGAGTGGCCGCAAGGTGCGCAGGTCGATGACCTCGGCATTGATTCCTTCCGCCATCAGCTGCTGCGCCGCCTCGAGCGCGACGCCGACTCCGATGGAGTAACTGACGAGCGTCACATCCTTGCCCGGCCGCACCACCTTCGCCTTGCCGATCGGAAGGATATAGTCCTCGACCTGAGGCACATCGAAATGTTGGCCGTAAAGCAGCTCGTTCTCGAGGAAGACGACCGGGTCTTCGGTCCGGATCGCCGCTTTCAGAAGCCCCTTCGCATCGGCAGCGCTGTACGGGGCGATCACGATCAGGCCCGGCACATGCGCATACCAGCTCGCGTAATTCTGGCTGTGCTGCGCGGCGACGCGCGCCGCTGCGCCGTTGGGTCCGCGGAACACGATCGGGCAGCGCATCTGGCCGCCCGACATGTAGTTGGTCTTCGCGGCAGAGTTCACGATCTGGTCGATCGCCTGCATCGCGAAGTTGAACGTCATGAATTCGACGATCGGCCTCAGGCCGCCCATCGACGCGCCGGTGCCGAGACCGGCAAAGCCATATTCGGTGATCGGCGTGTCGACGACGCGCTTCGGCCCGAACTCGTCGAGCAGCCCCTGGGTCACTTTATAGGCGCCCTGGTACTGAGCGACCTCCTCGCCCATCACGAACACGCGCTCGTCGCGGCGCATTTCCTCGGCCATCGCGTCGCGGAGCGCCTCGCGCACCGTCATTTCGGCCATCGCCGCGCCTTCGGGCGCGTCCGGCTGGTCCTCGTCGCTGGTCTCATCGACGTCGCGGACCAGGTCGCGCGCTGCAGTCTCCATCTGGTGCGGAGTGGGAGTTGCTTCGTCCTGCTGCGATTCCGGCTGCGGGATCGACGGCTCTTCCTTCGACGCCGGCTTGGCCTGTGCCTCGGGCTCGTGCTTCGGCCCCGCCGCCGGCGCTTCGCCGCCCTCGGTCTCCAGCATTGCGATCGGCTGGCCGACCTTCACGCCCTCCGTGCCTTCGGGAACAAGGATCTTCGATAGCTTGCCTTCGTCGACTGCCTCGAACTCCATCGTCGCCTTGTCGGTCTCGATCTCCGCGAGGATATCGCCGGACTTCACCTCGTCGCCTTCCTTGACCAGCCATTTGGCGAGGGTCCCCTCCTCCATGGTCGGGGACAAAGCGGGCATCTTCAGCTCGAGCGCCATCAGTAGGACTCCACCAGAACGTCGGTGTAGAGCTCGGACGGGTCCGGCTCCGGCGCGTCTTCAGCGAACTTCGCAGCGCCGACGATGATGTCCTTGATCTCCTTGTCGATGGCTTTGAGCTCCTCTTCCTTCACGCCCAGTTTCTCCAGCTCGCGCTCGACGTGGGTGATGGGGTCGCGATGCTCACGGACCTCCTGCACCTCTTCGCGGGTGCGGTACTTGGCCGGGTCCGACATCGAGTGGCCGCGGTAGCGGTATGTCATCAGCTCGAGGATGATCGGCCCCTTCTCGCGCGCCCATTCGAGTGCCATCTCGGCGGCACCGCGTACGGCGAGCACGTCCATGCCGTCGACCTGGATGCCCGGGATCCGGAAGCTTTCGCCGCGCTTGTAGAAATCCGGCTCCGATGCCGAGCGGGCGACCGACGTGCCCATCGCATATTGGTTGTTCTCGATCGCGTAGATGACCGGCAGGTTCCACAGCTTGGCCATGTTGAACGCTTCGTAGACCTGGCCCTGGTTGGCCGCCCCGTCGCCGAAATAGGCAAGGCACACACCGCCGTCGCCACGATATTTGTGCGCCAAGGCGAGGCCGGTGCCGAGCGGCACCTGCGCTCCGACGATCCCGTGGCCGCCGTAGAATTTATGCTCGACGCTGAACATGTGCATCGAGCCGCCCTTGCCCTTGGAAATGCCGGCTTCGCGGCCCGTCAGCTCGGCCATGATCAGCTTCGGATCGATGCCGTAGGCGAGCATGTGGCCGTGGTCGCGATAGCCGGTGATGACGCTGTCGAGCTTGTCGTTCATCGCCGACTGCAGCCCGACGGCGACCGCTTCCTGCCCGATGTAGAGGTGGCAGAAGCCGCCGATGAGGCCGAGACCGTAAAGCTGGCCCGCGCGCTCCTCGAAGCGGCGGATCAGCAGCATCTCCCGATAGAATTCGAGCAGCTGCTCCTTGTCGGCCTTGAAGCGTTTGGGCTCGGGCGGGCGCGGCGTCGCCGGCTCGTCGGGTGGTGAAGTCTTGGCTTTGGCGGAACGCGCCACGTCTCTTCTCTCAGGCTAGTTGGGGCGCCCCGCCCTATAGGTGCGGGTAGGCGAACCGGCAACCATGCGCGCCTAGCGAAGCAACCGCACCAGCTCGCCCGCCTTGAGAGCGTTCCATGCGGCAATCTGCGCATCGGCTTCCGACTTCAGCTGGACGAACTCCTGCTCATCCTGGACGGTCGGTGCAAAATCGCCCTCGCCGACGAGCGAGCCAAGCGCCGCAATCATATTGTTGAGCTTGACCGGATAGTTGAGCGCGTCCTCCGACGCATGGGCGCGGGGCTGGATCAGCTCCTCTTCGATTGCCGCCATCTTCGCTTCTGCGGCGTCGATTTGCGCCGCGAGAGCTGGGTTGGCTGCCTTCTTGGCCTCGAGCCGAGCGCGCGCCGCACGAAGGTCGAGCACCGTGTCGTGGACCAGCGTAAGCTCGGTGTTGATCTTCTGGTGGAGAGCGAACTGCTCGCGCAGCGCATCCACGGTGGCGGTGCCGCGCGGGTCGGGCTCGATCACCAGCGGCTGCACCTGCGTCTTGCCGTCGACCGTCAGCCGCACCTGATATTGGCCCGGAAGCGCGCGCGGCCCGCGGACGCTGCCGGCCCACAGCGGCGAATGCGGGATCGACGTCGCGCTCGGGTAGCGCATGTCCCAGACGAAGCTGTTCAGCCCGGCATAGTGGGTCAGCTTGGCCGGCTTGGGAGCATCTTCGTCTTCATCGCCCTCGCCGCCTTCGATCGCCTTGGCTTCGTCGCCCGAGGGCTTCGGCGGCTTCCTCGTTTCGGGCTCGGGGATCGTGCGGACGACGTGCCCGCCGGCGTCCACGATCTCCAGCTTGATCCGCGAGGCGAGCGGATCGGGCTTCTCGTCCTCTTTCTTGTCGGCGTCGTCTTTCTTCTCGTCCGGGTTCGGACGGTCGGTACCGAAGGATGGGGCCAGCCAGTAATCGATAACCGCGCCCGCCGGCGGGTTGGCACCGCCGAAATAGCGAAGCGCGCCCGCGCTGGTCCGGAACACCGTGTGGTTCGCCGGCTGCGGCGTGAACAGATAGACCTTCTTCGCCGCGATCGACTCCGCCCACTGCCGAACCGGGGCTAAATCGTCGAGGATCCAGAAGGCCCGGCCGTGCGTGGCGAGCGCTAGCGAATTGCCGTGCACCGCGAGGTCGTGCACCGGCGTGACCGGCAGGTTCAGCTGCAGCGGCCGCCAGTGAGCGCCGTCGTCATAAGAGGCGAACACGCCCTTTTCCGTCCCGGCATAGAGAAGCCCGTCGCGCTTCGGATCGGCCCGGACCACATGGACGTAGGCATCGTCGGGAATGCCGGTGACGATGGGCGTCCAGCTCTTCCCGTAATCGGCCGTCTTGAACGCATAAGGGTGGAAGTCGTCGAGCCGGTGCCGGTCCGCGGAGACATAGGCCGTTCCCGGATGCCTCGCGTCGGTCGCGACCATGTCGACCGTCGCCCATTCGGGCATCTGCGGCGGCGTGATGTTCTGCCAGTTCGCACCGCCGTCGCGGGTCAGCTGGATGAGGCCGTCGTCGGTCCCGATCCAGATTTCCTTCGGGTCGTTGCCTTCCGCGATGGAGAAGATCGTGTCGTAGATTTCGACGCTGGTATTGTCCTTGGTCAGCGGCCCGCCCGACGCCAGCTGCTTGGACTTGTCGTTGCGCGTCAGGTCGGGCGAGATCACCGTCCAGCTGCGGCCCTGGTCGGTCGATTTGAACAGCACCTCCGCTCCGAAATAGAGTGCCCGGTCATGCTTCGAGACCATGATCGGCGCGGTCCACTGGAAGCGATGCTCGAGGTCCTTGGCCGCCCAGCCCATCGAGTTACGCGGCCAGGGCGTGATTTCCTGCGCCATCCCGGTGCGATGATCGTAGCGCGTGATCTCCGCGTCGTAGCCGCCGCCGTAGACGATGTTGGGATCGGTCGGGTCGGGAACGATGTAGCCGCTCTCGCCGCCTCCAACCTCGTAATAATCCTCGATTCCGACGCCGCCGCCGTCGCCCGCAGTCGCGATCGACACGCTCGTGTTGTCCTGCTGGTCGCCGTAGAGTCGGAACGGGAACTGGTCGTCGGTCGCGATATGATAGAATTGCGCGGTCGGCTGGTTCATCTCCGACGACCAGGTCTCACCGCCATCGAGCGTGATCGTCGCCCCGCCGTCGTTGCCGTTGATCATCCGCTTCGTATTGGTCGGATCGATCCAAAGCTCGTGATCGTCGCCGTGCGGCGTGTGCAGCGCCTTGAACGTCTTGCCTGCGTCCTTCGACCGGTAGAGCGACGTGTTCAGCACATAGACGACGTCCGGCTCTTTCGGGTCGGCGAACACCGTGTTGAAGTACCAGGCGCGCTGCTTGTAATCGTTCTTGGAGTTGATGAGCGCCCATGTCTTGCCGCCGTCGTCCGTCCGGTAAAGGCCGCCCTTCCCGGCCTCGATCATCGCATAGACGCGGTTCGGATTGCTGGTCGGCGCGACGTTGACTCGGCCCCAGATCCCGTCGGGAAGGCCGCCGCCGGACAGCTTGGTCCAGGTCGTTCCGCCGTCGGTCGATTTGTACAGGCCGCTTCCGGGGCCGCCGCTCTCCATGATCCACGGATGGCGATAAGCCTGCCACATTCCGGCATAGAGGATATTCGGATTGTGAGGATCGAAGGCGACGTCCGATCCGCCGGTCTTGTCGTCGACGAAGAGCACTTTCTCCCACGTCTTCCCGCCGTCGGTGGAGCGGAAGATGCCGCGATCGCTGTTGGGCCCGAAGATGTGGCCGAGCGCCGCGACGAACAGCCGGTTCGGGTCCTTCGGATCGACGATGATGCGGCCGATCGCCTGCGTGTCGCGAAGGCCCGCATAAGCCCAGGTCTTGCCGGCGTCGGTCGATTTGTAGAGGCCGTTGCCGGTGACGACGTTGCCGCGGATGTTCACCTCGCCGGTGCCCGCGTAAACGACGTTCGCGTCTGAAGGCGCAATCGCGACCGCGCCCACCGCCGGCGATGCTTCCGGGAATTTGTCCCACAGCGGCTTCCACACGGCTCCGCCATCGGTCGTCTTCCACAGCCCGCCGGCCGATGCGCCGAAGTAAAAGGTCGAGGGGTCGCCCGGCACTCCGGTGACGCCCGTTACGCGTCCGCCGCGGAATGGCCCGACGAGGCGGTACTGCAATCCGTCGAACGGCTTCACCTGGACGGATGCCGCGGCCGTCGAGCTCGGATAGGCGTGGACCGAGGCTGGGGAGACGGAGACGAGGAGAGCAAGCGCGAGCCTGGACGAACGCATCGTGGTTTCACCTTCCCTGGGGGAGAACCGGAATTCGGAGGATGCGAAGCTATTCGGGTGAACAGCCGTTCGCAATCGCGCGCCCCAGCCGTTCGTCGATTAATTGAGCGGGACGATCACCTCGTCGGGACGGACCAGCCCAAGCTCGCGGCGGACGAGCTCGTCGGCCATGTCGGGATCGGCCTTCTTGGGATCGAGCAGCTTGGCGCGATGCCGGAGCTGCGCCTGTTGCGCCTTCAGGTCGGCAAGCTCGGCCTGCCGTTCCTTGAGGTTGTGGTGATAGCCGCCCCAGGCCAGCAGCCCGTTCGGCCCGGCGATCGCATAACCGGCGAAATTGCCGACGACGAGCAGCGCCAATGCGGGCCAGAACATCCGCCGAATCAAACCGATATTGCGCTTGCCACCCATCGCGTCTCTCGGTGAATCACGAGTGAGTCACGAACGCAAGACAATTTCATGAAATGTGCGGTGAAGATGTGGATCAGGCGCGATTATACGCGTGAATCGCCTTCACTCCCGGGTAAACGGCGCGGTCGCCGAGGTCTTCCTCGATGCGCAACAGCTGGTTGTACTTGGCGACGCGGTCGGAGCGCGCGAGGCTGCCGGTCTTGATCTGGCCGGTGCACAGACCGACCGCGAGATCGGCAATCGTCGAATCCTCGGTCTCGCCCGAGCGGTGGGACATTACAGCCGTATAATTATGGCCCTGCGCCAGCCGGACCGCGGCGATGGTCTCAGTCAAGGTCCCGATCTGGTTGACCTTGATCAGGATCGAATTGGCGATCCCCTTTTCAATGCCTTCCGCGAGCCTCTTCACGTTGGTCACGAAGAGATCGTCGCCGACGAGCTGGACACGGTTGCCGAGCCGTTCGGTGATGAGCTTCCACCCCGCCCAATCGTCCTCGGCCATTCCGTCCTCGATCGATGCGATCGGATAATCGCCGACGAGCTTTTCGAAATAATCGACCATCTGCTCGGAGCTGAGCGACAGCCCCTCTCCCGCGAGCTCGTACTTCCCGCCGCGGAAATATTCGGTGGACGCCGGATCGAGTGCGAGAAGGACGTCGCTGCCCATCCGGTATCCGGCGGTCTCGACGGCGCGCATGATGAAGTCGAGCGCCTCGCGCGCCGAGCCGATGTTGGGAGCGAAACCGCCCTCGTCGCCCACCGACGTCGAAAGTCCGGCCGAATGGAGCGCCGATTTGAGCGCGTGGAACACCTCGGTCCCGCAGCGCAGCGCTTCCGAAAAGCTCGGAAGGCCCGCCGGCATGATCATGAATTCCTGGAAGTCGATCGGATTATCCGCGTGAACGCCGCCATTGACGATGTTCATCATCGGCACCGGCAGCATATTGGCGGTGCCGTCGCCGATGTAGCGATAGAGCGGCACCTTCGCCGACGCCGCGGCGGCTTTCGCGCAGGCGAGGCTGACGCCAAGGATCGCATTCGCCCCAAGCCGCGCCTTGTTCTCGGTCCCGTCGAGCGCGATCATCGACGCGTCGATCTCGCCCTGGTCTTCTGCATCGTGGCCTGTCAGCGCATCGGCGATTTCGCCGTTGACCGACTCAACGGCCCTTTCGACGCCCTTCCCGCCCCAGCGGCTCTTGTCGCCGTCGCGAAGCTCGACCGCCTCGTGCGCACCGGTCGATGCGCCGGAGGGGACCGCCGCCCGGCCGAAGCTCCCGTCCTCCAGCATGACGTCGACTTCGACGGTGGGATTGCCTCGGCTGTCGAGGATCTGGCGGCCGCGGATTGCGGAGATTGCAGTCATGGAATTCCTTCTTACGTAAGCGTAATGACTGGACGGATGCGGCTCTAATAGAACACCGCATCAACCGCGCAACTTTCGCGCCGAGCCGAGAGGAACAGCGGCGCGACTGCATGGTTGAAGTCCGAAAGGAGGACTGACGATGGCGCAGCAAGACAGAGACCTGCCGGAAGGCACCGACACGATCGTTCCTGGAGCGACGGACACGGACACCAGCGACGTCACCGAAGGCCGTTCGCGGCGTGGCGGGTCGCGCTCCGTCTCGCGCTCATCCCGGTCAGGCGGAGGAAATATGGTCATGGAGAAGATCCGCAGCGGCGGCGACAAATTGTCGGAGCAGGCGGCGGGCAAGGCGCGCGATTTCGTCGGCCAGGGCATCGAGCGCTCGGCCGAAGCCATCGCCAACGTCAGCAAGCTGGTCGGCGATACGGCTTCCGGCCTCGATGACCGGCTTGGCGAGGATTATGGCGATTATGCGCGCCGCGCCGCCGAAAGCCTCGAAAATGCCGCCAACAAGCTCGCTTCCAAGGATCCTGACGAGCTGATCGACGACACCCGCGAATTCATCCGCAAGAGCCCGGGCGTTGCGCTTGCCGGAGCGGCCATCGTCGGTTTCGCGCTCGCGCGGCTGGTGAAATCCGGCCTGTCCCGCGACGAAGAGGATGAAGACGAAGACGGCGACCGTCCGTCGGACAGGAGGCGCAGCCGAGGCTGATGCTGAAGCCGGCCGAACCCGCCCCGCCGGAGAACGAGCGCGCGATCGGCGACATTGTCGGCGATCTCGTTGACGATGCGAAGGCCTATGCGCAGGCCGAGCTCGACCTCGCCAAGGCCATCGCCGCCGACAAGGCGAGCAGGCTCAAGGTCGGCGCCGTCCTGCTGGTGGCCGCACTGCTCGTCGGGTTCGGAGCGATTACAGCGCTTTCGGTCGGAATCTTCGTGCTGCTCGCGACGTTCCTCGGGCCGCTGCTCGGCGGGATCGTCGCCTTCGTCCTGATCGGCGCAGTTGCCGGCCTTCTCGCTTGGGCGGGGATCGCCAAGATCCGGAACGCCTTCTGATGGCGGGGTCCGACGATGTCGCCGAAGCCCGCCGGCGCGTCGAGCAGGCGCGGACGAAGATGTGGGCCACGTTCGACGAGCTCGTCGATTACGGGCAGGCGCTCCAGAGGAAGCTCGAGCCGAGCCACCTCGCCCGCGACGCCTGGGACGCGGCCAAGAACAAGGGCGTCGATCTCGCCGAGGACGCTGTCGACGCGGTTCGCAAGCGGCCCGTCGCAGCCACGGGCGCGGTCGCCGCACTGGCCTTGTTCATCGCCCGTGAGCCGCTGATGGATCTCGCAGGCCAGTGGATGGGCGGGACGAAAAAGAAGAAGAAGTCGAAGAAGGCTGCAAAGCCGAGGGATCAAGTGGAGAAAGTCGATGAGTGACAGTGACAGGGAACAGGATCGCGACCTGCGCAGCCGGGCCATCGAAGCCTATGACTCAGCGCGCGATAGCGCCTCGGCAGCAGGCCGCCGGGCCGGCGATAGGATTGGCGAAACGCCGCTGATCGCGCTTGGCGCGGGCGCGGTGATCGGTGCTCTCTTCGCCGCCATGCTTCCGACAAGCCTTCGGGAGCGGAAGCTGCTTCGACCCTACGGCAAGCGCGTAACGGACGCCGGTCGCGACGCCGCCGAAGCCGCGCGCCAGGCGGGAAGCGACAAGCTCCGCGAGCTTGGCCTCACGCCCGACGTCCTTGCAGACAAGGCGAGCGAAGCCGCCAAGGCGACGGCCCAAGCCGCCATCGGCACGTTCAAGGATGAGGCGAAAAGCTGACCCGGTTCGCAATCACCCCATTCGCTGCTAGCGCTGCCCAATGAGCAAGCTTCACCTGGTTTTCGGCGGGCGAGTGAAGGACCCGCGCACCCTCGATTTCGACCTCAAGACCATCGATCTCGTCGGCATCTACGGCAGCTACGCCGACGCCGAGGAGGCCTGGCGCGGCCGCGCCCAGCGCACGGTCGACGATGCCGAGATGAAATATGTGATCGTCCACCTGCACCGGCTTCTCGAGCCGGATCACGAGGGGATCAGCAGGCCGAAGACGTCCGCCTGACGCTCAGGCCTTCCGCCAGCGCCACATCAGCAACGGGCGCTGCAGCAGCAATCCGGACAAGAACCCGCCGACATGCGCCGGGGTCGCCACCAGCACGCCCTGCGTGCCGGCGAGGAAGCCCGTCATCATCTGCAGGACAATCCAGGCCGCGAGCAGCCACAGCGCGTTGAGCGCGCGGTTGAGCGAGTGCGATTTCACGATCTGCTTCTGCTGGCCGAAGCTCAGCGCGAAGGCGCCGATAACGCCGCTGATCGCCCCGCTGGCACCGACCATCGGCACTTGCGAATGGGGTGTGACGAGCAGTTGCAGCATCGCCGCCGTGTAAGCGGAGACGACGTAGAGGAAGATGAGCGCCTTGGCGCCGAGCACGCGCTCGACCTGGGTCCCGCACCACATCAGGATCAGCAGGTTCATGCCGATATGGATGATCCCGGCATGGACGAGCGTCGCGGTCAGCGGCGTCAGGAATGCGGGCGCTGCCGGTCCCAGCACGAGCGCGCCGTTGAAGCGGTCGGGGATGAAGCCCAGCGCCACCGCCGCATTGTCGTTGAACCCGAGCAGGCTCGGGATCAGCCAGAAAATCGCCGTAACGGCCGCGATCCACGCGGTCGCGCTTTTGGGCATTGCGCCCTTCACGCTTAGAGGAACTCGACCTTGGCGATCTCGTAATAGCGGTCGCCCGAGGGCGTCGACACTTCGACCTCGTCGCCCTTCTCGCGACCGATCAGCGCCCGTCCGAGCGGCGAATTGTAGCTGATCCGGCCGTCGCGGGCGTCGGCCTCGACCTGACCGACAAGCTGGTACTTCACCTTCTTGTCGTCCTCGTCGACGAGCGTCACGGTCGCTCCGAAGATGACCTTGTTGCCCGACAGGGTCGACGGGTCGATCACCATCGCCCGGCTCAGCTGGTCCTCGATATCGGCGATGGTCGCCTCGATCTGGCCCTGCCGCTCCTTGGCGGCATGATATTCGGCGTTCTCCGAAAGGTCGCCGTGCGCGCGCGCGTCCTCGATCGCCTGGACGACCGCCGGGCGCTCGATCTGTTTCAGCTGCCGGACCTGCTCGTTGAGCTTGCGATACCCTTCCTCGAGCATCGGCACTTTCTCGGCGGTCGCCATTTCACAAAACCCCTCTTCAAAACCCTCCCTCGCGGGGCCGGACGGCCTCGCCATCGGGAGCGGATTGTCGGATGAAATCCTTAGTTAACGGACGTGGGAATAATAGGATTGGAGCGAGCGCACTTCAAGCGCCCGCCCCCTGAGCGCTCCCAGCGAGCGCGCAACCGCGAGGCTCGCCGCGGCGGTCGTGAAATAGGGCACCTTGCGCTGCAGAGCCGTCGCCCGG
>DATMHP010000193.1:0-4684 GCA_035554875.1 Sphingomicrobium sp.
CAATGTGCCCTGCGGACCGCGAAGCACCTCGACCCGCTCGATGTCGAACATCGGCAGTCCCAGCGCGTTCATGCTGCCGACGTAGACGTCGTCCATGTAGACGGCGACCGGGGCTTCCAAATTGTCCTGGAAGTTGTTCTGCGAGATTCCGCGCAAGTTGAAGGTGGTGAAGGCCGGCGTCCAGGTCGAAACCTGCAGGTTCGGCACCTGCTGGCTGATCTGCTGCATGTTCGACAGGTTGAGAGACTTGATCGTGTCGCCCGAGAGCGCCGTGATCGAGATTCCGACGTCCTGGATCTTCTCGCGCCGCTTCTGGGCGGTGACGACGAGGTCGCCCGAAAAGATACCATCGCCGATGGGTGCCTGAGCGGCCGGCTGGCTCGCCTGATCGCTCGCGACTGGCGTCCCGGCCGGCGCCGCGGAATTGGGATCGGCCGTTTGAGCCATCGGCGCCGAATCCTGCGCCAGCGCCGGGCCGGCTGCGGCGAGCCAAGTCAGCGCCGTCGTGACGTAGAGGACAGAAACCCGAGCCTTGAGCATTTGCATTCCCCTCCCTGTCCCAAGCGTGGGTTTTCCACGCCGGAATCGCATCTGCTTAACATGTTAAATTGTGCACGGGAAGCGGCTTTCAGCGCCGCTTCGTCAGGCTCCGAACGAGGCTACAGGTCGAGCGTAAGGGACGGGGACTTCGACCGCGAGCAGCAGATGGTCATCAGCTTGTTGGAGGCGCGCTCCTCATCGGTGAGCACATAATCGCGATGGTCAGGCTCGCCCGCGCAAACGGGGGTAACGCAGGTCCCGCACAGCCCCTCGCGGCAGGAGAAGGGAACCTCGATTCCATTCTCCTCGAGCACCTCCAGGATGGACTTGTCTGCGGGAATCACGAACTCCGAACCGGTCCGCTCCAGCCGGACCGAAAAGGCATCGGACGTCTGGTCCGGATCGGGCTCGGGCGCGGTAAAGAACTCGAAACGGACGGTCCCGCCGGGCAGATGCTCCGTTGCCGTCTTCACGGCCTCCATCAACGGAGTTGGCCCGCAGCAGTAGATTCGCTCGCCGGAGGTCCAGCTCGCAATGGCCTGCGCAACGTCCAGAACCTGGCCGCGCTCGTCGTCGAAATGAAACTGCGCAGACGACTCCGCGAGGACGCACAATTGCTCATAAAAGGCGGCGCGCTGACGGCTCCGCGCGGCATAGATCAGCCGCCACGGTTTTCCCTGCGCAACGCACCAGCGGATCATGGCCATGATCGGGGTGATCCCGATCCCGCCGGCAATGAACAGGAACCGCTCTCCTGCGGGATCGAGAGCGAAATTGTTCTTCGGCGCGCTGATCTTGAGCTGCATCCCGGCACGGACACTGCCGTGCACATAGGCCGATCCGCCGCGGCTGTCGGCGGCACGGCCGACACCGATCACGTAGCGGTCATGCTCGCGCCAATCGTTGGTCAGGGAGTAATGCCGGAGAAGCCCGTTCGGCAGATGCACGTCGATATGGGCCCCCGGATCGAACGGGGGCAGTTGCGCCCCGCCGACCGCGCGCAATTCGAGCGTCATCACATCGCACGCTTCCGCGCGAACGTCGGTGACCTGCACGGTCAGCAGCTGCGCGGCGCCTGTCACGCCCGCTCCGCTTGCAACCGTCCCATGCATCTCAAGCGGCGATCATTCCGCGGCAATCGCGGTGGCCGGCTGCGCCGCGACCTGCGGCGCCTGCCCGGCCTGCTCGGCCTGCTCGGCCTGGATCAGCTTGTCCATGATGTAGCGGAAATGCGAAAGCGCCACGTCCGAGGCGACCGCCACGAGCTTGAAGCTGGGATCGGCGTCGAGCATCTTCTGCTGCTCTTCGATGATCTCCTTGTCCTCCATGAAGCCCTCGATCAGGCTCTCCAGGAGCGACATTGAGATCGTGTAGTCCTCGCCTTCGAAATCGTTGAGGTAGTTCCAGAAGAAGTGCGTCGCGCGCTCCGTCTCCGGAGTCATGAACTGGCAGTTGCGGAACTCGAGCGTGCCCTCCTTGCCCTCCCCTTCGGCGCCCAGGCCCGCGCGAGCGAACATCGTGTCCATCAGGAAGATGCCGGGAATCAACATGCGCGCGATGTTGCGCCGGTCGACCTTGTCATTCTTGTTCTTGATGACCTTGCGCAAATAGGGCGGCGGATCGCTGTTGTTGTGCCAGCGCTCGACATGGAAGCCGTTGGGCAGCCGGTCGATCGACACCGGCTTGGTGACGTAGGCATATTCCTCCGAGCCGCCCAGCGTGTTCGTGTGGACGAACGCGAGGTGGTTGAAGTCGCTGAGGTTGTCGACGATCAGAAGATAGTTGGCATCGTAGTGGAGGTAGGCCGGGATTCCCCGCCACTTGGGGTCCTCCAGATAGGGAATGTCGAGGATTTTTTCGGGGTCTGCGAGCGCGGGATCGCCCATCCAGATCCACAAGCAATGCTGTTTCTCGACGACAGGGTAGCTCTTCACGCCCAGCTGCGGCGGGATGCGATCCTGGCCAGGGATCTGCACGCACTTGCCGGACGGATCGAACTTCAGGCCGTGATACATGCAGCGAACGCAATCCCCCTCGATGCGGCCCTGCGACAGCTTCGCGCCGCGGTGGCAGCAGCGATTGTCCAGAGCGACGATCTGCCCGCTGTCCCCGCGATAGAAAACCACCGGCTGGTCGAGCAGCCGCCGCTCGAGCAGCTTGCCGTCCATCACCTCATGGTCCCAACCGCCCATGTACCAGCAGTTCTTCAGGAACATCGATTCTCTCCCGTCCCTCCGGCCTATGCCGGCCGCCGGCGCAAAGTCCGGCCACGGAAATGCTTTAACCCATAGCTGCGGACAAATTTAGCTGGCTTTTCTGGAAAGATTGTCCATTTCCTTGGACAATGAACTGGGAAGATCTCGATATATTCTGCCACGTGATCGACCACGGCAGCTTCAGCGGTGCGGCCCGAGTGCTGCGCCGGCCGAAGTCGAGCGTCAGCGCCTCGGTCGCACGGCTGGAGGCACGTCTCGGCACACGCGTGATCGAGCGGACCACGCGCCGGTTGCGGCTGACGGAAGCGGGCGAGTCGCTCTATCGCGAAATGTCGCCATTGTTCGGCCATCTGCGCGAAGCGCTGGGCAATGCCGCGGCCAAAGGCGAAAGTGTGAGCGGCCGATTGCGGATCGCCGCACCCTATGAGTTCGGCGCGCATCACCTTGGGGCGGTCGCTTGCGCGATGCTGAGCGAGCATCCCGAGCTCGAGGTCGACATCGACGTCGAGCACCAGCCGGTGAACCTGTTCGACCAGCAATATGACATCGTCTTCACGATGGTGGAGCGCGACCTGCCGTCGACCAGCGGCGCGGTGCGGCGGGTCTTCTCGCTCGAGCGCGGCCTGTTCGCCTCGCCGGACTTGCTGAAGACAATCGAGCGGCCGCAGACGCCCTACGATCTCAAACCGCTGCCGCTGCTTGCCGCAGCTTCGGATAGCGAGTGGGACTTCACGGACTCGGCCGGCGGGCGGCTCACGATCCCGGTCGCCGCGCCCCGCCTTCGGAGCTCGAACGCAGGCATTCGGTTGCAGGCGGCGCTCGAAGGGCTCGGCGTTGCCCGTATCACCGCAACCTATTGCGAACCCGCAGTCGCTGCAGGCCGGCTCGAGCGCATTCTCGAAGATTTCGAATGCGCGCCGCTGCGCGTCTATGCGCTGCTTCCGGCCCGGCGACTCATGCCGATCAAGGTCAGGATCTTCCTCGACACGCTGGAGCTGATGTCGAAATCAGCTGCCGCTGCTCACTGATGGACAACCTGGACCGACGTATATTCCTTCAGGCCCAGCTCCCCGAATTCGACACCTAGTCCCGATCCCTTCACGCCGCCGAACGGCGCGAAAGGCTTGATGGCCCCATGGTTGTTCACCCAGGCGGTGCCGCATTCGAGGCGTGAGGCGACGGCTTTCGCTTTATCCACGTCGGATGACCAGGCCGAGCCGCCGAGCCCGACGTCGAGCCCGTTGGCGCGTTCGATCGCATCCTCCAGGTCCGTATAGCGGATGACCGGAAGCACCGGCCCGAACTGCTCCTCATCGACGATGCGCATCCCGTCAGTGACGTCCGCGACGATCGTCACCGGATAGAAGAAGCCCGGGCCTTCGGGCGCTTCGCCGCCGCACAGGATCCGAGCGCCGTTCTGCTTCGCGTCCTCGACGAGGCCGACGACCTTCTCATACTGCATCTTGTTCTGGATCGGCCCGAGCACGCTGTTCTCATCCAGGCCGTGGCCGACCGGCACATTCTTCGCATAATTGACGAGCGCGTCGCACACCTCGTCGTAGATGTTCTCGGGCACGTACAGCCGCTTGAGCGCGGCGCAGGTCTGGCCGTTGTTGATGAAGGCGCCCCAGAACAGCCGCTCGGCGATCTCTTTCGGATCGGCGTCTGGCAAGACAATGCCCGCATCATTGCCCCCAAGCTCCAGGGTCACGCGCTTCAGCGTGTTGGAGGCGGTCTGCATCACTTTCTTTCCGGTCGCGCAGGAGCCGGTGAACACGATCTTCTGGATGCCGGGATGCTCGGTCATCATCTGGCCGAGATAGTCGCGGCCGGCGACGACATTGAGCACGCCTTCCGGGAGCACATCGTTCAGGATCTCGACCAGCCGGATCGTGCTGAGCGGCGTGTAGGGCGAGGGCTTGATGACG
>DATMHP010000194.1:0-9297 GCA_035554875.1 Sphingomicrobium sp.
AAGGATCACGGCTATTCGACGACTGGCTGGCGCGGCGGGTTCGTCGGCTGGCAGGATTTCGGCCGGATGACGTTCACGCTGGGAGCCGAGCTCGGCAGGCTCAAGGCCGACGAGCGCCTCGCGCTGTTCCCGGAAGTTCGATCCGATCGCTACTCGAGCCTCACTCTCGGAGCGACATTCCGGCAGCTGGAATTCCGCGGCTTCGCGCCGGTCGTGCGGTTCGCGCTCGAGCGCAACCGGAGCACGATCGAATTCTACGACTACAGCCGCAAGCGCGCCGAAATGGCGATTGTGCGGGCATTCTGAAGGAGAAGTGACGATGACGAGGCTGCTTATTGGAGCTGTTGCCGGCATGTTGATCGCGTCGGCCGCACAGGCGCAGGTTTCCTATGTGTCGAACAACCTGCCCGCCAAAAAGGGCGACCCCAACCGGATCGTCTGCGAGCAAGAGGAGGCGATCGGAACCCGGCTCGGCGGCAAGAGGATCTGCATGACCGTCGAGCAGTGGAACGAGAAGCATAACGAGCACCGCGAATTCACCGAGCGCATCCAGAGCGGGACCTGGGGCCGCGAGTCACAGGTGCCGTCGGTGTGGGACTCGCCAGCAACCACCGTTCCTCCGCATTGAGAGGCATTGCGCTCTTGGCTCTCGGATAATGGCAGGAGTGGCAGGATTCGAACCCGCGACCCTCGGTTTTGGAGACCGATGCTCTACCAGCTGAGCTACACTCCTGCGGGGTCCGCGGGAGGTAGACGCGCCAATAACGGTTCGCAAGGGGTCGGCTGCGGGCCTGTTGAAGCCGCGGCAAAACGGATATGATGAACGCGGGTTAATCAGGAAGAGGGGCGAAAGACCGCCATGACAAGGATTGCCCTCGCCGTTGCGGGAGCGCTGCTCTCAGGTTCCCCTGTTGTCGCTCAGGCCGCCACCCCCGTCACCCAGACGCGGCAAGTCGCCAATATCGATCCCAACAGGCTCATCTGCGAATCCGAGGAGCAGATCGGATCGAGGCTCGGCAAGCATCGCGTGTGCCTCACCGCCGAGCAGTGGAAGGAAAAGCACCGCGAGCAGCGGGAGTTCACCGACACTATCCAGAGCGGGACCTACGCGCGCGATTCGGCGGTTCAGGTTCAGGCTCCGATGCTCCAGGGGCTAGGCCCGCAATAGAGCGAGCGCCGGACGGCTCGTGCCTCAAGCCTCGAGCGGGCGGCTGGGCAGATGCTGGTGAAGGTAGAGCTCGTCGAAATCGGCGGCTTCCTTCAGGCCGTCCCAGTCGAGCACCGTCAGCGCGCGCGAGCTTAGCTGGATGAGGCCGTCGCGGCGAAGCGACTGCAGGGTGCGGTTGGTATGGACCGGGGTAAGGCCGGTCCCGTCGGCGAGCTGCTCCTGGGTCACCGGAAAATCGAAATGGCCATCGCTGCCCTCGCCGATCCCTTCGAGCCGGAGCGCGAGCTCGCACAGCAAATGCGCGATGCGGGCGCGGGAATCGCGACGCCCGACGTTCACTACCCATTCGCGGGAGATGGACGCTTCGACGAGCGTGTCGGTCCACATCGCCAGCCGTACCGCCGGGCGTTCGCCGGAAAGCGCGACGAGGGCGGATCGCGGAATGGTTGCCACCTCGCTTCCGTCGAGACTCTGGACATTGTGGTCCGCCACATCGAGCAATCCATTCTGCAAATCGACGAATTCGGTCGGAATCTGAAAGGCCAGGATCTGCCGCGCGCCGTTGCTGAGCAGCTTCTGGCGGAAGGACAAGCCGCGAAGCATCAACGAGCAGTCGTCCGACCGCTGTCCTTCCCGCACGATATAATGCTCTTTCCCGAACGTCCGGCGAGTGAAAGGCAGCGCCAACAGCGCCGTCTGGTCATCCGGAGAAAAGGTGACGCGCCGGGACCACCTGCGGATGAGCGGGGCAAGAGGGTGGGTGTCCGACACCGAGCGCAATCCCCCTGTTAGGCGGCGAGATCGCGAGAAATATCACGAGCCGGGAGGAAAAACGACAGTACGGGAGATCAGCTGACGGCTTCACCGGGGCTGGCGGTGTCGAGGAGCGTTTCGTGCGCGGCTATCGCTTGTGCCAGCTCCGTATAGCGCTCCGCCATCTGGAGGTGCGCTTCCCGCGCCCGCAGGTCGCTGGCGTTCCCGGCTGCGCGCTGCTCCTCGGCCGCGCGGCGGCCAAAATACTCGACGTCTCCGGGCATGGTCCCCCACTCGTTTTACTCGAACGAGTCGGCCTACCAAAAATCGCCCTGTTTATCCGTAACTTAGATTAGTCAGGCAGCGATGTCGTAGGGCTGGATCTCACCCGAGAGATAAAGGCTGCGGGCCTTGGTGCGGGACAGCTTGCCCGAGCTGGTGCGGGGCAAAGTGCGCGGCGGAACGAGCTCGACGATCGGGCTGATTCCGGTGATCGCATGGACCCGCTCGCGGATGTCGTCGCGAAGGCGGCCGCGCTCTTCCGGATCGGACACTCGGCAGTGAACGAGGACCGCGGGAGTCTCTTCGCCGCTGGGGCCGGTAATCGCGAAAGCGGCGATGTCGCCGGACTTGAAGCCGGGCAGCTGCTCGACCGCCCATTCGATATCCTGCGGCCAGTAATTCCGCCCGTTGATGATGATCATGTCCTTGGCGCGGCCGACGATGAAGATGTAGCCCTTCGACATGTAGCCCATGTCGCCGGTGTCCAGCCAACCGTCGGGGCTGAGGCAGGCGGCGGTGGACTCCTCGTCGCGGAAGTAGCCGACCATGACCGCCTTGCCGCGGACGAAGATGCGGCCGATGCCTCGGTCGCCGAGCGGCAAGCCGTCCTCGGCGCGGACTTCGACTTCCATTCCAGTGACTGGAACGCCGCAATTGACGATCGCGCGATAGCGGCGCGGACGGCTGTCATCGTCATCGGATTCACTGCCGGACAATTCGGCTTCCTCGACCAGCTCGATGCGAATCCCTTCGCCCGGCGGCATGAGGGACACGGCGAGGGTCGCCTCGGCGAGACCGTAGCTCGGGCAGAAGGCGGCGGCATTGAAGCCGGCGCCCGCGAAGGCATCGACGAAGGCCTGCATGACGTCCGGGCGGATCATGTCGGCGCCGTTGCCGGCGATGCGCCAGCGCGAGAGATCGAAGCGGTCTTCGGCCCGGGTCTGCGAACTCATCCGGCGGGCGCAAATGTCGTAACCGAAGGTCGGCGAGTAGCTGATCGAGTTGCCCGGGTTGCGGCTGACCATGTCGAGCCAGGCGAGCGGGCGGCGGGCGAAATCCTCGGTCTTCTGGTAATCGACGGAAACCTGCAGCGCGAGCGGCGACAGAAGGCAGCCGACCAGGCCCATGTCATGGTACCAGGGAAGCCAGGAGATGCAGCGGTCGGCATCCTCGAGGTTGAGGCCGATGCCATGCGCGCGCAGGTTATCGAGAAGCCCGCGATGCGTGATCGCGACGCCGTGCGGGAAGCGCGTCGATCCGCTCGAATATTGAAGATAGGCGATCGCGTCCGGCTCGGCCGACGGAAGCTCGCGCTCTTCCGCGGGAAGCTCAGCGAGCTGCTCCCAGGTCCGGACCGGCACCTTGGCGGCAGCCTCGACAGCCATGTCGGCAAGCTCGGGAGGGACGAGGAACAGCTGCGGATCGCAGCTCCCCAGCTGGATCTTCAGCTGGTCGACATAGGCCTGACGGCCGCCGAAGCTGGTCGGCAGCGGAAGCGGCACCGGCCAGGCGCCGGCATAGACCGCGCCGAAGAAAGCCGCCGCGAACTCCGAACCCGTCTCGGCGACGAGCGCGATGCGGTCGCCGGGCTTGATGCCGGAGCCGATGAAGCGGTGCGCGTTGACCAGCGCATCCTGCCGAAGCTCCGAATAAGGGTAAGCGCGGACCAGGGAACCGCGTGCATCGTGGAAGTTCATTCCGCGGCGGCCCGTCGCCGCATAATCGAGCGCGTCGGAAAGGGTGTCGAAGTCGGCAATTCGTCGGGGAAGGCTGTCGATCGTGGGCGTTGCGCCCGCCGGTGCCAAATCGGCGCGGTTGGTCGAATTGGAGTCCAGCACGCGTAATCCTAAAAAATATTGAGCCTAGCCGACGGTCTCCCCGGCGCCGGAGCCATTGTCATGGGTGGGGACTGTGGCACAAAAAGGGCGCGATGCGTGGACGAAAGCGACGCCGGGAGCCGCGGCCCCTCGATTCCGCAAGGCTGGACGAACTTGCGCTGACCTATGTGGGGCGGTTCGCGACGACTCGCGCGAAGCTCGGATCTTACCTGTCGCGAAAGATCCGCGAACGCGGCTGGGCAGGGGAGCAGCCACCCGTACCCGAACGGATCGTCGAGCGGCTGGCGGAGCTCGGTTATGTCGACGACGCCCAATATGCGCTGTCCAAGGCCCGCTCGTTGACCGGGCGAGGCTATGGCCCGAGGCGGGTCAGCCAGTCGTTGCATGCCGCGGGAATTGGCGAGGAAGACGGGGAAGCTGCGCGCGAGCTTGCTGGAGAGGAATCGGTCGAGGCGGCGCTGCATTATGCGCGGCGACGCCGAATAGGCCCATATGCGGCTGAAGCGCCCGATCCCGCGGCGCGGGAACGCGCCCTGGCGGCCATGATCCGCGCCGGACATTCCTTCGGAATCGCGAAAGCGATCCTGTCCCTAAAACCCGGCGAAGACGTTAATATCGAAATGCTAGAAGAAAAATCGTAACCGATGCTGTAGAGTCGGTTTCCCGACACAACGCAAGTTAAGGTTTCCGTGGCTCGGACGAAGGAACCCCAACCAGAACCCGCACGTGAGGAAGTGATTCTGTCCGAATCGGACGTGTCCGATCTCGCGCCGGTTTCCGCTCGCGTGAAATGGTTCGACGCGACCCGCGGCTTCGGCTTCCTCGTCAGCGATTCCATTGAGGGCGACATCCTGGTGCACTTCAGCGTGCTGAAGGAGCACGGGCGGCGGAGCCTGCCCGAGGGAGCGCTGGTCGAGTGCATCCCGGCCCGGCTGGAGCGCGGGCTGCAGGCGAAGAAGATCCTATCGATCGATACGAGCGAGATCATCGTCGCTCCCCGGCGCGCGCCGTCAGTGGGCGAACGGGCAGACCGCGGCCTTCTTGCCGAAAATGCCGGCGAATATGAGCCCGTCGAGGTGAAGTGGTTCAATCGCGCGAAGGGCTACGGCTTCCTCAACCGCCCGGGTGTCGACGGCCAGGATATCTTCGTGCACATGGAGACCGTGCGGAATTCGGGACTCGGGGAGCTTCAGCAGGGTCAGATGGTCGAGGCGCGTATTGCCGAGGGTCGAAAAGGGCTAACGGCGGTCGAAGTGCGGATCTTGCAGTGAGGGGTCTGTTCATTGCGATCGCAGTGGCCGTTGCGGCCTGCAGCCCGACCGTCGCGCCTGCCGACACCCCCGCAGGCCAGCCGCAAACGGGGCTTAGCCAAGTGCTGCTGACCATCACGTCCGCGAACGGGGCTCATCATTTCACTGTCGATGTCGCTGCGACTCCCGAGCAGCAGGAAACGGGGCTGATGTTCGTGAAGCATCTCGCTCCGAACCGCGGAATGATCTTCCCCTACGACCCGCCGCAGCCGGTCGCCTTCTGGATGCACAATACGCTCATCCCGCTCGATATGGTGTTCATCCGCGCCAACGGGACGATCGCGCGGATCGCGACGGCGAAGGCGCTCGACGACACGCCGGTCCCTTCGGGCGAGCCCATCGCGGCCGTGCTCGAGATTGCCGGCGGCCGGGCTGCCCAGCTGGGGATCGCCGCGGGTGACAAGGTGGAGTGGCGATAAGCTCCGGCGAGCAAGTTAACCGCGACTGACAGCCGCGTTCACACGCTCCTCAACTATCCTTCCCTAACGGAACGCACCTTAGTTTAGGGGAGGGTCTCGTGGAAATTCGCAAATGTTTGAAGATCATCGCTCTGTCGGCGGCGATGATTCAGCCCGGTATCGCGCTGGCGCAGCAGGCGCCGACCGCGAGCATCGCCGAAATGGCGACCACGCCGCTGGTCCGGGTCAATATCGCGGAATCCCTGCGCACTCCTCCCGACGAGGCGAGCATGACGGTCGGAACGCAGGCGAAAGCTTCGACGGCTACCGCTGCGGTGGCGGCCAACAAGGTGAAGACAGAAAAGCTTCTCGCGGCGATCCGCGCGGCGGGTGTTCGCGAGCGCGATATCCAGACGCAGGGAATCCAGCTCCAGCCCGACTATCGCTGGGATCAAGTGCCGGGCAGTCAAGGCCGCCAGACGCTCGTCGGCTACATCGCGAGCAATTCGGTCCAGATCAAAACGCGCGACATCGACAAGCTGACATCGCTGCTCGATGCGCTGACAACAGCCGGCGCCGATACCGTCTACGGACCCAATTTCGGAATTTCGGACCCTGCGCCATTGAGGAAGGAAGCCCGCACCCGCGCCATGGCTCGGGGCGAGGCGGAAGCGACCGAATACGCGCGCAACAACGGCTTCACCTCGGTGCGGCTGCTGTCGGTCGAGGAGGGCGTGTCCTACCGCGGCACCGACATCATCGTCACCGGCTCGCGGATCAGCCCGGCAGCGGCGCCGCCACCGCCTCCGCCGCCCGCACCGGAGCGCGATGGAGGAATCGTGGCACCGGGACAGCTGGAAACGGGCGTAACGCTGAACCTTCTGTATCGAATGGAACGCTAAGGCCGAGGGCGGGGAAGCTTCCTCGCTTGCACTCCGGAGCGCGACGGGGCAGAGGCACGCGCCATGGGATTCTGGTCGAAAACCTTCACCTGGTGGAACGGCGACACGTGGGGCACGAAGCTGTTCACGTGGCGCTTCGGCAATAAGGTCGGCAAGGATGACGTCGGCAATGTCTATTACCAGTCGAAGAAGAACCCGGCGCGCCGCTGGGTAATCTATCCGGCCGACAATGACGGAAGCCGTGTTCCTCCGGGCTGGCAGCTGTGGCTGAAGGGAACGATCGACGAGCTTCCGGACGAGGCGCTTCCGCCGGTCCGCAAGTGGCAGAAGGACCCGGTGCCGAACGCGACCGGGACGATGGCGGCGTTCCGCCCCGACGGCGCGCTCGGCTCGGGCAAGATCCGGCCCGCCGCGACCGGCGACTACCAGCCCTGGACCCCGGAATAAGAGTGCTCGGGAAAGCCGGCATTCCAATCGCGCTCGCGGTCGCGCTGGCCGCGTGCGGTCAGAAGCAAGGCGCCAACCAGCAGGAGCTGCAGCAGGCGAACACCGGCCAGGTGCTGAAAGGCAATGAGGCCGGGCTGACCCCGATGAAGGATCGGGTCGCGATCATCGGCTTGCTCAACAAGCGCAATGGGATCGTCCACAATTTCCGGCTGAAGCCGGGGCAATCGGTGCGGGCGAACGATGCCATTGTGCACCTGCGCGCCTGCGAGATGACGGCGCCTTGGGAACAGGAGAAGCTGACCGGCGCCTTCCTCCAGCTCGACGTGCAGGGGGCGGACAAGAAATGGCGGCGGGTCTTCTCGGGCTGGGTGTACAAGGAATCGCCGTCGCTGAACGTCGTCCAGAACCCGGTCTATGACGTCTGGCCCAAGAGCTGTGAGATGAATTTCCCGCCGGGACCGCCGCCGCCTCCGGGCGCCGCGCCTTCCGCTGCCAGCAACGGGTCGAGCGCCCAGAAGTCGGCAGGGAACCAGGCCGCACCGGCCGAGGAAGCGCCGGCGCCTTCGCCCGCACCCGAAGCACCTTCGCCGAGCGCCGCCGCCAACAACGCCACGTAGCGGTCGCGGGGGATCGCAACCGCGCCCAGCGAGGCGAGGTGCTCGGTCATGAACTGGCAGTCCAGGAGCTCATAGCCGCCGGCTTTGAGACGCGCGACAAGCCAGGCCAGCGCGACTTTCGATGCGTCGGTCATGCGGCTGAACATGCTTTCGCCGAAGAAGGCGCGGCCGAGCGAGACGCCGTAGAGTCCGCCGACCAGCGCATCGTCCTTCCAGACTTCGATGGAGTGCGCGTGGCCGAGCCGGCGGAGCGACAGCATGGCGCGCTCGATGTCGGCGTTGATCCACGTCTCCTCCCGCTCGGCGCAGGCGGCGATGACGTCGGCGAAGGCGCGGTCAGCGGTCACGGCGAATGTGTCCGAGCGCAAGGTTCGCCGAAGCGAGCGCGAGACGTGAAAGCCGTCGAGCGGGATGATCGCACGGCTTCGCGGCTCGACCCAGAAGACCTCATCCGCATCGCGGCTGTCGGCCATCGGGAAAATCCCCATCGCATAGCCCTGAAGGAGCAGGCGGGGATCGAGCGCGGCCACCCGCGCTATTCTACAAAATCTCGCGCACCTTGTCCTGCGGGCGGCAGAGGCGAACGCCTTTCTCGGTCTGGACGAGCGGCCGCTCGATCAGGATCGGATGCTCGACCATCGCATCGAGGATGGTGTCATTGTCGACGTCGGCGTCGAGGAGGCCGAGCTCGGCCGCGATCGGCTCCTTGGCGCGAAGCCCCTCGCGCGGGCTGATCCCGGCTCGGTCGTACATGGCCTTGAGCTCGTCGCGCGAAGGCGGGTCCTTGAGATATTCGCGGATCCAGACGTCGCGCCCGGATTCACGCAGGATATCGAGCGTCTTCCGCGACGTCCCGCACATAGGGTTGTGAAAAATCGTTGCTTTAGCGGAACGGTTCATCCTAGCGACATCCCATGCTCAATACTTCGGTCTGGTGCCCTGCAACCGCAGGCGCGGTCAAGCATTGTAGCGATACCGGAACGTTACGCGGCGAGCGTCGTTTCGGGCGATGTGACATGCACCGTCGCCGGGGGACCTCGGGACCCGGGGCATGGTCCGGTTGATCAAAACTACACGGGAGAAAGACGATGCAAAAATCCATGTTGGCGGCGGTTCTCGCCGGAACGGCTACGCTTGCCGCATGCGCGAGCAATCCGCGCATTGCGCAGGACGCCGCGATCGGTGGCGTCGGCGGTGCGGCGGTCGGCGCGGTTGTGCCGGGCGTGAGCGTTGCAGAAGGCGCGATTGCCGGTGCGGCGATCGGCGGCCTTGCCGGAGCGATCTGGTCCGACCGCAACAATGACGGCTACGTCGACGGCTACACCTATAATGGCCAATATTATGCCGGTACTCCGGCTGGTTACGATCCGACGCTTCGCGGCGTTGCGACCGGCGCCGTTGGCGGTGCGGCTCTCGGTGCAGTCGCCGGTGCGGTCATTCCGGGCGTCAGCGTCATTCAGGGCGCGGTGATCGGCGCAGCTGTCGGCGGTCTCGCCGGCGCTATCTGGGCCGACCGCAACAACGACGGCCAGGTCGACGGCTACATCTACAACGGCCAATATTATCCGGGTCAGCCGCCTGC
>DATMHP010000195.1:0-4906 GCA_035554875.1 Sphingomicrobium sp.
GCATCGTCCATCAGGCGTTCAGTGAAACCGAGCTGTTGAAGCTCAAGGGCGAGCATCCCGGCGCTCCGGTCGCGGCGCACCCCGAGTGCCCGCCGCACATCATTGAGCATGCCGACCATGTCGGTTCGACCAGTTCGATCCTGAAGTTCGCGCTCGAATCCGACGCGGACACCATTCTCGTCGCGACCGAGCCGCACATCATCCATCAGATGGAAAAGGCAGCGCCCGGAAAGACCTTCATCGGAGTCCCCGGCGGCGACGGAAACTGCAATTGCAACATGTGTCCGTACATGGCGCTCAACACGCTCGAGAAGCTGTACGTCGCGCTTCGCGATCTCCAGCCGAGGATCGAGCTCGAGCCGGCGCTGATGGACGCCGCCCGCAAGCCGCTCGAGCGGATGCTCGAAATGGCGGGCGGCACCGTCGGCAAGGGCGACGTGGGAATGCCGATTGTCGAAGACCGCGACGGCGGCGTTCCGCCCGAGGATATCGACCCGAAAATCAGCGGGGACTAATTCGGCTATCGCGAGTTATCCCGATGCGGCCTTTACATGCTGCCGTCAGCGGATACGGCAATTCCCATGCGCCTTACAGACGACTCGGAAAACTCGGAATCTCATGTGCTTAGCGTCGACGAAGCTCCGTCCCGCGAGACCTATATCAACCCCATTTTCGATGAGGATTTCCCTGATCCGGCGGTAATCCACGCCCCGGACGGATATTATTATGCTTATGCGACGCAGACGCTCCGCGACGGGAAGTGGACCAACATCCAGATTGCCCGTTCCGCGGACCTGATTCACTGGGACCTCATCGGCGACGCGCTCCCCGTGAAGCCGGACTGGGCGCAGGAGACGCAGGACTTCTGGGCGCCGAGCGTCATCTACGACGGCACCACCTACTTCATGTATTATTCAGCGACGCCGGACGTCTGTCACCAGCATGAGCGCGGCCACGCGCTCGCCGTCGCGACGTCGGATTCCCCCACCGGTCCGTTCGTCGACATGGGCGTGCCGCTGCTGCTCGGTGCGGGCTTCGAATATATCGACCCGATGGCCTTCGACGATCCGCTAACGGGCAAGCATCTGCTCTACTGGGGATCGGGGTTCCAGCCGATCAAGGTGCAGGAACTTGGTTCCGACCGGCTGTCGTTCGCTCCGGAGAGCAGCCCGATCGATCTTGTCTGGCCCAATCCGGTGAAGGACGCCTTCCCGCGGCTCGTGGAAGCTTCATGGGTGATCCGGCACGACGGGCATTATTATCTCTTCTACTCCGGCGACAATTGTTGCGGCCCGGACGCCGAATATGGGGTGATGGTCGCGCGGTCGGACAATGCGATGGGGCCGTTCGAAACCCTCGAAGAGGCCAAGGGCGTCCCCCACAGTCTCATCCTCCACAAGAACCACTTCTGGCTGGCACCGGGCCACAATTGCATCGTCGCGGACAAGGACGGGCTATTGTGGATGCTCTACCACGCCATCGATCCCAACAAGCCGCGTCAGAGGCAGGAGGACGAGATCAACAGCCGGCGCGTGCTGCTGATCGACAGGATGGATTGGGAAGACGGCTGGCCAACGGTCGGCACGCCGTCGCACGAGCCGAAGGTGATCCCCGCGACCTAGACGCGCTGGCCCGCGGCGAGCCGAAGCCGATGCGGATCCGCTTCGGCCGCCTCTGCTTCGAAGATCGCTCTTTGCCGCTGCAGCTCCTTGTAAAGCGGATCGTACAGGTCGCGCTTTCCGTCGGAACCGATGGTGGACAGCAGGCCGACCTCGGCGTGGCGTGAATTGTCCCAGCCGGGATAGGCCGTGACGGGATAGAGGCAGATGCCTTCGATGCGCACGCCCCGCTCTTGCGCCGCACGGACCTCGTCGCAGACATAGTGAAGCCAGGCCGGTCGGCCGGATCCTTCCGCGCCCGTCTCCGATATGAAGATTGGCTTTTGGTAGCGGTCCGCCACTTCGGCCAGCATGTCCGCCAGCGGGCGGTATTCGTGATGACCCATCGGGATTGTGGGTCCATCGAGATACCATTGATTATGCGGATAGAAATTCAGCCCGACGACATCGACGAACTCTTCGCTTCCGCCGAGCTCCGGCTGATCGCGGCCCATCAGCCAGTCGTAGGCCTGGAACTGGCCCTGGCGCGCCTGGTCGGCGGCTCTGATTTCCTTGCGGCGGTGGTCCCTCGGCGCGATGTGGATGAGCGGGTCGGCCCAGACAAAGGTGGCGTCGGGCCAGCGCTCGCGCATCGCGGTGCAGCCCGCGACAGCTGTCCGCACGAGGTGACGTTTGAGCCAGCCGATTTCCTTCGGCCCGACCCGCGGGAAATATTCCACCTCGGATGCCCAGCAGATGAAGGAGATCTCGTTGAGAGGGCACACCAGCGGCTGCCTGTCGCAGACGGTCTCGCGCTTCTCCAGCGCCGCCACCGCGAACTCCGCGAACCGCTTTGGAAAGTCAGGGCTCGCCTGGTCGACGTGATCGGGGGACCCGTAGTGGAACAGGTCCCATATGATCTGGACTCCCGCCTGCTCGGCGGCCTCCAGCATCGGCAGCCAGCTCGACCAGTCGTAGCGGCCGGGCGACTTCTCGATCAGATGCCAGCGAAGCCCGTCGCGAAGGGTACGGAAGCCAAGCTCGGCGCACTGCCGGTAATCGCCGAGGACGTGGCGGTCGTGCGACGTCGCTCCGATCAGGTCGAGCCGGACGCCGTCGGTCCGCCGGTGCGAGGAACATTCGAATCCCGCCTGGAAAAAGCTGTCAAAATGACCTGTCATTCTCTCGCTTGACGGCTTGTGAGCCCCTGTCGGGCTACTCAACGACAGCCCGGCGGCAGGTGTTCCGGCAGATCAGAAGCTCACGCGGGCGGACGCCACGATCCGCGCGCGATAGGGATTGTCCAACCCCGAGCGGTTCGTGTGGTAGTAGCGCAGATCGAGTTGCATCGGGCCGGCCGCCTTGCTGATGCCCCCATTGAAGGCGGTGTAATCGACGCCGTTCACGCGGCTCCGCTGGCCGATCGCGGCGGAGGCCGTCCAGCCCCTGGCAAGCTGGACGGCCGGACCGGCCTCGACGAACAGCGACCTGCGTGCGGAGCCGAGATCGTCGGGGCTGAAAATTGCATTCAGACGGGCGGTAACCGGTCCGAACTTGCGGCTCGCTGCGGCAGTGAACTCCCACGAAGTCGCATCCGGGTTGCCGCGAATGCCGGTGTAGAATTTGTACGCGACGCTGCCGCTCAGCTGGAGCGAACCGAGCTTCCTCGAGGTGCTGAGGAAGGCCGAGCCTTCGCCGTCGGCAGAGCTTGAGCTTATGTTCTTCCATTGGAGGCCAAACTGAACATCTTCGAGGCGAAGGAAGCCCTTGGCGACGATCTGCGGCCCATCGGTCTGCGCAATGCCCTTCGACATGCCGCGCGTCGCAACCACGATCTCCACTCCCGGATCAGGGGGAGGAAGATCGAGCGCCATCAGGCGACCGCCCGGTACACGCCGTAGAGACTGGTGATCGTAAGCACGCATCCGACAAGCACCAGAAGCAGCTTCGCACGGGCGCGGCGCGCTACTACCGCGGCGACTGGCGCGGCAATGACGCCTCCGATTAGAAGCCCGAGCGTCGCCGCCGAAAACGCCTGAAGCCCGAGCGACAAGATGAACGTGATCGAGGCGCTGAGAGTGACCAGAAACTCGGCGGTGTTGACCGTTCCGATCGTTCGGCGAGGCTCGGTTCCCTGGACGAGGAGGTTGCCCGTCACGACCGGACCCCATCCGCCGCCTCCGGCAGCATCGAGAAATCCGCCCGCAAGTCCAAGCGGCTCGACGATCCGGGGCGGCTTGTGATGCGGTGGATAACGGACGCCACGCCAGATGAGGTAAATTCCTATGATGGCCAAATAGGCGAGGATGAAGGGCTTCACCGCCGCGGCGTCGATCTGCGTCAGCACGTAGGCGCCGAGGATTGCTCCGACGACGCCGGGGAGAGCCAGCCTCAGCAGCAACTTCCAGTCCACGTTCTTGTGAAGAATGTGGCTGATCCCGGAGACGCCGGTGGTGAAGCATTCGACGGTGTGAACGCCCGCGGAAGCGGTTGCCGGGGGCACTCCAAGCGTCACAAAGAGCGTCGTCGAGATAACCCCGAATGCCATTCCCAGAGCGCCATCGACGAGTTGGGCAAGGAAGCCGACGGCGATGAAGGGAAGAAGGATTTCGAAGAAGTTGCCGTCTAGCAGACCTGCCATCGCATACCCCTGTCGCGAGAGCAGGAAACCCCGGCTCCGGGTATTATTGCTAATCCCTAGCTAACGACTAGACAATATTATCGAAAGTCGGCCTAACGCGACTCTGCGTCATTCCGTCGCCGAAATTTCCCACTTGGCCGCTTCTTTGAGCGGTATGCCGTCCAGGAAGCTCGTGGTCTGGTCTCGAAGCATTGCGAAGACCTTGCGAATCGCACAGGTCGCTTCGTCCCGGCAGTCTCCGCATCGCTCATAAAAGTTGACGCTGGCGCACGAAACGAGCGCGATCGGGCCTTCCATGACTCGCACGACGTCGCCGAATGAAATCTCCTCCGGCGCCCGCGCCAGCTGGTAGCCGCCTCTCGGCCCGCGCGTGCTCCGGACAAGCCCGGCCTTCTTCAGATCGAGCATGATCAGCTCGAGATATTTGGGCGGCACTCGTTGTGTTTCCGAGATGCGCGCCAGCTGGACGGGCGATCCATCCTGCTCCTCGGCAAGGTACAGGAGCGACCGCAACGCATAGCGGGTCCTCTGGGCGAGCATGTTATTGTCATAGCTCTACGCTAGGGAATGAGAAAGCGCGGACGGTGCTCACGAATTTGGATCTCTTCCGGGAAAGGCGTTCGCCTTAAGCAGGCGCGCGCGATGCGCCGCGGCCGCTGCAACTCCG
>DATMHP010000196.1:0-4132 GCA_035554875.1 Sphingomicrobium sp.
GGTCATCGGCGAGGAGTTCGGACTCATTGCCTGCCTCGCCATCGCGGCGCTTTACCTCGTCATCGTCGCCCGCGTCCTGGTGAAGCTGCTCGACGAGGATTCGCCCTTCGCCATCCTTGCCGGCGCGGGGCTCGTCATCGAATTCGGGCTGCAGGCGCTGATCAACATGGCGGTGAACGTCCAGATCGCGCCGTCGAAGGGCATGACTCTGCCGTTCATCAGCTATGGCGGAAGCTCGATGCTGGCCTTGTCGGTCGGCATGGGCCTGCTTCTCGCCTTCACGCGGCGAAACCCCTATCTGACCCGCTCGCCCTATGTGGTGAAATGGAGCGGAGAGGCGGCCGAAGCATAATGAATTTCGTACTCGCCGCCGGTGGAACTGGCGGGCACATGGTCCCGGCGCACGCGCTTGCCGCAGAGCTGACCGCTCGCGGCCATGGCGTGCTGGTGATCACCGATGCCCGTGGCGCGAAGATCCCCGGCCTGTTCGACAAGATCGCGGTCCACGTGCTCCCGGCGCGCCAGCTCGGCCGCAATCCGGTCGCTTGGGCGAAGGCGATGCTTGCGATCCTCGCCGGAAGGCGGGAGGCGAAGGCGATCTATCGCGAGCATCGGCCCGACGCGGTGGTCGGCTTCGGCGGCTATCCGGCCTTCCCGGCGCTGCTCGCGGCGAGTGCGATGGGGATCCCGAGCGTGCTGCACGAACAGAATGCGGTGCTGGGGCGGGTCAATCGGATGCTGGCGGGAAGAGCCACGGCCCTTGCGACGGCTTTCTCCGAGATCGACCGGCTGAAGCCCAAATATCGCGACAAGGTCGTGCTGGTCGGCAACCCGGTGCGCGAGCCAATCGCGAAGATCGGCCGGATGCCGTTCCCGTCGTTCGACGAGACGTCGCCGCTGCGGATTCTCGTCACCGGCGGAAGCCAGGGCGCGACGATCCTCGGCAAAGTCGTTCCGGGCGGGCTGGGAATGCTTGAACCGTCGCTCCGCCGTCGCCTGCAGGTGGTGCAGCAGTGCCGGCCCGACGATATCGAGGAGATCCGCGCGCGTTATGCCGAACTGGAGATTCCCGCCGAAGTCATGACCTACATCCTCGACATGCCCGAGAAGCTTGCCGACGCGCATCTGGTGATCGCGCGGTCGGGCGCCTCGACCATCGCCGAGCTGACGGCGGCTGGACGGCCAGCGATCCTCGTCCCGTTCGGCGCAGCAACCGACGACCACCAGACCGCCAATGCGCGCGAGATGGTGCGTGCAGGCGGAGCGCGGGCGATCCCGCAGGATGAGTTCACGCCGGAAGCGCTGGCGCGGCAGATCGAGGCGGTCGCGTCCGATGGCCAGGCGCTTGGCAATGCAGCAGCGCGCTCGCTGTCGGTCGGACGGCCGAACGCCGCGAGCGACCTTGCCGATTTGGTCGAGCGTGTGGCCGGCGGCCTGTCGCCCTTGATCGTGGGGCCGGTCCTCGAGCCGCGCAAAAAGGCCGCCTACGCCGGGACGGGAGTGCCGGCATGAAGGCGCTCGGAACGGACATCGGCACCATCCACTTCGTCGGTATCGGCGGCATCGGCATGTCGGGAATTGCCGAGGTGATGCACCAGCTCGGCTATTCCGTGCAGGGCTCCGACCAGTCCGACAGCTATGTCGTCGAGAAGCTGCGCAAGGCGGGAATCCCCGTGACGATCGGGCACAATGCCGAGAATCTCGGCGATGCCACGGTCGTGGTCTGCTCGACCGCAATCTCGCGCGGCAATCCGGAAGTCGAGGCGGCGGTCGAGCGGCGTCTCCCCATCGTCAAGCGCTCGGAAATGCTCGCCGAGCTGATGCGGATGCAGAAGACGATCGCCGTCGCGGGGACCCACGGCAAGACGACGACGACGTCGATGGTCGCGGCGATGCTCGACGCCGGCGGGATGGACCCGACCGTGATCAACGGCGGAATCATCAATCGCTACGGCTCTAACGCCCGGCTCGGGAAGAGCGACTGGATGGTGGTCGAGGCCGACGAGAGCGACGGCAGCTTCCTTCGGCTCGACGGGACAATTGCGGTCGTCACCAACATCGATCCGGAGCATCTCGAGCATTGGGGCAGCTTCGAGGAAGTGAAGCGCGCCTTCTGCGAGTTCATCGAGAATGTGCCCTTCTACGGGCTTGCTGTTCTGTGCGTCGATCATCCGGAAGTGCAGAGCATCCTCAGCCGGATCCAGGACCGACGGATCGTCACCTACGGCTTCTCCGCGCTGGCCGATCTTCGGGCGGAGAATGTGCAGCCGAACGGGCTCGGAAGCAGCTTCGACGCGGTGGTGTTCGAGCGCGACGGCGAGCGGCGGACGATCGAGGGTATTCACGTGCCCATTCCGGGGCGGCACAATGTGCAGAATGCGCTCGCTGCGGTCGCGGTGGCGATCGAGCTCGGAATCCCGGACGAGCAGATCGTCACGGGCTTCGAACGGTTCGAGGGCGTCAAGCGCCGGTTCACCAAGGTCGGCGAAATCGACGGTGCGACAATCATCGACGATTATGCTCACCATCCAGTCGAAATCCGCGCGGTGCTGGCGGCGGCGCGGGAGACCACCGAGGGCCGCGTGATCGCGGTGATGCAGCCGCACCGCTTCACCCGGCTGCAATCTCTGATGGATGACTTCCAGGCGGCCTTCAATGACGCCGACATGGTCTTCGTGGCGCCCGTCTATGCGGCCAATGAAGAGCCGATCGAGGGCATCGATTCCGAGGCGCTGGTGGAAGGGCTTCGCGCCCACGGCCATCGCATGGTGAAGGCGGTGGCCGACCCGCAAGACCTCGCCGCAACCCTGCGCGATATCGCCGCGGAAGGCGACACGATCATCTGCCTGGGCGCCGGCGACATCACCAAATGGGCGGCAGGCCTCGCCGACGGAATCGCGAAAGCGAGGCAGGGCAAATGAGCACCGCCGCAGCTGACGCACTCCCTGATCTTCAGGGCACCATCCAACAGGGCGGAAGCCTCGCCGACTTCATCTGGTTTCGCACCGGAGGGCCGGCCGAATGGCTGGTGCGGCCGAAAGACGAGGCCGATCTCGCGCATTTCCTCGGTGAGCTGGACGAGAGCGTGCCAGTCACCCCGATCGGCGTCGGCTCCAACCTGATCGTCCGCGACGGCGGCGTTGAAGGCGTGGTCGTGCGCCTGCCGAAAAGTTTTGCGAAGGTAACAATTGAGCCCGGAAACAGAGTCCGTGCCGGGGGGGGCGCGATGGGTATCACCGTCGCTTCTGGCGCGCGCGACGCCGGAATTGCGGGACTGGAGTTTCTTCGCGGAATCCCGGGAACGGTGGGCGGCGCGGTTCGGATGAACGCCGGTGCTTACGGGCGCGAGGTCAAGGACATCCTGGTCGAGACGCGGCTGGTCCTGCGCGACGGCTCGATTGAGACTTGGCCGCTCGAGAAGCTCGGTTACACCTATCGCCACAGCGCTGTTCCGGAAGGCGCGGTCGTCGTCGAAGCTGTGTTCCAGGGCCTGTCGGGCGATCCTGCCGATATCGGCGCGGAGATGGACCGCATCGCGGCGGAGCGCGAGGCTTCGCAGCCGCTGCGCAGCCGCACCGGAGGCTCGACCTTCAAGAATCCGCCGGGGCACAAGGCCTGGGCGCTGATCGACGCGGCGGGCTGCCGCGGACTCACGGTCGGCAGCGCGCAAGTTTCGGAAAAGCATTGCAATTTCCTGCTCAACTTGGGCAACGCCAGCAGCGCCGAAATCGAGGATCTGGGAGAGGAAGTGCGCCGCCGGGTCATGGAGAAGTGCAACGTGCTTCTCGAGTGGGAAATCCAGCGTATCGGGAGTTACGAGTGAACCGCGATCTCCACATTGTCGTGCTGATGGGGGGCTGGTCGGCCGAACGCGAAGTGTCGCTGATGAGCGGGCGCGGGGTCGCGGAGGCGCTTCGCGGCAATGGCTGGAGTCGCGTGACTGAGCTCGACATGGGCCGCGACGTCGCGGTCAAGCTCGCCGAGCTGAAACCCGACGTCGTCTTCAATGCGCTCCACGGGACTCCCGGCGAGGATGGCAGTGTCCAGGGCATGATGGACCTGATGGGGCTGAAATATACGCACAGCGGCCTCGAGACGTCGGTGATCGCCATCGACAAGGAGCTGACCAAGA
>DATMHP010000197.1:0-6872 GCA_035554875.1 Sphingomicrobium sp.
TTCTCGTCGAGCCGGTGGAGGATCAACACCTGGCAGCGCGACAGCAGCGCCGCATTCAGCTCGAAGCTCGGGTTTTCGGTCGTGGCTCCGACCAGAGTGACGGTGCCGTCCTCGACATAAGGCAGGAAGCCGTCCTGCTGGGCGCGATTGAAGCGATGGATCTCGTCGACGAACAGCAGGGTCCGCTGGCCCGCACGCGCGGCGGTGCGCGCTTCGCCGAAGACCTTCTTCAAGTCCGCGACGCCTGAGAAGACCGCCGAGATCGCGACGAAGCGGAGCCCCACCGCATCGGCGAGCAGCCGCGCGATGCTGGTCTTGCCCGTTCCCGGCGGGCCCCACAGGATCATGGAGCTCAGCTTTCCGGCGGCGACCATTCGGCCGATCGCGCCATCCGGCCCGGTCAGATGCTCCTGGCCGACGACTTCGGACAGAGTCTTGGGCCGCAGCTTGTCCGCGAGCGGCGCATTGGGCGCAGCTTCTTTGGGCGCGGCAGCAGGTGTGGAATCGCCAAAGAGATCGGCCATCGGCGGAATCATAGAAGCCAGCAGAGAATTTGCATCAGCCCATTGTACGCGATGCTACTAAGATATATCTTAGAGCTATCGAGGAGAATGGCTATGCGAATCCATGGAAATTGCGATTCCCCGCGTTGGGCGAGCCGCCGCGGCTTCAGTTTCGGTCCGGGAGGCTTCCACTTCGACTTCGGCGACGGCCCCAATGGCTGGGGGGGCCATCGCGGCCGCGACCGTAAGCGCATGTTCGAGGGCGGCGAGCTTCGCCTCGTCCTCCTCAAGCTGATCGCCGACGAACCACGGCACGGCTACCAGCTTATCAAGGCGATCGAGGACCTGACCGAAGGCGATTATGCGCCGAGCCCCGGCATCGTTTATCCGACGCTGACGATGCTCGAGGACATGGGTCTGATCCGCGAGCAGAAGTCGAAGGACAGCAAGAAGGTCTTCGAGGCGACGGACGAGGGCCGCACTCATCTCGAAGAGAATGACGACGAGGTCGAGGAGTTGCTCGAGCGCCTGGAGGGCCACGGTCGCAGGCGCCGGCGCGGACAGCGGCCGGAGATCGGCCGCGCGATCGGCAATCTGATGGCGGCGCTTCGCAACCGCGTTGCGACCGAGGGCTGGAACGAGCAACTGCTCGAAGAGGTGATCGACATTCTCGACGAGGCTGCACAACGTATCGAGCGCGCGAAGCCGCGGCGCGAAGAGGATTAGGCCGGCCGCCGCCGCTCGACGAGATTCTCGTAGACGCGCAGCACGGCGCCGTTGATCTCGTCCCAGTCCTGGGTTCGCGCATAGGCCAGGCCTGCCTCCGCGTGGCGGTGCATCAGCTCGGGATCGCGGGCGTAAGCTTCGAGCGCGTCGGCGAAACCGTCAATGTCGCAGGGCGCGGTCAGCACTCCGGTCTCGCCGTTGCGCACGATGCTCGTCGTTCCGGTCGCGACTGCGGCGACCACCGGGATTGCGCTCGCCATCGCCTCGAGCGTGACGTTTCCGAAGGCCTCCGTCACTGACGGATTGAGGAACACGTCCGCGCTCGCCAAGGCTCGGCCGAGGTCCGTGCCCACCTGGTGACCGACGAATACGCCGCTCGGCATGTGCTGCTCGAACCATGTGCGCGCCGGCCCCTCCCCGATCACCAGCGGCCGGTGCGCAACCCCGCGACGGCGGAGCTCCTTGATCACGTCGGCGAAGACGTCGAGGCCTTTTTCCAGCACCAGGCGGCCAAGAAATGCGACCGCCAGCTCGTTATCGGCGATGCCGAGGCTCCGGCGCCACTCCATGTCGCGTCTGCCGGGGTTGAACTGCTCGCGATCGACGCCCCGGCTCCAGATGTGGATATTGCGGTTCATGCGCTGCGCGCGGAGCACGGCCGCCGTCGATTCGGCCGGAACGAGCAAGGCGTCGCACCGCGCGTAGAGACGGCGAAGCCCGGCGCGAAGCATCGGCTCGAACAGCTGCAGGTGATAATAAGTCAGATAGGTCTCGAACCGGGTGTGCACCGACGCAACGGCCGGCAGGTTGCGCGCCCGCGCCCAGCTAACGGCCCGATGGGCCGACACGTCCGGGCTCGAAATGTGGACCACGTTGGGATTGAAGGCAGCCAGGTCGCGGCGAATCTTCAACGGGAGTCCGGTCGGGATCCGATATTCGGGACGGCCGGGGATCGGCACCGAGGGAAGGGGGACCAAGTCGCCCGTAGGCTCGAATGCCGGCTTCTCGACCGTCGGCGAATAGACGCGGACCTTCGCGCCCTGCCTGAGCAAATAGCCGACCAGCCGGTTGAGTGCCTGGTTGGCCCCGTCCCGGACGTAATTGTAATTGCCCGAGAAGAGGGCGATTCGAAGGTCGTCGGCGTTCACGCGCGGCAGCACTAGTCTGGCGGGCGGCAAAGGCAAAGCGAATGGATGTTGTTGTCAAGCATGGCCTACAGCCCGTGGCGCGACATGATGCGCGCCTGTTCATCCTCGGCAGCCTCCCGGGCGACGCCTCGCTCGCCGCCCGGCAATATTATGCGCACCCCCGCAACGCCTTCTGGCGGCTGGTCGGAAGTGTCATTCGCGAGGACCTGCAGGCGCTCGAGTATGCCGCTCGCCTCGAACGGCTGAAGGCGAACCGGATCGGGCTTTGGGACGTGGTCGCCCATGCCCAGCGCGCCGGGAGCCTCGACCAGGCGATCCGCGAGGCGGGCCACAACCCGCTCGCGGATTATTTCGCCGGCTTTTCCGATCTCCAGGCAGTCGCGTTCAATGGCGGAACGGCCGCTGCAGCCGGACGGAAGCTGCTCGCCGCTTTGCCGGTGACCCTCATCGACCTGCCGTCGTCCAGTCCCACCAACACCCGGCCGTTCGCCGAAAAGGCGGCGGCCTGGGCCAGTCTCGCCCGATATTGCGGCGGCTGACCTTGCCCTTCACGCCAAGGACGCCGAAATTGGCGCAATGACTCCGTTCGACGAAACCGAAACCGCAGATGCGCCTGAAGGCGACGGCAACCTGTCGATGGTCGACGAGGCGCTCGTCGCCGGCACGATCGCCAACACGAACGGCCTGTTGGTGATCCTCGCCAAGCTCGTCGCCAAGGGCGTCTTCGACCAGAACGACCTCAAGGCGTTTTCCGACAGCTATTCGAAGCCGCTCGACCATGTGGGTATGCGCGAGAACGAGCTGGTCGGCCAGATGCAGGACCAGATGGAATCCACGCTCGCGGAGCTGATGCGGTATCTGAGCGAGCGCGACCGCGAGGACTGATGGAACCTTGTTGACCTTGACACGATGTCAAGGTGCAGAAGGCCCCAATGACGAGTCGCGAACACCATCATCACGAGCATTCTGGTGCCTGCGGGCACGGTCACGACCATGCTGCGGCCGCCGACCACGGAACGGTCGTCCGTGATCCCGTGTGCGGGATGAACGTCGATACGCGGACGGCGAAGTTCCGCTACCAGGTCGGCGATGGGACCTACTATTTCTGTAGCGCCGGTTGTCTCGACAAGTTCAGGGCCGATCCCGATCGTTATTTGAATCCGGAGGAAACCGCTTCTTCTGCCGATGCCCCGGAAGGCACCATCTGGACCTGTCCGATGCATCCGCAGATTCGGCGCGACGCGCCCGGAAGCTGCCCCATCTGCGGGATGGCGCTCGAGCCTCTCGAGCCGACCGCCGAGGAACAGGCCAATCCCGAGCTGATCGACATGAGCCGGCGCTTTTGGGTCAGCGCCGCGCTGACGCTGCCCATCCTCATTCTCGTGATGAGCGCGGAGATCTTCGGGATCGAGCTACTGCCAATGCGGGCATCGGTGTGGCTCCAGCTCGTCCTCGCCAGCCCTGTGGTGCTATGGGGCGGCTGGCCCTTCTTCGAGCGCATGTGGGCGAGCTTCAAGACTCGCAACTTCAACATGTTCACGCTGATCGGCCTAGGTGTCGGCGTCGGCTACGGATATAGCGTCGTCGCTGCGGTCGCGCCGGACCTGTTCCCGCCGGCGTTCCGGACTATGGGCGGCCTCGTCCCGGTCTATTTCGAGGCGTCGGCGGTGATCACGACGCTGGTGCTGCTCGGACAGGTCCTCGAGCTGCGCGCCCGTGCGGCGACCGGAAAAGCGATCCGCGCGCTGCTGGGCCTAGCTCCCAAGACTGCGCGGCGAGTTCGCGACGGCCGCGAGGAAGACGTCCCGCTGACCGAAGTGCATGTCGGCGACATCCTCCGGATCAGGCCGGGCGAGAAAATCCCGGTCGACGGCATCGTCGTGGAGGGCCGGAGCTCCGTCGATGAATCGATGATCACCGGCGAACCGGTTCCTGTGGAAAAGGCGGACGGCGACAAGGTGACGGGCGCGACCGTCAACGGGACCGGCGCCCTGCTGATGCGTGCTGAGCGGGTCGGCCGGGACACGATGCTCTCTCAGATCGTCCGGATGGTCGCTGCAGCCCAGCGCTCACGTGCGCCGATACAGAAGCTCGCTGACAAGGTATCCGCGTGGTTCGTCCCCAGCGTGGTCGCAGTATCCGTGATCTCGTTCGTCGCGTGGGGCCTGTTCGGCCCGGCGCCGCCGCTGAGCCATGCCATCGTCAACGCGATCGCGGTGCTGATCATCGCCTGCCCCTGCGCGCTCGGTCTCGCCACGCCGATGTCGATCATGGTCGGGACCGGACGCGGGGCGAGCGCCGGAGTCCTCATCAAGAATGCCGAGGCGCTCGAGCTGATGGAAAAGATCGACACGTTGGTCGTCGACAAGACCGGGACGATCACGGTTGGCAAGCCGAAGCTTATCGCGGTGAAGCCCGCCGGTGGATTCGACGAAGCCCAGGTCCTTGCGCTTGCCGCTGCCCTTGAAAAAGGAAGCGAACATCCGCTTGCGGCGGCCGTGGTCGAAGGCGCCGAAGAGCGGCAGCTCGACGTGCCGGATGCGAGCGGCTTTCAATCGCACACCGGCAAGGGCGTCACCGGTAAGGTCGGCGGCCGCCAAGTCGCGCTCGGCAACGCGGCGCTGCTGGCCGATATCGGCGCCAGCTCCTCTGCTCTCGAGGCGCAGGCGGACGAGCATCGCGCACGGGCCGAGGGCGTGATGTTCGTCGCAATCGATGGAAAGGCCGCCGGTCTCCTCGTCGTCGCCGATCCGGTGAAGGAGAGCGCGGCCGCCGCGATCGCCGAGCTGCACCGCGACGGGATCCGCATCGTCATGCTGACCGGCGACAACCGGCGCACTGCCGAAGCCGTGGCGCGGCAGGTCGGAATCGATGAGGTCATGGCCGAGGTGCTGCCCGACCGAAAGCAGGCCAAGGTCGAGGAGCTGAAGAGGGACGGGCGCCGTGTCGCCATGGCCGGCGATGGCATAAACGACGCCCCCGCGCTCGCCGCTGCCGACGTCGGCATCGCAATGGGCACGGGCACCGACGTGGCGATGGAAAGCGCGGCGATCACATTGGTCAAAGGCGACCTTCGCGGGATCGTGCGCGCTCGGCATCTTAGCCGCGCCGTGATGCGCAACATTCGCCAGAACCTGTTTTTCGCGTTCGTCTTCAATGCGGCCGGAGTGCCGATCGCGGCGGGCGTGCTCTATCCCTGGTTCAGGATCCTGCTGTCCCCAATCATCGCGGGTGCGGCGATGTCGCTGAGCTCGGTCACGGTGATCGGCAATTCGCTGCGCCTCAGAGGAGTAAAGCTTTGAAGATCGGCGAAGCAGCGGCCGCCTCGAGCGTGAGCGAGCGGATGATCCGCCATTACGAGAAAATCGGTCTCGTCGCCGCTGCGCCGCGCCGCGATTCCGGCTACCGCGATTATGGGACAAGGGACGTCCATACCCTTCGGTTCATCGCCCGGGCGCGTGACCTTGGATTTTCCGTCGAGGAAATAGGCAAGCTCCTGGCTTTGTGGAATGACCGGGCGCGGGCGAGCTCCGACGTCAAGGCGCTTGCACTCGCCAGGGCCGGGGAACTCAAGCGAAAGGAAAATGAGCTCCGCGAGATGCGGCGTTCACTCGAGCATCTTGCAGAGAGCTGTCATGGGGACGATCGCCCCGACTGCCCAATCCTGGGTGGACTCGAAGGGCTGGCTAAGTGATTGCCCCAATTGAGGAGCGGCCCGTTGCCGTCTATTGGCGGGCCATGCGGTCGCTACTGCTCCGCCTGCTGGCTTTTGTCGCTGTCGTGCTGATGCCGTTCGGCATGGCTGCGGCTCCTGCCGCGCCCATGCAGCACCAGCAGATGGCGATGACGATGCAGCATTGCCCGGAGCCCGATTCCAGCCGGCATTCGACCGCGGCGCTTGCGGATTGCACAATGGCCTGCGCTTCGGCCCTTCCCGCAACGGATTTGGAAATCGCCGGTGCGCACCCGGTATCGAGATTCACACCTAAGCCAATGCTCGTCGCCGCGCTGTCGGGCATCGAGCTGGAAATCGCCACGCCGCCGCCGCGACGGACCTGAGCCTTCGAACCAACTCTACTCGAACTCAGGAGAAGAATGATGATTACATTGATCGCAGCGGCCGTATTGGCCGCCCAGGCGCCGGCCGCTCCGGCAACCCAGCCCATGGCCCAGCATGACCAGCACCAGTCCATGAAGGACGATTGCTGCAAGGACTGCTGCAAGGACATGGAGAAGATGCATTCGGGTCACGACATGAACCAAATGCAGGACCATCAGGAGCACAGCGGCCACTCAGGTCGTTGAGCCGGTGAAAAAGGGGGACGGCGCTTCGTGCGTCGTCTCCCGATTTCGGAGAGATTTTGTGAAATCCAGTTTTTATCTCGCGGCGAGCGCGCTTGCGCTCGCGACGCTGCCGACTGCCGCCTTCGCGCAGCACCAGCATATGCCCGGCATGCAAATGCCGGCCCCAACGCCGACGCCCGAGCAGAAGCCC
>DATMHP010000198.1:0-8186 GCA_035554875.1 Sphingomicrobium sp.
GCCGCGCCGCGCGACATCATGCTCTATCTCGGAAGCGACAATCCGCAGCTGCTCGATGCGACCGCGAACAAGATCGCCGATGAGATGCGCAAGCTTCCGGAGCTTCGCGCTCCGCGTGTGGCCGGCGATCTCGAGCAGCCGGAAATCGTCATCAAGCCGCGCTTCGACCTTGCCGCCGATCTCGGGGTCACGACTTCGGCGCTCAGCCAGACGATCCGCATCGCGACTCTTGGCGACATCGAGCAGAACAGCGCGAAATTCTCGCTGGCCGACCGGCAGGTGCCGATCATCGTCTCGATCCCGGAAAGCTCGCGGAGCGACCTCGCAACCCTGATGAACCTTCCGGTGCCGACCTCAAACGGCGACTCCGTTCCGCTGAAGTCGGTTGCGGAAATCGGCTTCGGCGCTGGACCGACGACTGTCCAACGGTCGAACCAGATCCGCCGCACCGTTGTCGGTGCCGACCTCGCGCCCGGGCTGGTGTCGGGCGACGTCTGGCCGAAGATCAACGAGCTGCCGACGGTGAAGAACCTTCCGCACGGCGTGCAGAAGCTCAACCTCGGCGACCAGAAATGGCAAGGCGAGCTGGTCTACAACTTCATCCTGGCGCTGATCTCGGGCGTGCTGCTCGTCTTCGCGGTGCTGGTGTTGTTGTACCGGCGATTCCTCGCCCCGTTCGTCAACATGGGCTCGTTGCTGCTCGCACCGTTGGGGGCAGCGATAGCGCTGCATCTTACCGGGAATCCGGTGTCGCTGCCGGTGCTCATCGGCGTTTTGATGTTGTTCGGGATCGTCGCCAAGAACTCGATCCTTCTGGTCGATTTCGCGGTCGAGATGATCAACCACGGGATGCCGAAGGACGAGGCAATCTGGGAAGCGGGGCACAAGCGCGCGCAGCCGATCGTTATGACCACGGTCGCGATGGTCGCGGGCATGCTACCGATCGCCCTCTCGCTCGCGGGCGACGCCAGCTGGCGCGCGCCGATGGGCGTGACCGTGATCGGCGGCCTCATCTTCTCGACGATGCTGACGCTTCTGCTCGTGCCGGCCTATTTCAGCCTGGCCATCGACATGGAAGGCTGGTTCGCAAAGCACTTCACGCGGCTGGTCGGGACCGGCGCTCATTCGACGCATGGAGCACAGCCGCTTCCGGCGGAGTAAGGCGGACGGCGTGATTCCGGCCGCCGGGGCCGCTATGCGGGACCGATGACTCCGGCAGCACTCGCCCGGTTCAATCCTGCCCAGCCGGGCGCCACGGGCATGAAGGTCGCGGCGACCGGGCTGCTGCTGGCGATGGCCGCGCTGTTCGCCGTCACCCGCTGGCTTGAGCCGCAATATCCCTGGCTCGCTTATGTGAAAGCCTTCGCCGAAGCGGCGATGGTCGGCGGCCTGGCCGACTGGTTCGCGGTGACGGCGCTGTTCCGGCACCCGCTCGGTCTGCCCATTCCGCACACGGCCATCATCCCCCGGAACAAGGACCGAATCGGAGAGGCGCTCGCCAACTTCATCAATGAGAACTTCCTCATTCCCTCGGTGGTGGCCCGACGGATGCGGAACATCGACATTGCCGGAGCGGCGGGCCGGTTCCTGAGGACCCCGGCCGCAGAAGGAACGCGCATCCGGCAGGGTGCGTCGCGGCTGATCGCGGACATTTTCGAAGGCCTCGACGACGAGCGGCTCGGCGGGATCGTCAAGAGCGCGGTCGCTGCGCGCATCCAGAAGATGGAGGTGTCGCCGCTGCTCGGCCACGCGCTCGCCTCGGCGATCAACGAGGATCGGCACGTGCCGATGCTCGAGGCGGCGATCCGCTGGATGGCGCGGGCTCTGGAGGCCAACGAAGAGCTGATCCGCGAGATGGTGCACAAGAAAGCGAACTGGGTGCTCAAGATCGCTGGGCTCGACGCCAAGCTCGCGGACGCGATCCTCGACGGGTTGAGGAAGCTAACCGCCGAAATGTCGACCGACCCCGCCCATCCGGTCCGGATCAAAGTCGAGGAGGCGCTGGCCCAGCTCGCCAACGATCTGCAGACCAAGCCGGAAACCCGGGCGAAGGTCGAGGAGATGAAGGAGCAGCTCCTCTCCAACCGCTCGATTGCCTTGTGGATCGACACGCTGTGGCAGAAGGGGCGGGAAGCGATCATTCGCGCGGCACGAAACCCCGACGCTGCGATGGCCGGGCGCCTTGGCGAAGTGCTCAAGTCGATGGGCCAGTCGCTCGAGCAGGACGCCAGGATCCGCTCCGCGATCAACCAGTTCGTCCGCCGCGCGGCCGCCGGTCTGGCGCAGAGCTACGGAAGCTCGATCGTCAAACTGGTGTCGGAAACGATCCGCAGCTGGGACGCGCGCACGGTGACGGCGCGGCTGGAAGCGGCGGTCGGCCGCGACCTCCAATATATCCGGATCAACGGGACGGTAGTCGGCGGGCTAGTCGGCGTCGCCATCCACGCACTGGATACAATTTAGCCGCCGTTCGTCGGCTGCCTGATCGCCCCCGTCGAAAGACATGGAACGGTCAGCCGGAATTCACCTTCCGAGGCCGAACGGACGCTCATGAACACGAAATCTCTCCTCCTCGCCGGCTCTGCTCTGCTCCTGATTCCCGCGGCGGCAAGCACCCAGACCGCGTCGCAAGCGGCGCCCTCCGAGCAGCAGCAGGCGCAGGATCGGGCGGCAGCCGATGCAGCCGCGACCGCCGAGCAGGAATATCAGGACGAGCAGGACGCGCAGACGATCGTCGTAACCGGTCGGAGATTGCCCGGATCCGTGATCGGCGACATTCCCCCGGAGAACGTGCTGTCGTCCGGTGATGTCCGGGCAACCGGCGCGACCAACATCAACGATCTTCTGGATGCCATCGCGCCGGAGATCGGGAGCGCCCAAGGGCGCGGCGGCGAGCGTCCGGTGATGCTCCTCAACGGCCAGCGGATCTCCAGCTTCCGAGAGCTTCGCGACATCCCCACCGAAGCGATCAGCAGGGTCGAGATCCTGCCCGAGGAAGTGGCGCTGAAGTACGGCTATGCCGCCACGCAGAAGGTGGTGAACATCGTGCTGAGGTCGCGCTTCCGCTCGACCGCCGCCGAGCTCGAGGGGAATACCGCCACCGAGGGCGGCTATGTCGGCGGCGAGGCCGACGTCACCCGGCTGATGATCGGGAACAACGGGCGCACGAGCATCAACTTGCATGCCGAGGGCAATGGCATGCTGACCGAAAGTGAGCGCGACATCCTGATCGACCAGGTGCCGCCCGGAGCTGATCCGGCGGACGAGCTGGCGGCGCGGTCGCTGATCGGCACCAAGCGCGACGTTCGCGGCGCGGTCACGATCAACCGGCAGCTCGGCACGGTCGGAGCGACGGGGAATATCGAACTCGAGCATAATGAAGGCCGCTCGCTGATCGGACTCGGCGAGACTTTGCTTGAGCCGCTGGCACGCAACACGCGGACGGATAGCGCGCATGCCGGCATGGTGCTCAACGGCAACATCAGCAGCTGGCGCTGGTCGGTGACCGGCAACGCTGACGCCAGTCATGGGGTGACGAAGACCGACCGAGATGCCGCGGTCCAGGACCGCGCGACGACGACCACCACATCGGCGGACATCGACGCGACGGCGAACGGCAATCTCTTCCGTGTCCCTGCAGGCGATGCGTCGGCGACGTTCAAAGTCGGCGCCGATACTTTGCACCTGAATGCCGATCGGACGCGCAATGGAGTCCAGAACTCCAATTCCCTCGGCCGCACGAGCGGCAATGCAGCGGTCAATCTCGACCTGCCGGTCTCGCGGCGGAACAGCGATTTCGGAGCGCTCGGAAACCTCAGCCTCAACGCCAATGCCGAGGTCGAGCAGCTGTCGGACTTCGGAACACTGACGACGATAGGCGCCGGCGTGAACTTCTCCCCGGTCAATCGGCTGAACCTGATCGGCAGCTGGACCCGCGAGGAAGGCGCTCCGACCGTCGACCAGCTCGGCGACCCGGTGCTCGAAACTCCGGAGACCCGGATCTTCGATTTCACCACCGGTAAGACGGTGCTCGTCGACGCCATCACCGGCGGCAATCCGGACCTGCAATCGGACCGGCGGAACGTGCTGAAGTTCGGCGTCAACTGGCAGCCGCTGGAGGATCCCAACCTCAGGCTTCGCGCCGATTACGTCCACCAGACGATCAAGGACCCGATCTCCAATTTCCCTGGGCCGACGCCCGCGCTCGAGGCGGCATTCCCGGGGCGCTTCGTCCGCGACGATGAGGGCAATCTCGTCAGCGTCGACCTGCGGCCCGTCAATTACGAAAGCTCGCGGCTCGACACGCTCCGCATCGGGTTCGATTTTTCCAAGTCGCTCAAGTCGGCGCGGCCGTCGCAGGCGGCAATGGAGGCGTTCCGCGCCCGCCGCGGAGCTCAGGGCCAAGGCACCCCCCAGCCGGCCGGATCCGAACAGGGCCAGCAGCAGGCCGGACCTGGCGCTGGCGCCGCACCGGGCGGTCCAGGCGGCGGCCGCGGCTTCGGCCGGTTCGGCGGCGGACGCAACGGCGGTCGCCTCACCTTCTCGCTGACCGATACGATCACGCTCGTCGACAATGTGACGATTCGCGATGGGCTGAAGCTCGATTACCTGCATGGCGACGCGCAGGGCCAGGCCGGCGGCCAGCCGCGCCATAATGTCGAGGCGCGCGCGGGTTACTTCAACAACGGGCTCGGGGCGCGGCTATCGGCCACCTGGCGGAGCGGGACCGAGGTGACGACCGCCACCGGCGACAACCTCCATTTCTCGCCGCTCGCGACCTTCAACCTCAGGCTGTTCGCCAATCTCGGGCAGCGCTTCGATCTCATCGCCAAGCACCCGTGGCTGCGCGGAACGTCGGTGCAATTCGAGGTCGACAATATCTTCGATACGAAGCCGAAGGTGCGCGACGCGTTCGGCTCCGTCCCGATCGGTTTCCAGCCGGACCTTCTCGATCCGCTCGGCCGGACGGTCGGGATCACGATCCGCAAGCTGTTCCTGCCGCCGCCGAGCTTCTTCCGGAGAAGCCAGCCCGGCGGCGCTGGAGACGAATAGAGCCGGCTATTTCCTCGGTGCGAGCAGCCTGTCGAGCGTGCCCTCGCCTTTGCCGGTCTTCACCAGCCGCGGATATTTGAGGCCCTCGTGCCAGTTGAGGTCGACCGTTCGGAACATGTCGCCGCTCTTGACCAGCAGCTTCACCGGCTGGGTCGTGCCCTTGGCGGCGGTGATCGCGGCCTTGATCGAATCGCCGCTATATCCGCGGCCGTTCACTGCGAGGATTTCCGATCCGACGGTGATGCCGGCGTTGAAGGCCGCGCCGTCCCACAGCACCGAGCTGACCTTGCCGTCGCTGCCGACAGCCAGACCGCCCGAATAAGTGAGGTCGGTATACTTGCCCGTCTTCTCGGCGAGCTTGGTCCAGTCGGTCGGCTCTTCGGTGAAAACGAGATTGTAGCCACCCTTGGTGATGCCATCGAGCGGCGGGGCGGCGTAGATGTCGTAGACGTGCGCCTTCAGGTAACCGGCCCAGTCGTAGGGCTGGACCGAGTTCAAAGTCTTCACGACATCATCGAGATTGTAGGTCAGCTCGCCCCAATCGCCGTCGTTCATTCCGAAGAAGGCGCGGGCAAAGTCGTCGATCGACTTCTTGCCGCCCGACTGCTCGCGGATGATGCGGTCGACGTCGATCCAGATCAGCTGGCCTTCGCTGTAATAATCTTCGCTACGCTGCCAGCTCCGCCACGCCGCAGGCGCGCGTGAAGCGATGATCGGATCGTTGGTCGTATCGATCAGCGGGCGCCACTGCCGGCCCGGCGTTCCATAGCCGTAGGTTGCGGCGGTCGACGCGATCGCCTGGAGGGTATCTTCCTTCGACAGCATCCCGGAGCGGGCGCCGAGGACATAGCCCCAGAACTGCGTCTGGCCTTCATAGACCCACAGCATCGAATCCTGCATCGGCGTGCGGAAATCGGGCGTCCACAGGTCCGCGCCGCGGCGGTACTTGCCGTTCCAGCTGTGCGTATATTCGTGCGGAAGCAGGTTGCGGTCGCGCCCGGCATTCTTCCAGTCGGTGAAATAGCCCGGATCCACTCCGTCCTCGGAGCTGCGGTGATGTTCGAGGCCGATTCCGCCGAGCTTGTCGGAGATCGTCAGCAGGAAATCGTAATGATCGTAATGCTGCGCACCGAACAACTTCACAGCCTGGTCGACCAGCTTCTTGTGGATGGCGATGACCTCCGGGCTCGCGTTCAGCTCCGCGGCGGTGTCGGCGATGACGTCGAGATTGACCTTGTCGCTCAGCGGAATGCGCCGGAAATGCGCGCCCGCGATCATCGGGGAATCGGTCAGCACCTGGTAATTGACGGTGCCGAAGGTGATGCGGCTACCGGCATCGGGCCCGCTCGGACGAAGCGCGGTCGCGACCGTCCAGCCCTCCGGCACGATCACCGTCGGCTGGACCGGGATCTGGCGGGTATAATAGCCAGCCGGATAGAGCGAGGTCGAAAGCCACTGGATGCTCGCCATGTCGGGCGTCGCGACGATGCGGCCCTGGTTGGGAGCGGTCGCGGTCACGAACTGGAAGTTGGCGTCGATCGCCTGCACCCCTTCGGGGACCTTCACGTGGAAAGCGTAGACGTCCAGGTTGTCGCGCGACCATTCCAGCGGTTGGCCGTTCGCGCTGAAGGTGATTCCGGTCACCTTCCTGATCTCGTTGCGGGGGTTATGCCCGCCCGGAACCCACTTGGGGTAGAGGAGGACGAGGTCGCCCGCGCCGGTGACCGGCACGCGCTCGTGAATGCGGAAAATCCCGCGCGTCACATCGGTCGCGTCGACGGTAATCTGGATCGTGCCGGGATAGGGCACGTCGCGAGCGGCCGGGATCGCCTCCGTCTTGTTGGTCGGGGCGGCAGGCAGGCTGATCTGGCCAGGCGCGGGTTGGGCAACGGCCATTTGCACAGGCGCGGCGGAAGCAAGCAGTAGCCAGGCAAGCGCAGTCACGCGCATGAGATTCTCCCCAGATTGAAAGCCCATGGCTTGCGATAGTTGGCGCGCGAATGTCCACCCGCGTTCCGCCGCAGGCCGATGCATTCCTTTCCTTTGTCGAATGTTTTTGCCATGCGCGCGGCAATGACCAGCCCGCAACCGATCCGTGGAATGCAAAGTCTGCTTGGCGAGGATGCCGACCGAATGGCCGCGGTCGTGGCGGCGTTCGACCGAGTCCGGCGTCTCTATGGCTTCAGGCGTGTCGAGGTGCCGGTGCTGGAGCATACGGACGTTTTCGCCCGGACGATGGGCGAGACGACCGATGTCGTTTCGAAGGAAATGTACAGCTTCGAGGACAAGAGCGGCGAATCGGTGACGATGCGGCCGGAGTTCACGGCCGGGATCGCGCGCGCTTTCCTGTCGGAAGGCTGGCAGCAATATGCGCCGCTGAAGGTCGCCACCCATGGATCCGCTTTCCGCTACGAGCGGCCGCAGAAAGGACGCTTCCGGCAGTTCCACCAGCTCGACGCGGAAATCATCGGAGCAGCCGAGGCGGCGGCCGACGTCGAGCTTCTCGCGCTCGGCGACCAGCTTCTGAAGGAGCTCGGAATCACCGGCGTGATGCTCCAGCTCAACACGCTTGGCGACGCGCCGACGCGTGAGGCGTGGCGCAAGGCGCTGGTCGATTATTTCTGGCAGTCGTTCGACAGCCTGTCCGAGGACAGCCGCGACCGGCTGGAGCGCAATCCGCTGCGAATCCTCGACAGCAAGGACCCGCGCGACCGGGCCATTGCGGAGGCCGCTCCGTCAATCGACGAATATCTGACTCCGGAGGCCAGCGACTTCTTCGACAAGGTGAAGGCCGGTTTGGAGGCGGCGGGCGTGCAGTGGGTTCGCGATCCGCGGCTGGTGCGCGGGCTCGATTACTATCGCCACACCGCGTTTGAGTTCGTTACCGACAGGCTGGGCGCTCAGGGCGCGGTGATCGCCGGCGGGCGCTATGACGGACTGATCGAAGCACTGGGCGGCCCGCACACGCCCGCGGTCGGTTGGGCGGCGGGGATCGAGCGGCTGGCGATGCTGATCGATGCGCCGGAGCCGGAGCGGCCTTCGGTCGTCGTGGTTCCACTCGGCGAGCGCGCCGAACTAGCTGCTGTCGGAATCGTGGCCGGGCTTCGCCGCGAAGGCGTTCCGACCGACATGGC
>DATMHP010000199.1:0-18549 GCA_035554875.1 Sphingomicrobium sp.
GACGGCTGCGCGGGTCTTCATGCAGTCTTCTCCGTAAGGAATCGCCGGATCCAGGTCGCCACGTTCACGCTGTCATTCGGCGCGTCGAGCGAGGCGATTGCGGCGTCGGGGTTCGAGACGCGGTCGTAGCGCTCGCGGATCAGGGCCTTGGCGAAATCGGCGCTGAACTCCGGGTGGAACTGGAAGGAAATCGCCGGCCGGTCGGTCCACGCAAGCCCCGCATAAGGCGTGAAATCGGACGCGACGACGATCTCGCTATTCGGCGGCTGCACGATCACCTGGTCCTGGTGCGAGGCGGGAATCGCGATCGACTGCTCGCCGTCCATCCATTGCTGGCGGCGGACCACCGAATATTTGTGCAGGCCCGCGCCCCAGCCCTTGTCGGACTTCTCGACGTGCCCGCCGAGCGCTTCCGCCATGATTTGGTGGCCGAAGCAGATGCCGATCATCTTCGCTCCATCCGCCGAGCGGATGAAATCCTGCAGCGGCGCGATCCACGGGAAAGGGTCGTACACGCCGGCGGGCGAGCCGGTGATGAGATAGGCATGATGGTCGGCCGGATCGGCGGGCAAATGCCCATTCTGCGCGTCGTAGGTCGCGATTTCGAACCCGTCTCCGAGCATCTGCCCGAACATCAGCGGGTAATCACCAAACTTCGCTTCGAGATCGCCCGGCGGCCGGCCGGTTTCGAGGATGGCGAGCTTCATGGCGCACGCCTTGCCACCGGAATGCCGTTCGGCCAATGCTGATTCTTGAAGAGGGGCTGGATGGACGCACGCCTTCAAGGACGGCACGCGCTGATCACCGGCGGAGGCACCGGCATCGGCGCGGCGGCCGCGAAAGCGCTCGCTGGCGAGGGCGCGAAGCTGTCGCTGCTCGGGCGGAGAACCGGACCGATCGAGACCACTGCGATCGCGACTGGTGGCACCGCCTTCCAGTGCGATGTGACCGATCCGCAGGCAATTGAGAGCGCTTTCGACCAGGCGCGCGCGGCGAATGGCCCGATTGAGCTTCTGGTCGTGAATGCAGGAATCGCGGAGAGCGCGCCCTTCCACAAGATGACCCGGGAGAGCTGGGACCGGATCATCGCGACCAACCTGACGGCCGCCTTCGACTGCGCCCGGGCGGCGATCGGCGATTTGCTGAAGAGCGAGAACGGGCGGCTGGTCTTCATCGCCTCGGTGGCGTCGCTTCGGGGGGTTCCCTACGCCGCCCATTATGCCGCGTCGAAGCACGGCTTGCTCGGCCTGACGCGCTCGCTTGCCGCGGAATATGCGAAGACCAACCTGACGGTGAACGCCGTCTGCCCCGGCTATGTCGACACGCCGATGACCGACCAGAGCGTGGCGCGCGTGTCGGAGATCACCGGACGAAGCGAAGAGGATTCGCGCGGTGCGATCACGAACATGAACGCCAGCGGCCGGCTCGTCGATCCGGAAGCCATTGCGAACATCATCCTGACGCTCTGCCTGCCCCTGAGCCGCGACATCAACGGCGCTGCGATCACCATCGACGGCGGGACCAGCGCATGAGCTTCGACCCGGCCAACTACTCGCCAACCCACTTCCTGTGGGACTTCGCGGACGGCGTTGCGACGATCACGCTCAACCGGCCGGAGCGGAAGAACCCGCTGACCTTCGAAAGCTATGACGAGCTTCGAAAGACTTTCTGGAGTCTCGACGAAACCTATGGCGTGAAGGCGGTCGTGCTCACCGGCGCGGGCGGGAATTTCTGTTCGGGCGGCGACGTCCACGAGATCATCGGGCCGCTAACGAAGATGGATTCGGACGGACTTCTGAAGTTCACCCGGATGACCGGCGACCTTGTGCGCGCGATGCGCGCCTGCCCGCAGCCGATCGTCGCCGCGGTTGAGGGCATTTGCGCCGGCGCCGGGGCGATTCTGGCGATGGCGAGCGACATCCGCTTCGCCGCGCCGAGCGCGAAGACCGCCTTCCTCTTCACCCGCGTCGGCCTGTCCGGGGCGGACATGGGCGCCTGCGCGATCCTTCCGCGGATCATCGGCCACGGCCGCGCCGCCGAGCTTCTGTTCACCGGCCGCAACATGAGCAGCGAGGAAGGCTTTGCCTGGGGCTTCTGGAACCGGCTCACGGGCAATCCTCTCGCCGAGGCACAAGCGCTTGCCCGCAATCTGGCGGCCGGCCCCACGGTCGCGCACGCGGTGACCAAGAAACAGCTCGATGCCGAATGGCACGTGTCGATCGAGCAGGCGCTGCAGATGGAGGCGGAGGCGCAGGCCGTCTGTATGGAAACGAACGATTTCCACCGCGCCTATGAGGCCTTCGCGGCGAAACAGACGCCGGTGTTCAAGGGCGACTAGAATATGACGTCAGGACGGACCTCCGCGATCTTTATCATCGTTCTCGGTTCCGGCTTACTTCTCACGGCGTTAAAATGGGGTGTGATCGGCGGGGGCGGCGTCGGCGCGAATAGAAATGAGAATCCGCGCCTCTTCTGGTTCCTTTTTTCATTCTGGGCCTTTTGGCTTTTCGTCGCGCTCGCGATGTTCGCTTTTACACTCATTCGTCCCGCGCATATGGGCTCGAGTTGATGCCCGACCGCAGCTTCCTCTCCTGGCCATTCTTCGAGCCGAAGCACCGGGAGCTTGCGGACAAGCTCCAAGCCTGGTGCGCGAAGGCATTGCCAGAGCAGACCGGCGACCTCGATGAAGATTGTCGCGCGCTGGTCCAGGCGCTCGGCTCGGCTGGATTCCTCAAGCTCTCCGTCGCCGACGCGAAGCATCGCCCCGACGTCCGCAGCCTCGCCATCGTCCGCGAAACGCTCGCTTACCATTCGGCCCTCGCCGATTTTGCGTTCGCGATGCAGGGCCTCGGCTCGGGCGCGATCAGCCTGTTCGGCACCGTCGAGCAGAAGCGCCAATGGCTTCCGAGCGTGGCGAGCGGGGAGGCGATCGCCGCCTTTGCGATGACCGAGCCGGAATGCGGCTCCGACGCTGCGAATATCCAGACGTCCGCCATGAAGGACGGCAACGAGTGGGTGCTCGTCGGCGAGAAGACCTACATTTCCAACGGCGGGATCGCTGACTTCTACGTCACCTTCGCGCGGACCGGGGAAGGCGAAGGCGCGCGGGGCCTGTCGGCCTTCATCGTTCCCGCCGATGCGGTTGAGGTCGCCGAGCGGATCGACGTGATCGCGCCGCATCCGCTCGCACGCCTGAAATACGATAACGTCCGCATTCCGGCCGATGCTATTATCGGGGAGCCGGGCGAGGGATTCCGCATCGGCATGGAGACGCTCAACCTGTTCCGGGTGACGGTCGGCGCGGCCGCGCTCGGTTTTGCACGGCGCGCACTCGACGAGGCGCTCGGCTGGGCAACGAACCGCCGCCTCGGCAGCGGCACTCTCGCGGACAATGCCGTGACCCAGGAGAAGCTCGCCGACATGGCGCTCGCGGTCGATACGTCGGCGCTGCTGATTTATCGCGCCGCGTGGCAGCAGGATGTCGGCGGCACCGACAACCGCCGCGCCGCCGCGATGGCCAAGCTGCATGCGACGGAGAGCGGCCAGAAGGTGATCGACGCCGCGGTGCAGATGCATGGTGGTGCGGGCGTCACGCGGGGACAGAAGGTCGAGGAGCTGTACCGCGATATCCGCGCGCTTCGAATTTACGAGGGCGCGAGCGAGGTGCAGCGGCAGATCATCGCGAAGGATTTGCTGAAGGGGGCGACGGCATGAAAATTCTCCAGCCGGCGGGATGGCCGCGGCCGAAGGGCTATTCGAACGGGATCAGCGCGAAAGGGCGGATGATCTTCACCGCCGGTGTCGTCGGCTGGGACGAGAAGGAGAGCTTTCCGGACTATCGCCTCGACGGGCAGTTCGCCCGAGCGCTCCGCAATACGCTGGCGATCCTCGCGGAGGATGGCGCCGGACCCGAGCACATCGTCCGGATGACCTGCTACATCACCGACCGCGGCGAATATCTCGGCCAGCGCGACGAGATCGGTGCCTATTGGCGCGAGATCATGGGTTCGAATTACCCGGCGATGGCGCTGGTCGTCGTCAAGGAGCTGGTCGAAGGCGCGGCCAAAATCGAGATCGAAACCACGGCGGTGGTGCCGGAATGAGTTCCAGCCCCCTCGTCATCCCCGCGAAAGCGGGGACCCAGCGAGACAAGAAAAACTGGGTTCCCGCTTTCGCGGGAATGACGAAGTAAGCAATGTACGACTCCTTCGTTCGTGACCGGCTTCCGCCGCCGGAGCTGCTCCCGGAATTCCGCTTCGACCTGCCGGAGGTGCAGTACGCCGAACGGCTGAACTGCGCGGCGGAGCTGCTGAAGGGTGGCAATCCGGAATCTCCCGCGGTCGTCAACGAGCACGGCCAGTGGACCTACGCTGAGCTCGACGATTTCAGCGGGCGAATCGCCCGGCTGCTGGTCGACGAAGAAGGGCTGGTCCCCGGCAACCGCGTTCTCCTTCGCGGACCGAATACAATGACGATGTTCGCGGCCTGGCTCGGTGTGCTGAAGGCAGGCGGAGTCGTCGTCGCGACCATGCCGCTGCTGCGCCCCGGCGAGATCGCGACCGTAATCGAGCGCGCGCAAATCTCCCACGCCATCGTCGATAGCCGCTTCATCGGCGACTTCCGCCAGGCGGTCGACCAGACGCATTGCGTCAAACACATCGTCAAATATGACGGCGACTACGGCCGCGGCGAGCTGGAGAAGCGGACCGAGGGACTCGATCCGCTGCCGCCCGCCGACACGGGCCGGGACGATCCGTGTATCATCGCCTTCACGAGCGGCACGACTGGCGTCCCCAAGGGCTGTGTGCACTTCCATCGCGACGTGCTCGCCCCGTGCGACACCTTTGCGAAGGATCTCGTCGATCCAAAACCGGGCGATGTCTTCCTGACCAGCGCGCCGATGGCCTTCACCTTCGGCCTCGGCATCACGCCGATGTTCCCCTGGCGCTTCGGCGCGGCGGCCGCGACCATCGAGCAGGCGAGCCCGCCGGCGCTGCTCGAGGCGATTGCGAAGTTCGGAGTGACTCACCTCGGCACCGCGCCGACCGCCTACAAGGCGATGCTGGCCACCGAGTCCGTTCGTCCTGAGCGGAGCGAAGCGAAGTCGAAGGGCGCTGGCACCGAAGAACGCCCTTCGACAAGCTCAGGACGAACGAAGTTGGAGGAAGCGCTGAAGACGCTCCGCTACTGCATCTCCGCCGGCGAGCATCTGCCCGAGGCGACCTGGCGCGCGTGGAAGGAGCGGACGGGAATCGCGATCACGGACGGCATCGGCTCGACCGAGATGATGCACATTTTCGTCTCCGCCGCAGGCGACGCGATCCGCCCCGGCTCAACCGGCAAGGCCGTGCCAGGATATGTCGCGACGGTCCTCGACGAGAACGGCAATCCGATGGACGAGGGCGTCGGCCGTCTCGCCATCAAGGGACCGACCGGCTGCCGCTATCTCGACGATCCGCGCCAGCGGAAATATGTCGAAGGCGGCTGGAACGTGACCGGCGACACTTACCGCCGCGATGCCGACGGATACTATTGGTACCTCGCCCGCAACGACGACATGATCGTCAGCTCCGGCTACAATATCGGCGCTCCGGAAGTGGAGAATGCGCTGCTATCGCATCCGGCAGTCGCCGAATGCGCGGTGATCGGCGTGCCCGATACCGAACGCGGGCAGAAGGTGAAAGCGTTCGTCGTCCTGGCCGGGGACGCGGACGCATCGGATCAGCTGGTCGCGGAACTGCAAACCCACGCCAAGGCGGAGATCGCACCTTACAAATATCCGCGTCTGATCGAATTCGTCGACGCTCTGCCGAAGACCGCCACCGGCAAGCTCAGGCGCAGCGAACTGAGGGAGCGCTAGCGGGGCAATTATGCACAAGAACAACACGCTAATGCTCGTGCTGACAGCCATTAGCTCGTTCTGTTTGCTCGTCCTCGCCGGTCTTTACGCGTATACTGGTGGCAGCATTTTGCCTCAGACACAGAATGCTCCGCCACGAGAGGTCTGGGAACTTTGGATTACGTGGTCGCCGTTTGTTCTCATCCCGACCGTCACCGCCCTTCTCTGGTTTTTAAGATATTGGACCCAGCGCAAAAGCTAGACTTGCGAGCTGGTCACTTGCCGCTGAACACCAGCGCCACCGCGGCGACCATGCATCCGAAGGCGGCGAAGTAGCGCCAGTGCACCGGCTCTTTTAGCCACACCAGCGCGAAAATCGCGAACACGGCGAGCGTGATCACTTCCTGCGTGATCTTGAGCTGCGCGGGACTCCAGCCGTTGGCATAGCCGATCCGGTTGGCGGGGACTGCGAAGCAATATTCGACGAAGGCGATCGACCAGCTGATCAGGATGACGATGAACAGCGGCTTCGACATGCCGCCGCGCAAATGCCAGTACCAGGCGATGGTCATGAAGGTGTTGGAGACGATCAGGAGAAGGATCGTCGGCATAGCTTAATTGATCCTCACTTTGTTCCCCGGCGAAGGCCGGGGCCCAGGCCGGCGAAAGCCGGATTTACAACAACGTCGGGAAGAGATCGTCCCAATCAAGGTTCTTCTCGATCAACCGGATCTTCCACGCCCGCTTCCATTCCTTCATCTGGAGCTCGCGGCGGCGCGCTTCCTGCAGATCGTCAAATGCCTCGTACCAAACCAGCACCTTGCAACCGTGTTTCTTGGTGAAGCCTGGGACTACTCCATTGCGGTGCTCCCAGACGCGCTTCACGAGATCGCTGGTCACTCCAATGTAGATCGTCCCATTCTTCCGGTTCGCCATGATGTAGACGTAACCGGCCTTCATTTTGCAGCTTCGTCCTGGGCCCCGGCCTTCGCCGGGGAACGGCTATTCGAACTCGACGATGACCTGATCGACCGCGAGGCTGTCGCCCGCTTTCGCGGGCGTCGCCTTCACCGTCGCCGCTTTTGGCGCGCGGAGGATATTCTCCATCTTCATCGCTTCCATCACCGCGACCGGCTGGCCCGGCTCGACCGTGTCGCCGACCGCGACATTCAGCTTGGTCAGGAGGCCCGGCATCGGCGCGAGCAGCAGCCGCGACAGGTCCGGCGGGATCTTCTCGATCATGTGCGCGGAAAGTTCGGCCACGTGCGGCGGCATCACCTGCACGCGATGGCTGGCACCTCGTGTGGTCAGGACGAACATCCGCCCTTCGCGGCGCACCTGCACCGTCCGAACCCGCCCGTCGACGTTCACCGAAAGCAGCCGCTGCCCGGGCGTCCAGCGGCCGATCACGTCGATCAGCTCACCGCCATCGAGCACCGCCAGCGTGCCACCCTGGTAAGGCTTGATGCGGACCCGATGCTGTTCGCCGTCGACGATCACGACGCGCTCGCATGACGGGATCACCGGCGGGCCGAGCTGGTGGTCGATCCCTGACGCCCGCTCCTCGGTGATCGCGCCGATCATCCCGCCGATCACGGCGATATCGGACAGCAATTGCGCGTTCGCGGGCGCGCCTTCGAATCCTTCCGGATATTCCTCGGCGATGAAGTTTGTGGTGATGTCGCCGGCGCGGAAGCGCGGGTGCTGCATCAGCGCCGACAGGAAATCGACATTGTCGCCGATGCCGTCCAGCTCGAACGCGTCGAGCGCGGCGATCTGCGCGTCGATCGCCGCCTGCCGGTCCGGACCCCAGGTGATCAGCTTGGCGACCATCGGGTCGTAGAACATGCTGATCTCGGAGCCTTCGGTGACCCCGTCGTCGACGCGCACACGCACCTCCGGCTCGCGAGTCTCCGGCGGGCGCGTGTAACGGGTGAGGCGTCCCGTGCTCGGGAGGAAGCCGCGGTACGGGTCCTCGGCATAGACGCGCGTTTCCATCGCCCAGCCGTCTAGCTTCACATCGTCCTGGCTGAAGGTGAGCTTTTCGCCATTGGCGACGCGGATCATCTGCTCGACGAGGTCGAGGCCGGTCACTTCCTCTGTCACCGGATGCTCGACCTGGAGCCGGGTGTTCATCTCGAGGAAGTAGAAGCTCTTGCCCGACGTGTCGGCGCCATTGACGATCAGCTCCACCGTACCCGCGGAATAGTAACCGACGGCCTTGGCGAGAGCGACCGCCTGCTCGCCCATCGCCTTGCGCATCTCGGGCGTGACGAACGGCGAGGGCGCTTCCTCGACCACCTTCTGGTGGCGGCGCTGGATCGAGCATTCGCGCTCGTTCAGATACAGGACGTTGCCGTGCTGGTCGCCCAACACCTGGATCTCGATGTGGCGCGGCTGCTCGATGAATTTCTCGATGAAGACGCGGTCGTCGCCGAAGCTGTTCAGCCCCTCGCGCTTCACGCTCTCGAAGCCTTCGCGGACATCCTTTTCCGACCAGGCGAGACGCATGCCCTTGCCGCCGCCGCCGGCCGAGGCCTTCATCATCACCGGATAGCCGATGTCGGCCGCGATCTTCACCGCCTCGGCGGTGGTGGCGATGTCGCCGAGATAGCCGGGGACGACATTGACGCCCGCTTTCTGCGCCAGCTTCTTGGACTCGATCTTGTCGCCCATCGCCGCGATCGCCTTGGGCGGCGGGCCGATGAAGGCAATGCCCGCTTTCGCCAGCGCTTTGGCGAAGCTCTCGCGCTCGGACAGGAAGCCGTAGCCCGGATGGACCGCCTCGGCGCCCGTTGCCTTGCAGGCGTCGATGATCAGCTCGGCCTTTAGATAGGATTCGGAAGCGGGCGGCGGACCGAGGCGAACGCTCTCGTCGGCCATCAGCACGTGCGGCGCCCGCGCGTCGGCGTCGGAATAGACGGCGACGGTCTTGATTCCCATGCGCCGCGCCGTTCGGATCACCCGGCAGGCGATCTCGCCTCGGTTGGCGATCAGGATTTTCTTGAACACTACTCGTCTGCTCCGTTTCGCCGGTTCCGAACTGATAACCAGAAGCCGATTGCGAGAACCAGGTACAGTGACGCGGCGACTATCCAGTAGATGGTGTACGTTCTGTCTTTCGCTGCGAGGCATGCAGCTCCGTCGCAATCACCCATGATGAAGCCGACTGACAAGAACAATGCTGCCAGCCAGTAAACGGCCGTGCCAAGACAGCCCAATGCACCTGCAGTTATCGACCGTCGGTCGTGATAGCTCACTCGGCCGCCTCATCAAGCGGCGGGCGGTTGTGGCCGAGCAGGCGGAGCACCTCGTCAGCGGCGTCGGCGAGGTTGGTGCCGGGGCCGAAGATCGCCTGCACGCCCGCGGTTCGGAGTGCGGCATAATCCTGCGGCGGGATGACCCCGCCGGCGACCACCTTGATGTCGGCTCGCCCTAAGTCTTTCAGCGCGTCGATCATCTCGGGGATGAGCGTTCGGTGGCCCGCGGCGAGCGAGCTTGCGCCGACCACGTCGACGTCCTTTTCGACCGCCATTTGCGCAGTCTCGCGCGGCGTCTGGAACAGAGGGCCGGGGATTACTTCGAAGCCGAGGTCGGTGAAAGCGGATGAGACCAGATTGGCGCCGCGGTCGTGGCCGTCTTGCCCCATCTTGGCGACGAGGATGCGCGGCTTGCGGCCAAGGCGATCGGCGACTGACTTCGTGCCTTGCTCGACGGCTTTCCAGCGAGCGTCGTTGCGCGCCTTGCCGTAGATCCCGCGAACCGGCTCGGGCACCGTGTCGTAACGGCCGAAGGCGCGTTCGAGCGCGTCCGAAATTTCGCCCAACGTCGCCCGCGCGCGCGCCGCTTCCACTGCCAATGCCAACAGATTTCGTTCGTCCTGAGCGGAGCCCTGCAAGGGCGTAGTCGAAGGGCGTTCTGCACCGGCGTCCTGCCCGTGCCCTTCGACAAGCTCAGGACGAACGGGAGTTTGGCGGGCTGCATCTTCCAGCGCATCGAGCGCCGCGCGGACCTTTGCCTCATCCCGGCTGGCGCGCACCTTTTCGATCCGCGCGATCTGCTGCGCGCGCACCTTGGCATTGTCGACCTCGAGGATGTCGTGCTCCGGCTCGCTTTCCGGCTGATAGCGATTGACGCCGACGATCACCGTTTCGCCGGTATCGACCTTCGCGGCGCGCGCCGCTGCCGCTTCCTCGATGCGGTGCTTCGGCAGGCCCTGCGAGACGGCCTTGGTCATGCCGCCGCGACCCTCGACTTCCTGGATAAGCTCCCACGCGCGCTCTTCGAGCTCGCGGGTGAGCTTCTCGACGTACCAGCTTCCGCCGAGCGGGTCGGCGACCGCGGTCACCCCGCTTTCCTCGGCAAGGATCAGCTGCGTGTTGCGAGCGATCCGCGCGCTGAAATCCGTCGGCAGCGCGATCGCTTCATCATAGCTGTTGGTGTGCAGCGACTGGGTTCCGCCGAGAACCGCCGCGAGAGCCTCGATCGTGGTGCGGATGATGTTGTTGTACGCGTCCTGCTCGGTGAGGCTCACGCCCGACGTCTGGCAGTGCGTGCGGAGCATCTTCGACCGGTCGTTCTTTGCGCCCAGCTCTGTCATGATCCGGTGCCAAAGCGTCCGCGCAGCGCGCAGCTTGGCCACCTCCATGAACAGGTTCATGCCGATTCCAAAGAAGAAGCTCAGCCGCCCGGCGAACTCGTCGATCTCGAGGCCCTGCGCCTTGGCGACGCGCACATATTCCATGCCGTCGGCGAGCGTGTAGGCTAGTTCCTGGACCGCCGTCGCTCCAGCCTCGTGCATGTGGTAGCCGCTGATCGAGATCGAATTGAACTTCGGCATCTCGCGCGCGCAATAAGCGATCACGTCGGCGACGATCCGCATGCTCGGCTCGGGCGGATAGATGTAGGTGTTGCGGACCGCGAACTCTTTCAAAATGTCGTTCTGGATCGTGCCGGTGAGCTTGGCGTGGGGGACGCCCTGCTCCTCCCCGGCGACGATGAAGAAGGCCATGATGGGGAGCACCGCGCCGTTCATCGTCATCGACACGCTCATTGTGTCGAGCGGGATCCCGTCAAAGAGCAATTTCATGTCCTCGACGCTATCGATCGCGACTCCGGCCATTCCCACGTCGCCGGCGACGCGCGGATTGTCGCTGTCGTAGCCGCGGTGGGTGGCGAGATCGAAGGCGACCGAGAGGCCCTTCTGCCCCGCCTTCAGATTGCGGCGATAGAAAGCGTTGGATTCTTCGGCGGTCGAAAATCCCGCGTACTGGCGGATGGTCCAGGGACGCCCCGCGTACATCGTCGCATAGGGGCCGCGCGTGAAAGGCGGCTCGCCCGGGCTTCCGGGATCGATGTCGCCCGCATCCTGCGGTCCGTAAACGACCTTCAGCGTGATGCCTTCGGGGGTGTCGCGGCTAATCTCGTCACTCATCGGCGGCTGCACTAGCAGGGCATTTCGGATTTCGGGAGTGGTCAGGCACGCTTGCCCGTCTACAAGCGTGCCTATCAGTTCGGGAGTATCCCAATGAAGCGACCCTTGTTCATCGCTCTCGTAGCCGTCGCCTTGCCGGCCGCGGCCGCGCCCAACCCGCTGGTGGAGGCTGCCCCGTTTATCGACAGGGCCAACGCCGAATGGGGAACGGCGATGGTTGCCGGAGATGTCGATACCATCGTCGCTCCCTATGCGGAGGACGGGGTGTTCATCCTGCCCGACGGCAAGGCTGTCGAAGGAAAGGCAGCGATCCGGCAGATGTACGCGGCGCGCCCGAAACGCGCGCAAATCGTCGAAGCTTCGGCAACCAGCGACGGCCGCGTCGCCGCCGGCCCCGATGATGTCTATGAGTGGGGAAGCGCGTCGGCGACCGTGAAAACCGACACGGGCACCGTCCACCGCAATCTCGGCCGATTCCTCACCGTCTGGCACCGGCAAAAGGCCAAATGGGTGATCACCCGCAATCTCGCCTTTTGACGAACCGTATCCGTCGCTGAAGCGTTTTCTTCTCCGAAAGGAGAATGGTTATGCCTGCCAAATCAAAGGCTCAGCAGAAAGCTGCCGGCGCCGCTCTTTCCGCCAAGCGCGGCGATACCCCGAAAAGTAAGCTCCAAGGCGCATCGAAATCGATGATGTCGATGAGCGAGAAAGAGCTCGAGAAAATGGCGTCGACCAAGCGCAAGGGTAAGCCCGAGCACGCCAGCTAAGAGCATTTGTCATCGAACCCCGGCCCATCGCCCATCTCGGCGGTGGGCCTTTTCATATGAGGAGGCGGGTTTAGAAAAGACCCGTGCCATTCAAAAACAGGGGTTCGATGGCGGGCGGTCCGGTCGAGATTCAGAGCCGCGAGAAACTCGCCGGAATCCTCCTGATTGCAGCCGCCGCCGCCGCGCTTCTGATTGCAAACAGCGGACTTTCCGGATTCTATCACTCAGTACTGGAAACCGAGCTGGGGCCTTCGATGCCCCGCTTCGGGGTACTGAATTTTCACCAATGGATCGTCGACGGACTGATGGCGATTTTCTTCCTGCTCGTCGGGCTGGAAGTGAAGCGCGAATGGTACGACGGCAGGCTTGCGACGGCGGCAGCGCGCCGGCTGCCGATCGTTGCCGCAGCCGCCGGGATGGCGGTTCCGGCTCTGCTCTACCTCGCCGTGACTGGCGGCGATCCGGCGCTGATCCGAGGCTGGGCCATTCCGTCGGCAACCGACATTGCGTTCGCGGTAGGAATCCTGGCTCTCCTGGGCAAAGCCGCCAATCCGTCGCTCAAGCTGGTGCTCGTCGCCATCGCTGTCATCGACGACATCGGCGCCGTCATCATCATCGCCCTCTTCTACACGGCGCAGCTCAATGCGGCGGCGATCGCGGTGGCTGCCGGGATTGTCGGGCTGATGGGGATTATGAACCTGCTCGGGGTCAGGCGCCTGTTGCCCTACATGATCGGGTTTGCATTGCTGTGGTTCACGATGCTCGCTAGCGGCATTCACCCGACCGTTGCCGGTGTGCTGGCGGCCCTGACGATTCCGCTGGGGCGGGATGAGCCCCACTCGCCTTTGAAACGGCTGGAGCATGCGATTCACCCCTGGGTCATGCTCGGCATCGTGCCGCTGTTCGGCCTCGTGAGCGCCGGGGTCGGTATCGGGGGCGCGAAGGCGATCATCGCGCCCCTTCCGCTCGCTATCATCGCGGGCCTGTTGATCGGCAAGCAGGCGGGGGTTTTCGGATCGATCTGGCTCATGGTTCGGTTGGGGGTCGCGCGGCGCGAACCATCGACGCCGTGGATCCAGCTCTATGGTGCAGCGCTGCTCACCGGCGTGGGGTTCACGATGAGCCTGTTCATAGGCGCGCTCGCATTCCAGGACCCGGCGCTCGTCGACTCCGCGCGGCTCGGGACGATCGCGGGCTCGCTGCTCGCCGGCTGCATCGGCTGGGCCGTCCTCTATTTCTCCGAGCCATTTGTCGCCGAGGAAGACCGCGCAGAGTCCCTCGAAATTTTCGGAGGCGACTTCGCCGGGGAGCCGGATGGGCGGCCGGCCAGGCGCGAGCAGAATTAGCGCCAGCCGCGCTTGCGAGCCGCCTGCTCCTGGGCGGCGTCCATCGGCTCGCCCACCATCGTCGAACCGACCAGCGCAGCGAGGTTCGGGTCCATTCCCGCAGCCATTCGATAGTCTCCGCTTTGGCCTTCGCCGGCCGGGAACAGGCCCCGCACGCGCCAGCGACCGGCGTCGCGGCAGGCGAGACCGGTCGCTGCCGTTCCGGTGAAGCTCCTGCAGATTGCACCGCCCGAATCGCGGAACGTCAGGCCGATACGGATCGGGCCGCCGGACGGCCCGCTCGCCAGTTCACTATCCAACGCCCGGTCGAGAATGCTCGCCGCGTACATATGCCCATCGCGCAGCTGAACGGGGGTATCGCTTTGCCCGGGCAGTAGCGTCCCAAGGAAAACGCCCAGAACCAGAGTGGCCGCGATCATCGCCCATTGCGGCAATCCGCCGAACCGCGATGATTGGAGCCTGCGCTCGCGCCGCTCGGCGAGATTGACAACATTGGATTTGGTAGCGCCGAGCAGCTGCTCAGGCACGGGAGCGTCTGCCACCGCATCAAACACACTCTTCATGCGTGCCTGCATCGCTCGATGCTGCTCGGCGAGCGCCGCAAGCTCCGGGTCGGAATCGACGCGCGCGGCCATTTCGGCGGCCTCGGCACCATCGAGCTCGCCGTCGAGCCAGGCGAAGAATTTCTCGTCGGCGCTCATCGTTCACCCACCAGTCCAAGCAGGGCAGTCCGCCCGCGCACCAGCCGGCTCGACACCGTTCCGATGGGCAGGTCGAGAAGCTCGGCGGCCTCGCGATAGCCGAATCCCTCGATCAGGATCAGCGAGACGACTTCGCGCTGCTCGTCCGGCAATTGCTGCATCGCCGACATGATCCGCGTCAGCTCCATTGAGGCTTCGACCGCGCTGTCCTCCCCGACGTTCGCCGCTTCCTCCGGCGGCGCTTCGAACTTCTCCTTGCGTGACCGCGAGCGCGCCGTGTCGATCCACAGGTTGCGCATGATCCTGTAGAGCCAGCTGTCCACGCGCGTGCCCGGCGTCCACTGGTCGCGCGAACGGATCGCGCGTTCGACGGTCGCCTGCGTCAGGTCGTCGGCGTCGGCGGGGCTGCGGCTCAGCGAATGTGCGAAGCGCCGCAACCGCGGAAGCAGCGAAACAAGCTCGTCTTCGAACCTCGGCTGTGGGTCCATGAATCCTCATGCGGATGAAACGTCGCTTCATCCTCGTTTCATCCAAAGGCCATAGATTGAGGACCGTCGATGCCCAAATTTTCTCGCAACCTGCTCGGTGCAACCGTTGCCGCGCTTTTCCTCACCGGACAGGCGGCTGCGCAGCTGATTCCGAGCGTCGGGCTTCCGCCGGTTTCCTTGCCGGCGCCCGTGGCGAATGCCCCTCTCGCGGGACCGCTGGTCAATTCAGTGATCTCCCAGCCGCAGACGCAGCAGGTGATCCGGCCGACGCTCGACACGGTTGCAGGCTTGCCGGAGCAGATCGCGGAATCTGGTGCGCCGAGCCTGCTCCAGCTTCGCCGGCTGCGGCTCGAAGCGCTGATCCAGTCGAATGACGCGGTTCTCGAAAGCGACGAACGCGGGGAGCCGGCGCGGCGCGGGATCCTCCTGGCGGTCGATCCCGATCCGGTATCGCTTCAGCTCGCGCAACGCGCCGGCTTCCGGCTGCTCGCGGATGAACGGGATCCGGTCCTTGGCTTGAGGGCGGTGAAGCTCGCCGTTCCGCCGGGGAAGAGCGCGCGGTCGGGGCTCAAGCTGCTCGCCAAGGCCGCGCCGCGTCTCCAGGCCGATTACGACCATATTTATGAGCCGAGCGGCGGCGCGCTTGCACCGCTCAGCGCCGCGATCGCGGTTTCGGCGGGCGTCGGCGATGGGCGGGTGATCGGAATGATCGACGGCGGAGTCGCGTCGCACCCGTCGCTCGCGAAGGCGAACATCGAACAGAACGGCTTCGTCGGCGATCCCAAGCCCACAGGGCACGGGACCGCGGTCGCCTCGCTGCTCGTCGGAAGCCAGGGACCCTTTCGCGGAGCCGCAACCGGAGCGCGGCTCTATGTCGCCGATGTTTATGGAGGGAACCAGGCCGCGGGCTCTGCCAGCGCCATCGTCAAAGCGCTCGGCTGGCTCGCGGGACACCGCCCGCAGGTGATCAACATCAGCCTCGTCGGCCCGGAGAACAAGCTGCTCGGCCGCGCCATACAGATCGTCCAGTCGCGTGGGATCAAGGTCGTCGCCGCGGTCGGTAACGACGGCCCGGCCGCCCCGCCGCAATATCCCGCCTCCTATCCGGGCGTGCTCGCCATCACCGCGGTCGATTCCCATGGCCGCGCCATCCCGGAGGCCGGAAAAGCGACGCACCTCGACTTTGCCGCTCCCGGCGCGGATATGGCGGCCGCGCTTCCCGGCCAGGGCTATGCGCGGGTTCGCGGCACCAGCTTCGCTGCGCCTTTGGCGTCGGCTCGGCTCCTGAGCGCCGGGTCGCCGGCGCGGCTGGCTGCCGAGGCTCGCCCCGGCAAGGGACGGGTCGGCCGCGGCATCGTCTGCGGCGAGTGCCGGATCGACCCGAAGAGCGTCGGCGCGAAATAATTTTCCCAGCGGCGCGGATGAACCGCACAACTGCTGTCGTTCTCATCTCGAGGGGCGGTTCGGCCCCCGGAATCGAGGAGAACCGAGATGAGAAATTCGATCCTGATTGCCGCGGCTTCGACGCTGGCGATCGCGGCGGCTCCAGCCTCCGCGCAGCTGCTCGGCAATGTCGGTGGAGCGGTTGGCGGCGTGGTGAGCGGCACCGTCGGCGGTACTTTGGGCGGCACGGGCTCGCTCGGCAGTACGCTGAACAGCGTCGGCAATGTCAGCGCCCCAGCCTCGATCGCCAACAGCGTCGGTGGAGTGGTCTCGGGCTCGGCGAGCGGGTCGAGCAGCCACTCGGTCGATAGCCGGAACGGTTCGGCGAGCGGCAATGTCGGTCTCGCCGGGACGGTGGCCGGCACCGTCAACAGCGTCACTTCGGCGACGGCGGCAGGCAACAGCCTCGGCCTCGGCGGCTCGGCCTCCGGCAGTGGCTCGACGAACCAGGGCGCCGGTTTCGCGGTCCAGGGCGTCGGCACCAATCAGGTCGGCGCAGTCGCCGGCCAGCTGGCGGGAAGCGCCCAGGGTGCGGCCAATGGCGCGGCTTCCGCTGCCGGAACGGTCGCCGGCCAGGCCGGCGGCGCCGCCGACTCTGCAATCGCCCAGGCGAGCAGCGTCGGCTCGGTCGCCGGAAGCGTCAGCGGATCGCTGAGCGGGAGCGCCAACGGCAGCTCGAACGCCAAGGCCAGCTCGAAATCGAAGACCGATCGCGCCGAGCACCGCCGCCGTAACTTCGACCGGCGCTAACCGCCGGTGTCCCAGCCCGCCGCGCGCTAATCCCCAGCCCCGCGCGCGGCGGGCATAGGACTAAAGCTTCTCGGTCAGCTCCGGGACGACCTTGAACAGGTCTCCGACCAGGCCGATGTCCGCGACCTGGAAGATCGGCGCTTCCTCGTCCTTGTTGATCGCGACGATGATCTTGGAATCCTTCATTCCGGCCAGGTGCTGGATCGCTCCGGAAATCCCGATCGCGATATAGACGTTGGGCGCGACGATCTTGCCGGTCTGGCCGACCTGGTAATCGTTGGGTGCGTAGCCCGCGTCGACCGCGGCACGCGACGCTCCGACCGCGGCACCGAGCTTGTCGGCGAGCGGGTCGAGCAGCTTGTGGAAATCCTCCGATGAACCGAAGGCGCGGCCGCCCGAGACGATGACTCCGGCGCTGGTCAGCTCCGGGCGCTCGCTTTCCGATGCCTCGAGGCCGACGAAGGTGGAGAGGCCCGCCGCCTGGCCGGTATCGACCTTCTCGACCGAGGCGCTGCCGCCCTCGCGCGCCGACTTTTCGAAAGCGGTCGTGCGGACGGTGATGACCTTCTTCTGGTCATTCGACTTCACCGTCGCGATCGCGTTTCCGGCGTAGATCGGTCGCGTGAACGTATCCGGCCCCTCGACCGAAAGCACGTCGCTGACCTGCATGACGTCGAGCAGAGCTGCGACGCGCGGCGCGATGTTTTTGCCCGTCGTCGTCGCCGGAACGACGAAGGCGTCATAACCGCCCATCAGCTTTGCAGCGACAGGCGCGATCTCTTCGGCGAGCTCATGATCGAGGTGCGCCGCGTCGGCGACCAGCACCTTGGACACCCCCGCGATCTTCGCCGCTTCCTCAGCAACTGAACCGACGTTCGACCCCGCGACCAACGCGTGGACGTCGCCCAGCTTCGATGCGGCTGTGATGGCTGGGAGGGTCGCCTCGCGGACGCTCTTTCCGTCATGTTCGACGACGACGAGGACGCTCATTTCGCAACTCCCAGGGCCTTGAGCTTGTCGACAAGCTCGTCGACCGAGCCGACCTTGATGCCCGCCTGCCTCTTCGGCGGCTCGGCCACCTTGATGGTCTCCAGACGACGCGTGGTGTCGACACCGAGCTCGTCGGGAGTCTTGGTCGCCAGCGGCTTCGACTTGGCCTTCATGATGTTCGGCAGCGACGCATAGCGCGGCTCGTTGAGGCGAAGATCGGTCGTGACGACCGCCGGGATTTTCAGCTCCTCGGTCTCGAGGCCGCCATCGACCTCACGGGTCACCTTGAGCTTGCCGTCGCCGGCCTCGACCTTCGATGCGAACGTCCCTTGCGGCCAGCCGAGCAGCGCCGCCAGCATCTGGCCGGTCGCATTATTGTCGTCGTCGATCGCCTGCTTGCCGAGCACGACCATGTCGGGCTTTTCCTCGTTAGCGATTTTAGCGAGGATCTTGGCGACAGCGAGCGGCTCGACCTCTTCGTCCGTCTGGATGAGGATTGCATGGTCGGCACCCATGGCAAGCGCGGTGCGGAGAGTCTCCTGCGCCTTGGCAGGGCCGATGGACACGGCGACGATCTCGGTCGCGACGCCCTTTTCCTTGAGACGAATGGCTTCTTCGACGGCGATCTCGTCGAAGGGATTCATGCTCATCTTGACGTTGGCGAGGTCGACTCCCGAGCCGTCCAGCTTCACCCGCGGCTTCACGTTGAAGTCGATGACGCGTTTGACCGCGACGAGGAGTTTCATTGGGTTGCTCCTGAACCTTAGGCCGGAACGGCCTGCTTCACTTCG
>DATMHP010000200.1:0-3728 GCA_035554875.1 Sphingomicrobium sp.
GTCAAATCCTCCGACGTCACAGCCTATCTCGTGGATCAGGGGCTGATCGTCCGAAGCTTCCTCAACTACCAGATCAAGGCCGGCACCTGCAGCGATCCAGGACGCCGCTCCCAGATCGAGCAAGCGGGAATCGCCTGCGCCCGCAAGATGGGCGAAGACCAGCGCGTCGCGGATTATTCCAACCCCGAGTCCGCGCGGTTCGTTGAAGACCCGGCCAAGCGCGCCGCGGCCATCGCCAAGGCGCGGCAGGACTGGGCTGCGCAGGACGCCGACACCGCCGCGCAGGTCGCCAATTTCCGCGCGATCCTGGCCAATCCGACAGAGCGGGCGAAGATCGAGGCTGCGATCGGTCCGGGAGAAACGACGCGGATCGAGCAGCTGAGCGACGACCAGCTCGCCGGAGAGCTGATCAACTCGGCCGAGACAAAGATCGAGGACGTGATGTTCATCCCGGAGGCGGACGTTCTCGACAAGGAAGTGCAGGCCGTCTCGGGGATCGCCGATAGCGGCAGCACGACCGTGTCCTCGGGCGGCCGGCTCCAGACCCTCGCCGACAGACTGGGCGGGCGACTGTCGGTGCTTCAGCCGGTGACGATGACTCCGACTCCGAACCAGCCGATCGACAATGTCGTCTTCCTCACCGGCTTCACGCTCGGCCGCCAATATGAGTGGAGTAAGCGGATCGAGAAGACGATCAACTGGTGCTGGGTCGGCTGCTCGGAGACCTATTATGCCGGCGCCCGAGCGGGCTTCAGCTACGGCTTCGGACTGCGCTTCCCGATCGTCGTCAACGGCAAGTACCAGTACGCCACCGACTCTGCCGGCGAGCATGCCTATCTCACCGCGACCATGACTCCGGTCGACGGATCGCCCGCGCAATATGCGGCGTCGGGCCTCGCCTCGAGCCAGATCTTCAATGGGCAGGAGCTGGTGGCCGAGCTGCAGGCCAACGCCGGGTACGATTACAAGCTGCCGCTGATCGGCGAGGATCATCACAGCCTCACCATCGGCTACAACCTCGCCGACAAGCTGCCCTCGCCCTACACCCACGGGCAGTTCCGGCCGCCGGCGCCGGGGACGAACGCGGGCGAGATCCCGTTCGTCCTGACATCGGTCGACCTGCTGGCGGGCTATGGCAATTGGGGCGCGGCGGGGATACTCGTCCATCCCGCGGTGAAGGTCGGCCTGCATTCCGACGCGCTGAAGCTGGTGCTCCACGACAATGTCGCGAACAGCGACCAGGCGATCGTCAACGGCGCGAAGATGCCGCTGGCGATCGACGCGGCGCAGCACACGAGCAATTTCTCGATCGGCTCGCCGCTGTACAACCTCGGCTTCATCGTCACGCCGGGAGTTGATGCGCACGCGTTCATCGACATCAGCGTCTGGTCCGACAGCTGGGATTTCCCTGTGTGGTTCCCGGCCGTCGCGGTCACGCTTCCGCCGGGCGGGATCGACTTCTCCTGCCATGCGGGCACGATCTGCAAGCGCGATTACGTCTATACGGCGGCGGCAAGCACCGACCCGAGCGCCGGGCTCGACGGCCTGACGGTGAAGAGCGACGATTCGCCTACGCCGACTCCGACGCCCGGCCTCAAGGACAAGATCCGCGACTTGCGGCAGAACGTTCTGATCCGGCCGACGGTAAAGACGGCGCCCGTGCCACCGCCGGAGCCGGTCGTGCAGCCGCAAACGCCGCAATAGCGGTTAGCCCGCCAACTCTGGCGGTTAGCGAGGCATGGTTCGATAATGTTTGGTGAGCGCCGCTTTCTGCGCATCGCTCAGCAAATCGGTTTGCAGGATTTTGAACTCGCCGGCTGTGGTAGCCGTGGCGACGTAGCCGCCTTTCGGGTCTATCCATTGCATCGACCTGCCGGTCTCAGAGTGGGCGTCTCCCGTGACGCGCCTTTCGACCAGTTCGATTGCCTCGCTGTAGTTCATCTCGTCAGACGCGAGACCGCAAACGCGTGGATTTGTCTTTCGACCAGGCGGGTATTCCATCACATAGAGAAAGGCACGGCCTGGGACGTTCAGGCGCCAAATCTGACTCGATGCGGGTTTCCGGATGCGCTTCCGTAACGTCTTCGGAAGGTCGTTGTAGGTTATCGAGAGGGCCTCCGTCGGCGTTAGCTTCGCTTCCCCGTCGAGGCATGCCGACACGAAAATCGCCGGAAGGTCGCTTGCTGCAATCCCCTTCTCGGGAAGCATACTGCCGCCGCCCAACAGAGCCGCGACCAGTGCCGTGACCATAGATCCCTCCATTATTTCGAAGAAATTCGAGGCCTCAGCGCGGTGACCGCCGCTGCCGTTCCGCGAGATTGTCTTTGTCGTCCTGTTCCCGCTGCCTCCACTGATCCTCGGTCAGGCAGACGCGGCGCGAGGCGAGACGGGAGCCGATTTCCCCCTCGTCGTGGCAAATGACCCGCTGTTTTGCCTTTGGCTGGACCGCGCTTTGCTGCTGCGCGGGCGGCGGCGTTTGGGCGAACGATGTTGAGCAAACAAGCAGCAGAGTCGCTGGAACCATCAATTTGAGCATCGTAACCCCCGGTAGTTGCAATACATGCACTCTCACCACGGTTTCCGAGCCCATCGTGGATCAAAGCCCCGGGCGGAATAGAGCGGCAGCCGGAGACTTCTGCAACACCTTTCATCAAACAAGTTCTTTATTGATCAATATTCACTTTTCATTGTGCCCAACGCGACGCACGGCGCTAGGCGCCGCAACGGCAGCTGGCCCTTCCGCACATATCGCGAAAGGAGATTACGCTTCCGGTCTCGGGCGGGGGCGCTAAGACCGGTCGCCATGAACACAACGACCGAGCTTCCGCCGCCGCCCAGGGCCGAGCAGCGCCCGCACAGCTTCGAATATCACGGGCACACGATCGAGGACCCGTGGGCGTGGATCCGCGACCAGGGCTATCCGCAAGTCACCGATGAGAACGTGCTGACCTATTTGAAGGCGGAGAACACCTATTTTGAAGCCGCGATGGGACCGCACAAGGCGCTCATCAATCAGCTGTTTGAGGAAATGAAGGGGCGGATCAAGGAGGACGAAAGCTCGGTCCCGATCCGCGACGGCGACTGGTTCTACTGGTGGGCGTTCAAGCTCGGAGCGCAGTACCGCTGCTGGTATCGCAAGGCGGTCGCGGGCGGCGATGACGAGCTGATCTACGACGAACCCGCAGAAGCCGAGGGAAAGGACTATTTCCGCCTCGGCGCGATCGACGTCAGTCCCGACGGCAAGCTGATGGCGACGATGGTGGACGCCAATGGTTCGGAGCGTTTCGTCCTGAAGATCCGCGATCTCGCGACCGGCGAGGATGTGGAGACGATCACCGAGGTCGGGATCGGATCGCCGGTGTGGACCAGCGACAGCACGGGCATCGTCTTCACCGAGGTGAACGACAATTGGCGGAGCTATCGCGCACGGTACCACCGGCTGGGAACGCCGGTGAGCGAGGACAGGACGCTCTACGAGGAGACGGAGGACCTCGGTTTCTCGGTGGGCGTGGACGATTCGCAGGACAGGAGCCTGATCTTCATCGCGACGGGCGACAACACGACGACCGAGGTCCGGTTCGTGCCTTCGTCAGACCCGCTGGCCGAGCCGGTGCTGATTGCGCCGCGCAAGGAGGGTCGCGAATATTCGCCGGACGCAGCGCACGGGAAACTGTGGATCGTCACCAACGACGATCATGTGAACTTCCGGCTGGCCGAAGCGGACGTCG
>DATMHP010000201.1:0-2791 GCA_035554875.1 Sphingomicrobium sp.
TTCTCGGTGGTGCTCATCGGCCAGATGTGCAGGTCGTGAAGCGCGGCGACGCCGTCGATCGCCGACAGGCTGCTGTCGACCTCGGCAAGCGAGATTCCGTGCGGCACTCCGGCGAGCGACATTCCGGTCGATTGCTTGAGCAGGTCGAACGTGCCCCACAGGATCACCAGCGCCACGATGATGCTGACCACGGGGTCGATCCATTGCAGCCCGGTGTAAAGAATGAGCGCACCGGCGACGACGACGCCCAGCGAGACCGCGGTATCGGCGGCCATGTGGAGATAGGCGCCGCGAATGTTGAGGTCGTGCTTTCGGCCCGACGCGAAGAGCCACGCGGTCATGCCGTTGATGAGAATTCCGATCGCCGCCACGACCATGACGACCCGGCCGTCGGCTGGTTCGGGATGGAAGAGCCTCTGGATTCCTTCCAGCAGGATCGCGCCGATGGCGACGAGCAGGAAGATCGCATTGAACAGCGCCGCGAGGATCGGGGCCTTCTTCAATCCGTAGGTGAAGCGGTCCGACCTTGGCCGGGCCGCCATCGCGGCAGCCGCCCAGGCGAGGGCGAGCCCCAGCACGTCGGAAAGATTGTGTCCCGCATCGGCAAGCAGCGCCACAGAATCCGCGAAGAAGCCGGCGGCGACTTCGGCAGCGATGAAGACGCTGTTGAGCGCGATGCCGATGAAGAAAGCGCGCGTGAAGTTCGCAGGTGCGTGATCGTGGCCGTGCGAGTGCGCCATTCGGCCTGCCTAAACGTTCGGGCGAACCGGCGCCACCGGTTGCGGGCCGCGGTCCGCACCGCTAGGGCCGCCTCGTCATCTGGGGAGTAGCAAGCCGGCGTAAGCGCCGGGCGCCCGCGTCAACATACTCGGTCGAGAGGCCGTGGCGCGGGCGGTGCGGAACCACCGTTCGGGCGAGACCAATGACACCGTGCTTCCGCTCCAGCCGGGCGGGAGGCTCGGTGTCTTGGTTTTTGCAGCCCGGCTTGGGAACCCGATGGAAGCCCTGTTCACTTCGACCGCGCTCGTCGCCCTCGCGGAAATTGGCGACAAGACGCAGCTGCTTGCGATTGTCCTTGCGAGCCGGCTGAAGCGGCCGCTGCCGATCGTCGCCGGAATTTTTTGCGCAACAGTCGCCAATCACGCGCTCGCGGCCTTCGTAGGATCCGAAGCCGCCGCCTTTCTCCAGGCGGATTGGTTCCGCATTCTCATCGCTCTGTCCTTCATCGCGATGGGATTGTGGACCCTCGTCCCCGACACGCTTGATCCAGGCGACGAGCCGAAGCGCCGCGGCGGCGCCTTCGTCATCACATTGGTCTCCTTCTTCCTCGTGGAAATGGGCGACAAGACGCAGCTCGCCACAATCGCTCTCGGGGCCCGCTTCCAGAATGTGGCGGCGGTTACCGCAGGCACGACACTCGGCATGATGCTTGCGAACGTCCCCGCGGTCTTCATGGGGAATGCGCTGATCAAGCGCGTGCCGATGCGCATGGTTCGCCTGCTGGCGGCGCTGTTGTTCGTCGCTATTGGCGCCTGGATGCTGATAGCCAGCCTGACCGGCCGGTGACTATCGAAAGAAAAGGCGGCCCGGGGTGGGTTATCCCGGGCCGCCTGGCTAGCCGCACTCAGGGGAGAGAGCGCGGGCTGGGGTTCTTTCAGAGATCGATACCGGCCGCGATGGCTTCAAGTTTGCGGACGCGTTCCTTGAGGTCGGCCATCTCGATCCTGTTGCCGGCCGGCGGAAGGTGCCCGTCGGCAATCGTGTGGGTGATCTCCATCCGCTTCAGCTCGAGCCAGCTGTTCCAGCCCTTCAAGCCTGCGAAGGCGGCGGTGCCGAGCGCGGCGAGTACGGTGCCTGCAACCAGTCCGATCGAAAGAGGGTCCATCACTTGTCCTCCCGCAGCGCTTCGATTTCGCGCGCCAGCTCGTCATTGGGTTTGGAAATCTCGTGCTCGATCGCCATCAGGCGGCGGTCGATCGGGTCCAGCTCGGTCCGCATCTTGTGCACCGACGGGCGCACCTTGCCGGCAAGCTCCATCCTGTCGAAGTCGCTCATGTGGCGCTCGTTCTTCAGCTGGCGCTTCTTGACCACGAACCAGATGCCGAGGCCGGCGTAGAGCGCCAGGGTCAGCTTGAAGCTGATCAGGATCGCCGCGGCGACGAAGCCGACGCGAAGGAAGGTGGGATCGATCCCGAACTGTTCGCCGAGCGTGGAGCAGACTCCGGCCAACTTGGAGTCGCTGCGGTTGAGTGAGTAACGATAGGTCTTGCGGGCCATTTGCCGTCCCCTTCCTACTGATCCTTCGCCGCAAGCGCGGCCTTCATGGCTTCCAGTTCGGCGTCGATCTTTTCAGACGACCTGAGCTGGTCGATTTCGTCTTCCAGGCTTCCGATCCCGAGCGCTTCGGCGCGACCTTCGGCGAAGTCGGCGCGGCGCTCGAGGACCTCGAACTTGCTGAATGCGTCGGCGGTGCGACCGCCGTGCAGGAGCTCGTTGGCCCTGGCGCGGGTGACCGCGCTCTCCAGCCGATGCTGGATTGCATTCTGCCGGGCGCGCGCTTCGCGGAGCTTGGCCTGGAGCTTGGCGATGTCCGCCTCATAGCCGCGCAGCACCTGCTCGATCTGTCCAACCTCGGCGGTCAGCGCATCGACCATGTCGGCCGCCTTCTGCTTCTCGACGAGCGCGGCTTTCGCCAGATCCTCGCGGCCCTTGCTGAGCGCCAGCTCGGCCTTCTCAATCCAATTCGCCTGGATGCCCTCGAGCCTTGCAAGCGAGCGCCGCATCTCCTTGA
>DATMHP010000202.1:0-4243 GCA_035554875.1 Sphingomicrobium sp.
CCCGCGCAATGCTTGCGGTGGGGGTGGGACGGGTGATCGGTTTCGACCGCGATCCGGACGCGATCGCGGAAGGCCGCTCACTCGTCCCTGACCCGCGGCTTACTCTCGTCGAAGAGCGGTTCAGCCAGATGGACCGGGTGCTTGCGGAGCACGGCATCGGCCCGGTCGACGCGATCGCTCTCGATATCGGTGTCAGCTCGATGCAGCTCGACCGCGCGGAACGGGGCTTCGCCTTCTCCGCCGACGGGCCGCTCGACATGCGCATGGAACAAAGCGGGCCGACCGCGGCGGAGTTCCTCAACCATGCCGATGAAGCGGAGATTGCCCGCATCCTCCGTGATTACGGCGAGGAACCCCGCGCGCGGACCATTGCCAAGGCCATAGTCGCGGCGCGCCCGATCGAGCGCACCGGCGACCTTGCGGCGATCGTTCGCCGAGCCGTCGGGTACCGGCAGGGCCAGAAAAGCGATCCGGCGACCCGCACCTTTCAGGCGATCCGGATTCATCTCAATTCCGAGCTCGACGAGCTCGAACAGGGTTTGGTGGCGGCCGAGCGTTCCCTGCGCCCCGGCGGACGTCTTGCGGTCGTCACCTTCCATTCCCTCGAGGACCGAATCGTCAAACGCTTTTTCCGCGAGCGAAGCGGTGGGACGCCGGCCGGTTCGCGTCACCGTCCCGTCATTGCCGACCCCAACGAACCTACGTTCGAGAAGGTCGCCAAGGCGGTTTCCCCGACGGAGCGCGAGCTGGCCGGCAATCCCCGGTCCCGTTCGGCACGGCTGAGGAGCGCGACCCGCACCTCGGCCCCGGCAAGGCACCCCAAAGGAGAGAACAAATGAGTGTCCGCAGCTTCCATTCCGTGTTCATGGCGAGCGCCGTGGCTGGAGCGGCGCTCGGGTGCTACCTCGTCTCGCTCCGCGTTGCTTCCGAGCGGGCCGCGCTCGAGAGCGTCGAAGCGAGCATCGTCCAGACACAGACCGATATCCGCCTGCTCCAGACCGAGGTCGGGACCCGCTCGCGGCTGACGCAGCTCGAGCGGTGGAACGCCAGCGCGCTCGACCTGTCGGCGCCGGCGGCGAGCCAGATCTTGGGCGACAAGTTCCAGCTCGCGAGCCTCGTCAGGCCGGAGCGTCATGAGGTCGAGGCGCCTGTCGTGCTTGCGGCGGCCCCCGCGCCGTCGAACCAGCCGCTCGCTCAGGATAGCGATCCGGACGTCGCCACGGCCGCGCCGGCGCCTGCAAGCGAGCTGCTTCACACGGCGAGCCTCAGGGTCGAGCCGCGCGAAACGGCAGCGCCCAAACAGGCCGCGACCGTCAAGCTCGACCCGCCGAAATCGCAGCCGGCGAAGGCCGTCGCCGCCGCTGACAAGGCAGCCAAAAAGAAAACTGGGGAAAAGGCCGCCACCGCCGAAACGAAGCCGGTGACAAGGCCCCTGCGCACCGCCAAGGTCGATCCGCTCGCGCCTCTTCCTGCGGGCAAGTCCACAGGCAAGGGAACGCGCACGGATCGATGAACGCACCGACAGCAGCCCTCGTCGCTCCGCGCCCCGAGCGGCTTCGGCTCGTTGGACAGCGCCGTCAGATTCTCTCGCTCATGCACCAGCGGCTGATGCTGGGCATGCTGGTCTATGCCGGCGTCGTCGCGCTGATCGTGCTGCGGATCCTCTATCTCGCCGCGTTCGGCGACCACGCCGGAAGCCGGCCGGGAGTCAGCGCCTACGTTCCGGAGCGCGGCGACATCGTCGACCGCGACGGCCAGCCGCTCGCGCGAACGATCGACGCGTGGAGCATCGGCCTTCATCCGGCCAAGGTCATCGGCGACAAGCTCCAGTTGGCGCGCAAGCTCGCGCAGCTGATGCCGGAGAAAAGCGAGGCGGACTATTTCGCGATGCTCCGGTCGGGGAAGAATTTCTTCTACCTCCGCCGCCGCGCCGCGCCTGACCTCGTCGAGGCGGTGAACGCGTTGGGTGAGCCTGGACTCGCGCTCGATCGCGAGCCGGAGCGGCTGTACCCGCAAACCTTCCTCGGCGCGCATGTGATCGGCTTCACCAATATCGACGGCCACGGCGCCTATGGCGCGGAGCGGGCGTTCGACAAGCAGCTCTCTGACCCGGCGCTTCGCGGACAGCCGGTCCAGCTTTCGATCTCGATGACGGTGCAGCAGGCGCTGGAGCACGAGCTTCAAGAGGCGATGACTCACTTCTCCGCAATCGGAGCGGCGGGCGTGGTGATGGACGTCCACACCGGCGAGATCCTGGCGATGACCTCGCTTCCGGCGATGAACCCGAACGCGCCGGCGAAGATCACGCCCGACCAGATGTTCAACCGGGCCACCCTGGGCGTTTACGAGCTCGGCTCGACCTTCAAACCGTTCACCCTCGCGATGGCGATGGATTCGGGGGTCGTGAGCGGACCCGGCCAGATGTACAATTGTCCCGATGCCCTGCCGGCGTACGGCCATATCGTGCATGACACGCATCCGTTCGGCCGCCGCTGCTCGGTCGCCGAGATCATGATGGAAAGCTCGAACATCGGAATGGCTCAGATGGCGGACCAGGTCGGCTCCGCCAGGCAGCAGGCCTTCCTGAAGAAGATGGGTTTCCTCGACCGGGTCGAGATCGAGCTGAAGGAGCGGGGTCGGACACTCACTCCGTCGACTTGGGGCCCATTCGAGACGATGACCGTCGGCTTCGGCCAGGGAATCGCGGTCGCTCCGCTGCAGCTTGCGATGGGTTATGCGACCCTCTTCGACGGCGGCATCTACCACCCGCCGACGATCCTGAAGATTGGGCCCAACCATCGGCTTCCGCCCGGAAAGCGCGTGTTCACCGCCGACACCAGCTATCGCATGCGCGCGCTGCTTCGGCTGGTGGTGATGAAAGGCACCGGCAAGAAGGCCGACGCCCCCGGCTATCGCGTGGGGGGCAAGACGGGGACGGCGCAAAAGGTGATCAACGGTCGCTACAGCCAGTCGATCAACATCACGAGCTTCGCCGGTGTGTTCCCGATGGACGACCCGCGCTATGTGATCGTGGTCATGCTCGATGAGCCCAAAGCCACGCCCGAAACCTACGGATTCACGACTGCCGGCTGGAACGTCGCGCCGGTGGTCAGCAAGACCATTAGCCGCATCGCGCCGATGCTCGGCATCGCCCCGGACATGCGCCGCGAACCGGACATGTCCGAGGTGCTTCCTTACGTCCACGAGGACAAATAATCGCGATGCGCCTGTGCGACCTCGCCGACGTCGATAGCGATTCCGAAGTGACCGGCTTCGCTATCGATCACCGCAAGGTGACGAAGGGCAATGTCTTCGGTGCGTTCCGTGGCGCGGTGTTCAACGGCGAGGATTTCATTCCCGCTGCCGTGCGGAAGGGCGCGGTTGCGGTGGTCGCTCGGCCGGAGGCGACAGTCGAAGGGGCGGTCCACTTGGCCGATGGGCAGCCGAGGCGGCTGTTCGCGCAGATGGCGGCGAAATATTTTGCGCCCTACCCCGAGACGGTCGTCGCTGTCACCGGCACCAATGGCAAGACCTCGACGGTCGAGATGACGCGGCAGATCTGGCGGATGCTTGGGCACCGTTCGGCGTCGATCGGGACACTGGGGGTCACGACGTCGGACGACCAGGTGAAAACCGGGCTGACCACGCCCGATATCGTCACCTTCCTAAGCAACGTGGCGGGGCTCAAGCGAATGGGGATCAGCCATGTCGCCTATGAGGCTTCATCGCACGGCCTCGACCAATATCGTGCCGAAGGCGTGCCGCTGGCCGCCGCGGCGTTCACGAATTTCAGCCGGGACCATCTCGATTATCATTCGACGATGGAGACCTATTTCGAAGCCAAGATGCGGCTGTTCGACGAGGTGATCGAGTCGGGGAAAACGGCCGTGATCTGGGCCGACGATGCGAAATCGGACGAGGTGATCGCGCGGGCGAAGCGGCGCGGGCTCAAGGTGATGACCATCGGGCGGAAGGGCGAAACGATCCGGCTGGTCGAGCAGACACCGACGGCGCTCGGCCAGACCCTGATCCTCGAGCATGACGGCAAGCAGCATCGCCTCGCGCTGCCGCTGATCGGCGCTTACCAGGCGTCGAACGTGATGACGGCGGCCGCTCTGGTGCTTGCGACCGGCGGCGAGTGGCGCGACGTCTTCTCTGCGATGGGCCGGGTTTCACCGGTCCGAGGACGGCTGGAGCGGGCGGTCATCAGCCGCGCCGGCGCTCCAGTCTATGTCGATTATGC
>DATMHP010000203.1:0-2072 GCA_035554875.1 Sphingomicrobium sp.
CCTGCTCATATTCCCAAGGCTCCGAGATCATCGGGAACATGACTCGAAGATTTCGGCCAGCCGCCGCCTGGATCAGGGCGCGCGCCTGCGCCTTCATTAAGGTCGAACGATCGAGCGAAAGCCTCAGGGCACGCCAGCCCATCGACGGATTCTCCGCCTCCTCGGCATCGCTGGTGAGATACGGCAGCGCCTTGTCGCCGCCGATGTCGAGAGTGCGGAAGACGACGGGTTTGTCGCCTGCCGCGTCCAGCACGCGCTTGTAGAGCCTCAGCTGGCTCTCCCGCCCTGGCATGGTGGCGGAAACGAGGAACTGGAACTCGGTCCGGAACAGGCCGATTCCGTCGGCGCCGGTGAGGTCGAGCGACGCCGCGTCTTCCGCCAGGCCCGCGTTCATCATCACGCTGATGCCAAGGCCGTCGCTGGTCTTCGCCGGAAGCGCCCGGACCGCGTCATATTGCGCTCGCCGTTTCTTGCTAAGCGCCATGCGCTGCTCGAAACCGGTGAGCAGCGTCTTCGACGGGCGGATGATGACGCTTCCGTTGTCCCCGTCGACGAGGACGCAATCGTTCTCTTCAACGATATGGCGGACGTCCGGGAGCCTGCCCACGACGGGCACGCCCATGGCACGTGCGACGATCACCATATGCGAGGTGAGCGAGCCTTCCTCCAGCACCACCGCCTTCAATCGCCGCCGGTCATATTCGAGAAGCTCCGCGGGCCCGAGGTTGCGTGCGATCAGTACCGTATCGTTGGTGAGGCCCGTCTGTGCCGCAGTTCCCATTCGCCCGGAAACGATGCGCAGCAGGCGGTTCGACAGGTCTTCGAGGTCGTGCATCCGCTCGGCGAGGAGCGGATCGTCGATCTCGCGCATCCGGGCACGAGTCCGCTGCTGGACGCGCTCGATCGCGGCTTCGGCGGTGAGTCCGGAGTCGATCGCTTCATTGATCCGCCGCGACCAGCCCTCGTCGTAAGCGAACATTCGGTAGGTCTCGAGGATCTCCTCATGCTCGCCGGCGGCCCCGAACTCCGCCTCGCGAGCCATATTGTCGATCTGCTCGCGCATCTTGCGGAAGGCGCCGTAGACTCGGTCGCGCTCGGCCTCGATATCCTCGGCAACGGTGTGCTCGACGATGACCCGCGGTTCGTGGAAGACAGCCTGGCCTCTGGCCATTCCGGCGACCAGCTTCAGCCCCATCAGGCGAAGCGGGCCAGCGCTGCGGATACGTCCCCGTCGCGCGCCATCGACGAGGCGGGCTCCGGCGATCAGCTCGGACAACACCATCGCGACCGTCTGCAGCGCCTCGATCTCGACATCGGCGTAACGGCGCGGTTCGGCATGCTGCACGGACAGGACGCCGATCGGCGTCTCGCGATAGATGATCGGGACTCCCGCGAAACTGTGGAACCGCTCTTCGCCGGTCTCCGGCCGATAGACGAACTCGTGGTGCCCGGCCGCCTCTGCGAGGTTCAGGATCCGCCCTTCGGCGGCGATTGTGCCGACCAGGCCTTCGCCGAGCTTCAGCCGGGTGACGTGAACCGCTTCCTTGCGCAGGCCGTGTGTCGCGAACAGCTCGAGCTTGTTGTCGCGCAGCAAATAGATGGAGCAGACCTCGCTCCGCATCTTCTCGGCGACGAGGTCGACGACCTTGTCCAGCTTCGACTGCGCGGAGCCGCGCCCGGCCATGATTTCGTGAAGACCCGTGAGGATCTCTCGAGCGGAGGCTGCGGCGGTCGGCGGCGGCATGCGGAAACCGCTAGCAGCTAGAGCCGCCGCGGATAAGCCTCAGTGAGCGACGAACGCGTTATTCGAACGGTCCTTGTCGGGCAGCTTGTGATCGGGATCGAGCTCGGCGCGGACGACGGGCGAGCCGGAGACGACCGGCACCTGCGTCGACGCCTGCCTGATCCATGTCTCGGCGGGCAGGCGGACGTCGCGCTTGGTTCCGTCGGCGAAAGTCACGCGTAAGGTTACCGGCATCACCATCTTCTGAAGCGAGGCGACGGTCACCGTGGAGCCGGTGAACGCCGCGTCCTTCGGGAAAGGCGCAATGCCCGTCACCGCCAGGTCCAGC
>DATMHP010000204.1:0-8855 GCA_035554875.1 Sphingomicrobium sp.
GTTCGTAAATTCGCTCTCGGTTTCGCCGCCGCGCTGGCGGTCGTTTCAGCCCCTGCCGCGGCCAAGCTCTCGTCCGCCGAGCAGAAGATGGTGCAGGTCGTGGATTCCGAGCAGGAGCGCACCGTCGCAATGCTCGGCCGCTGGGTCGAGCAGAACAGCGGGACGATGAATTTCGAAGGCGTTCGCGCGGTCGGCGCGATGCTCCGACAGGAGCTGGAGCCGCTGGGTTTCACGATCCGCTGGGCCGACGAGACAGGCGCCGACCGGGCCGGCCACATCGTCGCCTACCACAAGGGCAAGGGGAAGAAGCTACTGCTGATCGGCCACCTCGATACCGTCTTCGAGAAGTCATCTTCCTTCCAGCATTGGGAGGTGAAGGGCGAAACCGGCGTCGGCCCCGGCTCCAGCGACGACAAGGGCGGCATGGCCGTCATCGTCGCGGCGTTGCGGGCGATGCAGCAGGCCGGGACTCTGAAGAATGCGGACATAACCGTGTTCCTGAGCGGCGACGAGGAGGACGCGGGCAACCCGATCTCGATCTCGCGCGGCGAGCTGATCCGCGAAGGCAAGCGCGCCGACATCGCGATCGATTTCGAACCGCTCGCGGTCCAGGACGGGCACGACATGGGCTCGACCGCCCGCCGAAGCTCCGGAAGCTGGACGCTGACCGTCAGCGGCCGTTCGGCGCACTCGAGCGGGATCTTCGCTCCGGGCGTCGGCTATGGCGCGATTTACGAGATGTCGCGGATCCTCGACGAATTCCGGCGCGAGCTTCCCGAAGCGAACCTCACCTATAATGTCGGGTTGGTGACCGGCGGCGCGACCGCCGAATTGCAGGACGATGGGCTGAAGGGCGTCTCGACCGGCAAGACGAACATCATCCCCGGGACCGCAATCGCTCGCGGCGACCTTCGCGCGCTGACGCAGGACCAGATCGACCGCACCAAGGCGAAGATGCTGGCAATCGTCGGCCGCTCGCTCCCCGGCACGACTGCGATCCTGAACTTCGATCCCGGCGACTATCCACCGATGGCGCCGACCGAAGGCAATCGCGCGATTCTCACCAAGCTGAACGGCGTCAACCGCGACCTTGGCCTCGAGCAAATGGGCGAGCTTCCGCCGTCGGACCGGGGCGCCGGCGACATCAGCTTCGTCGCCGCCGACGTCGACTCCCTCGCCGGAATGGGCGCGTCGGGAAGCGGCAGCCATGCGCCCGGCGAAACGGTCGACATCCCGTCGATCTTCAAGCAGGCGAAGCGGACCGCGATCCTCCTCACCCGTTATTCGCGCGAGCGCTGAGGGTCAGTCGGCCGAGGCGACCTGCGAGCCGAACATCTGCGGCATCGCCAGCGAGTCCCAGCCATAGGGATCGGGGCGGAAGACCACGCCGTTCCCCCGCGCCGACGCGGTCAGATAGGTGATGAACACCGGCACCGGCTGCGGAACGGGGAACGTCTGCTCGCGCGACGTGCTCGGCTGCGGAACGCCGCCGAAGATCCAGCTGGCGAACCTCTTGTAATCCTCCAGCCGGATGCAGCCGTTGCTGACCCAGCGGTCGGTTTGGCCGAACAGCTCCTTGTGCGGCGTGTCGTGGAGGTAAATGCCGAACTCGTTGGGCGTCTCGAACTTCATCTTGCCCATCGAATTCCACGGCCCCGGAAGCTGGCGCACCAGCACCTTCGGCTGCTGCTTGCCCGAAGCGATCGCCTTCCAGTTCACGCTCTTCGGGTCGACCGGCTGGCCGTTGCCGCTCCAGTCCGACAGCACTTCGTAATGGAAGTCCTTGAGGTAGGAGAGGCCCTGCTGGCCGATGCGCTTGGCGGTCAGCGAGCGGATCAGCTCGGGTGGGACGTTCCAGTAGGGGTTGGCCTTCGCGTCCTTCAGAAGCACCGCCATCATCGGCGTCTTGGTCTTGGACGAGCCGACAACGACGCGCATTCCGTCGACGACGCGGTCATGGTCGAATAGATAAGCTTCGGCGGCGCCGACATCGACCACGACATAGCGCGGGAACAGCCCCGTCTTGGGCAGGCGGTAGGCGCGCTCGGTGTTGATGGCGAGGCGCTTCACATAATAAGCGGAGCCGAGGTTCAGCGACGCGATCGTCCCCCTTCCGGCGATGCCGTCCGGCGTGCCGAGCCCGTGGACCTGCTGATAAGCGCGAACGGCCTGGCCCAATCTTGAGTCGAAGGTGTTGCCCGCAGGCAGCCCGAGACGGGTGCGGAGCAACCGGACCCGCGACCCCGTGGACCCGACCTTCAGCGACGGACCAGCGGGGATCTTCACCTGCGGCAGCCGTGCCCAGCTGTTCTGGTACTGCTGCAGCGCCTGGCCGAGCGTGATGAACAAAGGATTGGGGACATTGTCGCGCCGGCCGCCGAACGCCCAGTCGAAGCTGATCACCCGAAGGAGCCAGTTCTCCGGACGCTGGTGCCGCCTGGCGACATTGTTCAGCTGCGGATCGACATAGACGAAGTCGATCCCCTGCTTGATGTTGCGCGGAACCGGGATCGGCTCATCGCCGAGAGGCGCCGCGACGAGCGGCGTGGTCGCCAACAGCGCAACGGCGCTGACGATCAGTCGAAACTTTTTGTGCATGGCTTTGGGCTGGTGTCCTGGAATTGCTCGGATGTTTCCTAGCTCAACGCGGCAGTTATGGAATGGTTCGCGTTGCGCGGCCCTGAACGCGCGGTTTCAACAAGCGAAAGGTGAGGTCGGGGCCGCAACGGCTGTTTCCTCGTCACTGTGGCATTTGCGCGACTTGTGTCCGCTAAACATCGGCGCATACCTCGATCAGTCACATCCGTTGCTGCCGTGGAGTGCATTTTATGCCGTATCGCCATCTCGCCTCACGCGTCTTTGCCAGTGCGTCGCTGATTGCCTTTGCTGCATTCGCCACTCCGGCCAGCGCGCAGCGTGTCGATAATATCGTCGCGTTCGGCGACAGCTATGCCGATACCGGCAATTTGTTCGAGATCATCGGCTTCAACCCTGCCCCGCTGGTCTATCCGACCGGGCGCTTCTCGGGCGGCACCAACTATATCGACAGCCTTTCGCAGCTGCTCGATGTTCCGGTCGAGGACTTCGCGATCGGCGGCGCCAACACCGACAACACGAACACCAACGGCGTCGGAATCCCGGGCTTCATCACCGAATGGAACGCCTTCCTCGCCGGCGGCGGCGGGCCCTTCCCGACCGTTCCGGGAACCTTCGACTCCGGCGATCTCGTCACTTTCTCGATCGGCGGCAACGACGCGCGATTCTACCAGCAGAACGGCGGCACGCTGGCCGGCGCCCCGACGGCCGCGCAGGTATCGGCCGCCACGGCCGAGGTCGGCCTCGACGCGCTGGTGAACGCGGGTGCCCGCAACATCAGCTTCCTTGCCGGCAACACGGCAAACCTTCCGGAGGTCGCGAACGACCCTGCAGCGCAGGCCATCCGCAATTCCTTTTCGACGACTTTCAATACCAGCATGCAGTCGGTCCTCGCCGGTTATGCAGCGAACGGCGTCACCGTCCACTATCTCGACCTGACGCTCATCGGACAGCAGGTCGCCGCCAATCCCGCGGCCTATGGCCTGCAGAATGCCGGGGCCTGTTCGCCCGCGCCCCAGTGCATCGCCGATTCCAACTACACGAACCAATTCCTGTTCTACGTCGACAACCTGCACCTGACGTCGGCGGGCTTTGCGATCGTCGCGCAATATATCGACGCGCAGCTGACCGCGCCGCTAACGCTCGAGGCGCCGAGCGACATGGCGCTCGACACGGCGCGGCAGTTCGGCCGCACGCTCGCCTTCCGCAGCGACGTCAAAGGACGGACAGCCTCGCCCGGGATCCATCTCTTCGCCAATGCCGACGCCTTTTCGCACCGGGTCGGCGCCAGCCAGACCAATGACGAGTTCAAGGTCGACGGCGTCGGCGCGACAGCCGGCATCGAGGCTGGCGTCGGCCTCGGGGTCGCCGGTGTCGCGGTCAACTATACCCGCCCGCGCGTGCGCTTCGGCAATGACGCATCCAGGGAGAATGCGCGCAGCTATCAGATCGGCGCTTATGCCGGCGTCGCCGTCGGCCCGCTCTTCGCCCAGGCACAGCTCGGCTACGGCTCCGACAAGCATCACATCCACCGCGCTGGCGTCGTCGATTCGATGAGCGGCGATGCCGACGGCCACCATATCCTCGCAGGGGCACGCGGCGGCTTCCTGATGCCCTTCGGCCTGATCAGCGCCGGCCCCGTCGTCGGCCTGGATTATGCCAAGGCCAAGGTCGACGGCTACACCGAGAGCGGCGATCCGGCCCTGACCCTCAACGTCTCGGACCAGACCTACAAGGCCCTGACCGGCAATCTCGGCCTGGAAGTTCGCGGCGGGGCCGCGGTGCCGGGCGCGGGCGTCCATCCCTATGCGCAGGCGTTGCTCGAGAAGGACTTCATCGGCGACGGCCGGACCATCTTCTACGCCCAGACCAGCGCGCCGGGGATCGTCAATCGCTTCGATTATGAAAGCCGGTCGAAGAAGCTGTACGGCCGCCTCAATGGTGGAATCGCGGCTTCGGTTCTCGGCGGGATTTCCGTCCAGGCTTCCGCCTCGACCACGGTCGGAAAGAAACAAGGCAACGAGGTTTCCGGCCAGATCGGAGTGCACATTCCGCTCTGATCTTGGGGCAATCGCCATTGCTTGACTCCGAATCGGTTTCGGAGCCTCATCCCCGTTGCGGCGCACGAGGGGCGCCGCACGGAGGGGAACAGCAATGGCGACAACTGCCGAAGGGCGCACGCCCGTACATCTGTGGATCGTCGGTTTTCTTGCACTGCTGTGGAATGCGTTCGGTTGTTACGACTACTTGATGACCGAGACCGAGAACGCTGCGTACCTGGCCAATTATACGGCCGAGCAACTCGCCTATTTCGAGGCTCTGCCGGCCTGGCTTGTAGCGCCGTGGGCGCTCGGCGTCTGGGGCGGTTTGATCGGTTCGATCCTGCTGCTGATGCGCAGCCGCTACGCCGTCTGGGCGTTCGGCCTGTCCTTCATCGGCTGCGTCATCGTGATGGGCTACCAGATGTTCGCCACGACCATGCCGGCGAGCATGACCGAGGGCATGATGGGCATCATGCCGTGGGTGATCATGGTCATTGCCGCCTTCCTGCTCTGGTACAGCTGGAGCGAGGAAAAGAAGGGCGTCCTGCGATAGTGTGATATGCGCGGGCGGCGCTAACCCCGCCGCCCGCCGAACCGCGTTCTCTGCTGCTTGCCGAAGCGGCCCTTGCGGGTGCCGGGCTTGCCTTCGGTCGAATGGCCGAGCGGGCGCGGGGCGACCCGGTCGGGATCGGGAATCCCGAGCTCGTCCTCTTCGAGCCGCCGGATCTCGTCGCGGAGCCGCGCCGCTTCCTCGAACTCGAGGTCGGCGGCCGCTTTCCGCATCCGCTCCTCGAGGTCGGCGATGTAAGCCTTGAGATTGTGCCCGACGAGGTGCGGCCGCTCCTCGTCGCCGGTGTCGACGACAACGCCGTCGCGCGTCGCGACATTCGCCAGGATATCGGCGATGTTCCGCTTGATCGTCGTCGGCGTGATGCCGTGGAGCTTATTGTACGCTTCCTGTTTCTCGCGGCGGCGGCCCGTCTCGGCGAGTGCGCGCTCGATCGAGCCGGTGATCGTGTCGGCGTAGAGGATGACCTTGCCCTCGACGTTGCGCGCCGCGCGGCCGATCGTCTGGATCAGCGAGGTTTCCGAACGAAGGAATCCTTCCTTGTCGGCGTCGAGGATCGCGACCAGCCCGCATTCGGGAATGTCGAGGCCTTCGCGGAGCAAGTTGATGCCCACGAGCACGTCATAGACGCCGAGCCGCAGCTCGCGGATCAGCTCAATCCGCTCCAGAGTCTCGACGTCCGAGTGCATGTAGCGGACCTTGAGGCCCGCCTCGTGCAGATACTCCGTCAGGTCCTCGGCCATGCGCTTGGTCAGGGTCGTGACCAGCGTCCGATAACCCTTGCGCGCCGTCAGCTTCGCTTCGTTGATGAGGTCGTCGACCTGGTCCTCGACCGGCTTGATCTCGACCGGAGGGTCGATGAGCCCGGTCGGGCGGATCACCTGCTCCGAGAAGACGCCGCCCGTCTCGTTCATCTCCCACGGACCGGGCGTCGCCGAGACGAACGTCGTCTGCGGGCGCATCGCGTCCCATTCGTTGAAGCGCAGCGGCCGGTTGTCGATGCAGCTCGGGAGCCGGAATCCATATTCCGCGAGCGTGATCTTCCTCCGGTGGTCGCCGCGCGCCATCGCGCCGATCTGCGGCACCGTCTGGTGACTCTCGTCGATGAAAAGGAGCGCATTGTCGGGAAGATACTCGAACAGGGTCGGAGGCGGTTCGCCGGGAAGGCGGCCGGTCAGGAACCGCGAATAATTCTCGATGCCCGCGCAGCTTCCGGTCGCCGCGATCATCTCCAGGTCGAAATTGGTGCGCTGCTCCAGCCTTTGCGCCTCCAGCAGCCGCCCCTCCGCCTGCAGCTCCTTCAGCCGCTCGGCCAGCTCATGCTTGATCGCCTCCATCGCCTGCTTCAGCGTCGGGCCGGGCGTCACATAGTGCGAGTTCGCATAGACCTTGATGCTGTCGAGGCTCGCCGCTTTCTTGCCAGTCAAGGGATCGAACTCGACGATCTCCTCGATCTCGTCGCCGAAGAAGCTCACACGCCAGGCGGTATCCTCATAGTGCGACGGGAAGATCTCGAGATTGTCGCCGCGCACGCGGAAATTGCCGCGCGCGAACGCATTGTCGTTGCGGCGATACTGAAGCGCGACCAGCTTGCGGATGACCTCGCGCTGGTCTTCCGAGGCGCCTTTCTTCAACGAAAACGTCATCGCCGAATAGGTCTCGACGGACCCGATGCCGTAGAGGCAGGAGACCGAGGCGACAATGATCACGTCGTCGCGTTCCAGAAGCGCCCGCGTCGCCGAGTGGCGCATGCGGTCGATCGCCTCGTTCACGCTCGACTCCTTCTCGATGTAGGTGTCGGTGCGCGGGACGTAGGCCTCCGGCTGGTAGTAATCGTAATACGAGACGAAATATTCGACCGCATTGTCGGGGAAGAAGCTCTTGAACTCCCCGTAGAGCTGCGCGGCGAGGATCTTGTTCGGTGCGATCACCAAAGCCGGACGCTGCAGGGTCTCGATGACCTTCGCCATGGTGAAGGTCTTGCCGGAGCCGGTGACTCCGAGGAGCACCTGGTTGCGCTCGCCCTCGTTCGCCTGCTCGACAAGCTCGGCGATCGCAGTCGGCTGGTCGCCCGCGGGCTCATAGTCGGAGCGGATGACGAACGTCTTTCCGCCTTCCGCTTTCTCCGGGCGCGCAGGCTTGTGCGGGACGAACGTCTCGCCCGTTTCCGGCTCGGCCAGTGAAGTTCGAATTTGAATCGCCATCGTCTCGGAATATGGTGGGGACGGGAAACAGGCGCAACGCGTTGCGCTCAAGACAGGGGACCGACCGATGAAGCGCGCGATCCTTTTGATGAGCCTGGCCCTGCCGCTCGCCGCCTGCGGTTCCAAACCGACGGTCGACGAAAAGAATGCCAGCGTCGAGCAGGTCGCCAACAGCGTCCGCGAGGCATCGCGCAACGAAGCGATGATCCGGCCGGGCAAATGGCAATCGACCATGACCATCGAAGACATGGACATGCCGGGCATGCCGCCGGAAACGCAGGCGCAGATGCGCAAGATGTTCGCGCAGGCGCGTGTGACCGAGAATTGCGTCACGCCGGAGGAAGCGCGCCAGCCGCAGCCGAAGATGTTCGCCGGCAGCGACCAGTGCCGATACGACCATTTCACCATGGGCAACGGCAAGATCGACGCCGAGATGCACTGCAATCAGCAGGGCGTGTCGCAGACGATGACCATGGCCGGCACCTACGGGCCGGAGGCTTATGCGATGCACATGAGCTCGAAAACCGAGGGCGGGCCCGCCGGTGAAGCCATGTCGATGAAGATGAAAGTCGAAGCCAAGCGCATCGGCGACTGCTCGGGCAAGGAGACCTGATCCACCAAGCAAGCAGGAGGGGGAGTATAATGCGTATCTTGATCATTGCGGGTGCGGCTGCGCTCGTTGCCGGTTGCGGCAACTCGGCGAACGAGAAAGCACAGGCGGCGCCGACCGCGGCGGCGCTGCAGGCCGGCGAATATAGGCTGACCTGGAGCGACATCGAGAAATCGCCGTCCGCGGAAAAGGCGGCAGCCAGCGCCAAAGCCGCACCGGCCGTCGCCGCGGCAGACTTCCCGGCCAGCGCCTGCATCGCCACCGACGGCACAATTGAGCCGGCCGCTTTCGGCAACACGAGCGACCAGTGCCACATGGTCAACAGCTACGTCCGCGAAGGCACCGTCAACGTCCAGGTCGGCTGCGCCCGCGAGGGCAAGGGCGAGGTGTCGCAGATCGCGAGCGGCAGCTTCACTGCCGCGGACAGCTTCACCGCGAAGGTCGAAACCTCGACTAGCTTCACCGGCGGCGGCAATTACACGATGACCCGCAACCTAAGCGCCAAGCGCGTCGGGGAATGCACCGCCAAGCAGTCGTAACGGCCGTTCGCGCGTTCACCCGAGTGTGAAGGCGCAGATCATCATCAACCGTGGCGGCGGATCCGTCGGCGAGAGGCTGGCGATCGAGGAGGCGCTCGAGGCTGCCGGACTCGCGGGCGACCTTCGTTTGCTCCACGGCGAGGAAATTCACGAGGCCGCAAAGCAAGCAGTCGCGGCCGGTGTGGAACTGGTGGTCGCGGGCGGCGGTGACGGGACGATCAGCTGCGTCGCCGGAGCACTGGCGGGGAGCGAGACGACGCTCGGAGTCCTGCCGCTCGGAACGCTCAACCACTTCGC
>DATMHP010000205.1:0-5059 GCA_035554875.1 Sphingomicrobium sp.
CCCGCGGTCTTGTTCCAGCGGGTTGTGCCCTCCGCGGCCACTGACTATCGCGGGCGCCATGCGAAACCGGATCATGCTCGTCTTCGCCTCTCTATTGGCAATCGCGGCGACCGGCTGCGAGCGCAAAGCGGCCGAGCAACAGCAGCAGCAACAGGCCGAGGCCCCGGAAGGGCCGGAGAAGGGCGTCGACCGCTCGCACGCCGGGGAGCGGATGCCCGACGCAAAGCTGTTCAATGCCGACGAAGAGAAAGCGCCGCTGAACGAGGCCGCGGGCAAGCCCGTGCTGGTCAATCTGTGGGCGAGCTGGTGCGCCCCCTGCGTCAAGGAGCTTCCGACCCTCGATGCGCTGAGCCGCAAGCCGGGCGCTCCGAAAATCATCGCCGTCTCCGAAGACGTCGGCGAGCGGCCGTCGGTTGAAGCCTTCCTCGAGAGCCACGGAATCAAGAACCTCGAGGCCTGGCGCGATCCCGACATGGCGCTGTCCGGCGCGCTGCACGTTCAGGTGATGCCGACCACCGTCTATTACGACGCGTCCGGCAAGGAGATCTGGCGCTACACCGGCGATCTCGACTGGACGAGCGAGGAAGCGACTAAGCTGCTCGCCGAAGGCGGGAAGGGCGCAGGCTCTTAAGCAGCCGCCCGTCGATCGCGGCGAGGCCGAGAGCAATCAGGATCAGCCCGAGGAAATCCTGCGGAGCCAGGGCTTCGCCGAGGAACAAGGCGCCAAGCAGGATCGCCGTCGGCGGGACTAGGAGCGTTACCAGCAGGGCGTTGGTGGCTCCGGCACGGTCGATCAGCTTGAAGTAGAGCACGTAAGCAAAGGCTGTGCAGAGGAGGGCCAGCGCGGAGAGGGCCGCCAACGGCCCGAAACCCGGGAACGCCTCGTTCCACGGATGATCGACGAGCAGCGCGACCGGCAGCATCATCACTGCGCCCGCGGTCAGCTGCCCCGTCGTCACCGTCATCGGCGGCAGCCCCATCCGCTTGAATCGGCGCGCCCAGACGGCTGCCAGCGCATAGCTGAGGGACGCCGCTACGCAGGCCAGCTGCGCGAGGCCATCGGTACCGATGTTCGAAATCAGCGCCGGACCGATCATGGTCGCGACGCCGCCGAAGCCGAGCAGCACTCCGCCGACCTTCGCCGGAGTCATCCGCTCGTCATTGGTCAGGAAATGGGCAACCACGACGCCCCAGATCGGCGTCGTCGCGTTGAGGATCGATGCGAGCCCACTGGCGATGTGCGTCTGGCCCCACCCGAACAGAGCGAAGGGCAGGGCATTGTTGAGCAGCGCCAGCAGGAAGATCGAGCCCCAGACGCTGCGCGGGAGAGCGATGCGATCGCGTTTCCACCACAGGAACAGCCATAGACCGGACGCCGCAATGGTGAGCCGGAGCCAGACATAGGTGAGCGGCGGGATCGCGTGGACGGCGACGCTGATGAAGAAGAAGGCGCTGCCCCAGATCAGGGCCAGGCCGAGCATGATCAGCCAGTCGCTGCGGTTCATTTGGATACGGATCATCGGCGCGTTCTGGCCGCCGGCGGCCGCTTCGGCTTCCGTCTGGTTGCGGTCAAACGCTTGCGGATGGATCGGCTTCATGACCGCGCGGATGTAGGGGTTACATCGCTGTGCCCGCCAACAAATGCGCCCGCGAATGCGATAAGCTGGGCTTATTAATCCCTGAGCAGTTCGTTGATGCTCGTCTTGGACCGGGTGCGCTCGTCGACGCGCTTGACGATGACGGCACAGGCGAGCGCGGGCCCACCATGTTCGGACGGCAGCGCGCCGGGAACGACGACCGAATAAGCCGGAACCCGGCCGTAGAAGATTTCACCGGTCGCGCGCTCGACGATCTTGGTCGACGCACCGAGAAACACACCCATCGACAGCACCGATCCCTGCTCGACGACGACGCCTTCGGCGACCTCCGCCCGCGCTCCGATGAAGCAATCGTCCTCGATGATTACCGGGCCGGCTTGCAGGGGTTCGAGGACTCCGCCGATACCCGCGCCTCCGGAGATGTGGACGTTGCGGCCGATCTGGGCGCAGCTCCCGACCGTAGCCCAGGTGTCGATCATCGCGCCCTTGCCGACATGGGCGCCGATGTTGACGAAGCTCGGCATCAGCACCGCGCCGGGAGCGACATAGGCGCCGCGGCGGACGATGCAGCCGGGAACGGCGCGGAAGCCCGCGGCCTGGAACTGCTGTTCGCCCCAACCGGCGAACTTGGATGGCACCTTGTCCCACCAGTGCGCGCCGCCGGGACCCCCCTCGATTGCCTCCATCGGGTTGAGGCGGAAGGACAGGAGCACCGCCTTCTTCAGCCATTGGTGGACGATCCAGCCGTCCCCGCTCTTTTCGGCGATGCGCGCCTGTCCGGAATCGAGCATTGCGATTGCTGCGTCGACGGCGCGGCGCACGTCGCCTCCGGTCTTCGGGCCGAACGAATCCCGCTGCTCCCACGCGGCGTCGATCGCCTGCTCGAACTCAGAGACCATTCTTTCCCCCGATTATCTCAACAAGCCAGTCGCTGACGCTTTCGATCCGCTCATCGATGAAGTCGCCGTGCCCGTGAGTACCGCGCTCGGAGCCGTTGTCGACCCATATGGTCGTCATCCCGAGCGCTTTCGCTGGCTTCAGGTTCGCAGCCATGTCGTCGGCGAGAAGGGCCGTTCGCGGATCGATATCGAACCGCCGGCACAGCAATTCGTAGCCATGCGGGTCGGGCTTGGGCCGATAGCTGCTGGCGTGGATGTCGTGCAGGTCGTCGAAGCGCTCGCCGATGCCGATCGCGTCGAGCACCCGGCGGGCATAAGACGCATCCCCGTTGGTGAAGACGAACTTGCGGCCGGGCAGCCGCTGAAGCGCCTCGCCGAGCCTCTCGTCCGCCTGGATCCGGTCGAGCGGGATCGCGTGCACCTTCTCCAGGAAATCATTCGGATCGACTCCATGCTCTTGCATAAGTCCCGCGAGAGTCGTTCCGTGCGTGTGGAAATGATGCTTTTGGACGCGTCTCGCTTCAACCGGGTCGCAGGAGAGCAAGTGCTGGATATATGCTCCCATGCGCTCGTCGATCAGCTCGAACAGGCCTGCCGACGCCGGATAGAGGCAGTTGTCGAGATCGAAAATCCAGTTTTCTATGTGGGAGAAGCGCGGGTCCATTGTCGGGCCGCCGCTTAGCGGGTTAACCATCTTCAGCAAAATGAAAGCTTTCGTGGCACATATGCGAATCAAGGGAAGCTGTTATATTTCAGCGACTTGAGTGGGAGTGAGGGGATAATGAACAGTCGCTTGTGGGCAAGCAGCGCGCTCGCCGTGTCACTTGCGTTTGCAGTTTCCGCCTGCGGCGGCGGTGGCGGCGATCGCCCGGCGCCTTTGCCGTTCACGCCCACGCCAACGCCGACACCCACCCCGACCCCGACACCGACGCCGACCCCCACTCCGACTCCGACACCGACTCCTCCTCCGCCGGGGACGAATTTCGATACGGCCGAGTATCAGGCGTCCAATTATGCGGTCGCTGCAAATGCAATCGCCGCCTACAACAAGGGTGCGACCGGCAAAGGCATCAAGATCGGAGTGGTCGACAGCGGCATCAATCCGAAGCTGAACGAATTCACTGGCAAGATCGACCCACTGAGCGGGGACGTCTACGGCCAGCGCGGAGTCAGCGACGAAGGCGGGCATGGAACCGCGGTCTCCGCCGTCGCCGCCGCGGCGCGGAACGACCAGAACACGATGGGCGTGGCGTTCGATGCGACGATCATCTCCCAGCGCGCCGACACGCCTGGAAGCTGCAAGACCGACGACGGCTGCTCCTTTGCGGATGACGCGATTGCGGTCGGTATCGATAACGCGCGGATAGCTGGGGCGAAGGTCATCAACCTGTCGCTCGGCGGTTCGCAGCCGGGTTCGATACTCATCGCGGCCATGCAGCGCGCCGTGAATGCCGGTATCGTCCTCGTCATTTCGGCGGGCAACGACGGAACTCCGAACCCCGACCCGTTTGCGCTGACACCGGCTGTGCAGTTTGCCGGAAAGGTGATCATCGCCGGCGCGCTCAACACCGACAACAAGACGATCGCGGATTTCTCCGACAGGGCGGGAAGTGGCGCCAGCTTCTATTTGATGGCGGTCGGCGTGAATGACCGTGCCCCCGACAATACGGGTACGCAATACTTCTGGTCCGGCACCAGCTTCTCCGCTCCGACGATATCGGGCGCAGTCGCCCTGCTGGCCCAGGCGTTCCCCAACCTGTCGGGCGCGCAGATCGTCGACATCCTGTTCAAATCGGCAACCGATCTCGGGACTGCCGGCGTCGACTCCACTTACGGCCGTGGCGCCTTGAACATTGCTGCGGCCTTCCAGCCGATCGGCACCACCAGCCTCGCCGACAGCAAGGTCGCAGTGAGCACCAGCGACAACGGCGATCTTCCGCCGGCCGCGGGCGACGGGCAGGGCGGCGAGTCCTTCGGTGCCGTCATCCTCGACGGTTATGACCGCGCATTCGTTCTCGACCTCGCGAAGACGCTCCATCAGGCCGAGCTGGATCATCCGCTGAGCCAGGCGATCCAGAGCGGCATCCGCGTGAACAGCGTTTCCTCGGGTCCGCTGACCATCGCGATGACCGTGGCGGAACGGCATGACCTCCAGCAGGGATTTGCTCTCGAAAATCTTGGAATCGGGCCGGAGGATGCACGCAAGGCGCGGCTGATCGCCGGCGCCGCGATCGCGCGGCTCGACAACAAGACCGCCGCTGCATTCGGTTTTGCCGAGGGCGCCAAGGCAATGGAGCGGGAGCTCACCGGCGCCCAGTCCGGCGCATTCCTCATCGCCAAGGACGTTGCAGGCAATCCCGGTTTCGCGGCGAAGCGCGAGGGCAGCATTGCGGTCCGGCACAATCTCGGACCGGTGGCGCTCACGCTGTCCGGCGAAACCGGCAAAGTCTGGACCGATGTCCCGACCAGCGCGACGGACTCGCCCTATCGCTGGACCAGCATCGCGGTCGACAAATCGCTCGGCGGTACCTGGCTCTATGCCGGCCTCGGCCGTCTCGAAGA
>DATMHP010000206.1:0-4347 GCA_035554875.1 Sphingomicrobium sp.
CCACGGCAGCCGCCATGACCCCCGTCGCGGCCCAGCCGAAGATCCATTGCCAACGGTTGCAGACGTAGGCGCCGATCTGCTGGTGGCGGCGGGCGAGGATCATCATCGCGGCGAGGATCGGGACCGCGACGACCCCGTTTATGACCGCGCTCCAGAACAGCATCTTGATCGGGCTGATCGGCGAAAAGACGACCGCAACGGCGATCACGGTCGCGGCGACGATGACGCCGTAGAAAGTCTTCGCCTCACGCGGGGTCTTCTCGAGTCCCTTGGGCAGCCCGAAGGCTTCAGAAACGGCATAGCCGCACGATCCCGCGAGCACCGGCACCGCGAGGAAGCCGGTGCCGATGATCCCGAAGCTGAACAGGACGAAGGCCAGCGGCCCGGCGATCGGGCGGAGCGCCTGCGCGGCCTGCTCCGCCGTCTGGATGTCGGTGGTCCCCGATTGGTTCAAGGTTACGGCCGTCGTCAGGATGATGAAGAAGGCAATCAGGTTGGAGATTGCCATCCCGGTGAACGTATCGATCCCGAGCCGCCGAAGCTGCCTGCGCGCCGCTTCGCGGGGCATGTGGTTGAGGTCGGGCTGGTGGTGAAGCTCCATCTCCTCGACCTCCTCAGCGGTCTGCCAGAAGAAGAGGTAGGGGCTGATCGTCGTCCCGAAGACGGCGACGACGACGGTGATCCAGTCGGCGGAGAACTGGACGTGCGGAGCAACGACCCGGAGCGCGACCTCGGCCCAGTCAATGTGGACCGCGAAGACGACGCCGACATAAGCGAACAGCACCAGGGTCAGCCATTTTAGGTAGCGGACGTAGAGGTGGTAGGGCACGAACACCTGCAGGGCGAGCGACGCGGCAGCCGCAACGATCGTGAAAAGAGTGGCGCCAGACCCCACCAGAAGCTCGGCCGCCGCGCCCATCGCCGCAATGTCCGCTCCGATATTGATGGTGTTGGCGACGAACAGAAACAGGACGAGCGCGACGACGGTCCATTGGGGGACGGTTTCAACCAGATTGGCGGCCAGACCCTTTCCGGTAACCCGCCCGATGCGGCCGCTGATCACCTGCACCGCCACCATCAACGGATAGGTGAGCACCAGGGTCCAGAGCATGTTGAGCCCGAACTGGGCGCCGGCCTGGGAATAAGTGGCGATGCCGCTCGGGTCGTCGTCGGCGGCGCCGGTGATGAGGCCGGGGCCGAGCCGCCCGAGCCCAAGCTCGATCCTGCGCTTGGCGTGAGTCGTGGCGACCTCCAGCTGATGGGCCGGCGTGCTGTCTGGCGTCTCGTTCACGGCGCCTCCTCAAAAAGGCCCAAGCGTGCTGAAACTTCTGTTTACTCGTTACGCGTGCGTTCGGTCGATACGGAGTCGGGATGGGTTGAGCCGGCGCGACTCCCGTTGGGGGCCGAACGCCGGTAGAAGGTTAATTGCTCGGAAAGACAGGGGACGCGAATGACTCACGACCGCGATTATTTCCGCCAACGCGCAGCCGAGGCCAGGGCGGCCGCTTTCCGGCGCGAGGAGAGCGAAGATACCGAGGTCGCGGGACAGCTTGCCCTTGCTTATGCCGCGCTTGCGCGCAGAAAGGCTGCACCCATCGAGGTCGAAATCGGCGTCCCCGCCGCCGACCCGATCGAAGCCTAGAGCCAGCCCCGCCTCTTCAGGTACCAGAGCGGAAGCACCGCGCTGGCGACCATCAGCGTCAAAGCCATCGGATAGCCGAGATACCACTGCAGTTCCGGCATGTGCCGGAAGTTCATCCCGTAGATCGACCCGATCAGGGTCGGCGGCAGGAAGATGAGCGCTGCCCAGGAAAACAGCTTCATCGCCGCATTCTGCTCGATGCTGATCAGCCCGACCGAGGCGTCGAGCAGGAAGTAGAGATGATTGGCGAGGAAGATGCTGTGGTCTCCAAGGGAAACCGTGTCCGCCGTCAGGCTCGCGATATGCTCGCGCGCATCGGCCGCCTTGCGTGACCTCAGCTGCGGAGTCCCGCTGAGGAAGGTTAGCGCCCGGTTGGTGCTCGTCTGGGTTTCACGGATTTTCGCGAGCAGCTGCTGCGTCTTGCCGATCCTCGTCAGCAAAGCGGTCAACTTCGCAGCCGGGATCCGCCGCGCATCGACCGTCGGCGAGAAGATGTGGCTGGAAATTTTCTCGATCTCGGCACCCACTTTCTCCAGCTCGTCCGCGAGGCGGTCGACGATCGCATCGAGCAGCCCGCCGATGGCGGTGAGGGCGTCGGCGGCGAGCTCAGGCTCACGCCGCGCATTCTCCGAAAAGACGCGGACCGGCTTTGGCGTGACGTAGCGGACGGTCACCAGCCGCCGTTCCGTCAGGACGAATCCGATGGGGGCGCTGGCCGGGGTCCCGTCTTCGACGCCGTAAAGCGCGCTGATCGTCATGTAGAGCGCGTCGTCGCGAACATAGAGCCGGCTCGACGGCTCGATCTCGGCCATTTCCGCCGGCGTCGGCACCGCGACTTCGAGGCATCGCTCGACGAGCAGCTCCTCGTCACGCGTCGGCTCCTCGAGATCGATCCATTTCGCCGCGAGTGGAATTTTTTCGCTGGAGGCGTCGACGACCTCCCCATCGCATCCCGGACCGTACACGCGGATCATGGGCGCGTGTGTCAGCCCAACAGCGGTTCTTTGCAAGCGCCGCGACTCTGCTACGCAAGAAGCATGACCCGCCGTTCCCGCGCAGCGATCGCAGCGCTCGTCATCTTCGCCGCGGCCGCGGCGGTCCTCCTGCTGATGGATCGGCCGCCGATCTGCACCTGCGGGACTGTGGTGCTGTGGGGGCCGGTCGGACCGACGCAGAGCCAGATGCTGGCCGACTGGTATAGCGCCAGCCATGTCGTCCACGGGCTCCTGTTCTACGCGATCCTGTGGCTGATCGCCCGCCGCACGCCGGTCGAGCGGCGCTTCCTGTTCGCGCTCCTCATCGAGTGCGCGTGGGAGATCGTCGAGAATACGCCGATGGTGATCGACCGCTACCGCACCGCAACCGCAGCGCTCGGCTATACGGGCGACTCCGTCATCAATTCGCTCAGCGACATCGTCATGATGGCGGTCGGCTTCCTCGCCGCCCGCAAGCTCCCGCTGTGGGGCGGCATCGCCCTCCTGCTTGCTCTCGAGCTCGTTCCGCTCCTCGTCATCCGCGACAACCTAGCGCTGAACGTCTGGATGCTGGTCGCCCCGAGCGACGCAATCCGGACGTGGCAGGCCGGCGGTTAAGCGGCACGAAAGGCTAGCTAAAGCATTGAACGCCCGAGCTTCACTGGAGACGGACGTGCGAAAACTTTCAATCGGGCTTTGTGCCGGCCTCGCGATCGCGGCCGTGCCGACTTCGGCTTCCGCAGGCGAGGTCTTCGGCGGCCTCTACGCGCATAATGTCGACACGCCGCTGACCCTCGACGGCCACACAGAGAATGGCGTCGATCTCCAGCTCGGCCTCAGAGGAAACAGCATCGCCCGCGTCATCGGCGCGGACCTGCAGCCCTATGTCTTCGGTGCGCTCAACAGCGCCGGGAACACCAGCTATGCGGCCGTCGGCCTGTCGGCGAAGTTCGGCGGACAGGTCTATATCCGGCCCGGCCTCGGGATTGCGATCCACAACGGTTCGGCGGCCGATTTCGAAAACCCGGACAACAACAAGATCGAGTTCGGCTCGCGCGTGCTATTCGAGCCGGAGCTCGGCATCGGGGTTCAGGTCGCGCCGCGAATTACCGCCGAGGCGAGTTGGATCCACCTGAGCCACGCCCAGATCTTCGGCAAGCAGAACCCGGGAATGGACAATATCGGCGTCCGGCTGAACGTCGGCTTCTAAGCCTAGCGCCCGACCATCGTCTCCGGCTTCACGACACGGTCGAAGGTTGCCTCGTCGATGTGACCGAGCTCGAGTCCGGCTTCCTTGAGGGTCTTCCCGGTCTTGTGCGCGTGCTTGGCGATCTCCGCGGCCTTGTCATAGCCGATCTCCGGCGCGAGCGCGGTCACCAGCATCAGCGACTCGTTCATCAACTGCTCGATCCGCTTCACGTCAGGCTCGAGCCCTTCGAGGCAGCGCTTGCAGAAGCTGTCCATTCCGGTCGCGAGCAGGTTGATCGAGCGGATGACATTGGCGCCGATCAGCGGCTTGAAGACGTTGAGCTCGAGGTGGCCCTGGAGACCGCCGATAGTGACGGCGACGTGGTTGCCCATCACCTGCGCGCCGACCATCGTCAGCATCTCGCACTGGGTCGGGTTGACCTTGCCCGGCATGATCGAGCTCCCGGGCTCGTTTTCCGGAAGCTTCAACTCCCCGATCCCACAGCGCGGGCCCGAGCCCATCAGGCGGATGTCGTTGGCGAT
>DATMHP010000207.1:0-11085 GCA_035554875.1 Sphingomicrobium sp.
CGCCGCGAGAGGGACCAGGACGACCGCCGCAACGTGTTCGTCGTCCGGACCAAGGACGGGGCGGAATTCCTTGAAGGCTTCAAGCACAACCTCCGCGAGAGCGACCGAGCCTCAGCGGCCAGCCGGCCGGTCATCGGACAGGCAGCTTTCGCCCACCACCGCTGAGTTTGCGCTCAGCGGCCCGTCGGAGCACCCGGACCCGACGACGCACGCCTATCGCAAGGACCTTGCCGACATCGCGCTCGCCGGCCGCGTGATCGCGTCGCACTACGCAATGCCGCTTCCGAGAGTCATGGCCGCCTCCGCGCCGCTGCGCGCGGAGCCCAATGACAATTCACCGCCCATTGCGGAGCTTCAGTCAGGCGACGCGTTCGACATGCTCGACAACAGTCTCGGCTGGGCGTGGGGCTATGCCGGAGCGGACCGGCGGGTCGGCTACGTCAGGAGCGAAGCTCTGGCGCATTCATAGCAGCGGATCGCCAAACGGTTACGGAGGAGTTCGATGACGAGCGAACGAAGGCGGGACCCGGTCACGGATCAGCTCCTGACCCCCCAGAACGCGGCCTTCATCGTGATCGATTATCAACCGGTCCAGGTCAGCTCCATCCGCTCGATGGATCAGGGCGAGCTCGTCTTCAACATCGTCAGCACCGCCAAGGCGGCGATGAATTACAAGCTTCCGGTCATTCTCTCGACCGTCAACGTCTCGACCGGCCGGAACAAGCCGACGATCGATCCTCTCATGAAGGTTCTGGGCGACACGCCCGTCTATGACCGCACCACGATCAATGCCTGGGAAGACACCGAATTCCGGCAGGCCGTCGAAGCTACCGATCGCAAAAAATTGGTCATGACCGCATTGTGGACCGAGGCATGCCTCACCTTCCCCACGCTGGACGCTCTGCGGTCAGGGTATGAGGTCTATGCGGTGACCGATGCGGTGGGCGGAACCTCCGTGACCGCGCACGAAGCCGCACTTCGGCGGATCGAACAGGCGGGAGCAGTCCTGATCAGCCGGGCGCAGCTTTATTGCGAGCTTCAGCGGGACTGGAATCGCACCGACACGGTGCCGGGCTTCATGGACGTTTTCCGGCACTATGACAGCAAGGCCGGATAGGTGCGTCGAAACGCCAAACGCCTCCTAGCTGACGATGCTGTGTAGCCAGAACAGCTCGTAAAGGCTGCTGGCGATCAGGACGACGATCAGGGCGCCGATCGCCCAATCGCGCCGCGGCGCTCGCGGACGGCGTGTCGGGAACAGAAGCCAAGCGGAGATGGCAGCGAGGAAGATCGTCGCCAGCGCGACGTTGCGAAGATAGATGACGACGACCGAGCGCACGTGCTCGGTGCCGGCCGCTACCGTGTCTCCGTGCGGCGTGGTGAGGAAGCCGGTTCCCCAGACGATCGCCGCAGCGAACAACAGGAACCCGCCGACGAACATCCGGCCACGCGCAATTCCCCTGTTCCTCACATCTCTCCTCTCGCTCGGCGAATGGCGTACCAACGCTTCACGTTGGCCGCCTGCTCCGCGAGCGTTTCGGCAAAAACATGCCCGCCGGTCCCGTCGGCGACGAAGTAGAGCGCCTTAGTGTCCGCGGGGTTCAGGACCGCCTCGATGCTCGCTTTTCCGGGGTTGGCGATCGGGCCGGGCGGAAGTCCTGCGTGGGTATAGGTGTTGTATGGATCGTCCGAGTGGACCTCCGACCTCTTGATGCGGCGCCCGAGCGGCTTGCCCTTGGTGATCGGGTAAATGATTGTCGGATCGGCATCGAGCTTCATGCCGATGCGCAGCCGGTTGCAATAGACTCCCGCGACCATCCGCCGCTCGGCGGGCTTGCCGGTCTCCTTCTCGACGATCGAGGCGAGGGTCACCGCATCCTCTTTGCTGGCAAGCGGGCAGCGGCCGGTGTTTTTCGGCCAAAGCGCGGCCAGCGTCTTCACCATCGCCTGCTGCATTCGCTTCACGACCTCGGCGCGGGTGTCGCCGCGATCATAGCTGTAGCTGTCGGGGAGCAGCGATCCTTCCGGCATTGGCGGCAGCGGCCCGGTCAGGTAGCGGTTCGCGGCAAGCTTCTCGGCGACGATGATCGAGGGCATTCCTTCCGTGACGGTGATCAGCCGCTGCAGCGGCTTGCCGTGCTGCAGGAGGTCAAGGATTCCCGAGGCGCTCATGCCCTGGGGGATCTGGAACTCGCCGGCCTGGATCGGGTCGCTCGACCCGAACAGCTTCGCCATTGCCCGGAAGGTCGTCGCATTGCCGGGAATCGCGCCCTGCTTGTCGAGCTGGTCCGCGACCGTGCTGAGCGTCGAGCCTTCGGCGACGACGATGTCGTGCGGACCTGGCTTGGGACCGGCGCTCCACCACAGAAGATAAATCGTCACGAGCGCGGCGATGATTACCGCCGCGATGCCCCACCGAAACAGCCGGCCCATTGGGCTGTGCCCCCGCTTGCGGCGGGGACGCCGGACCATCAGTCGACCGCCTTCATGATCAGGCTGGCGTTGGTCCCGCCGAAGCCGAAGCTGTTGTTCAGCACCGCGCGGATCTTCCGCTCCTTCGCCTTGTGCGGGACGAGGTCGACGCCTTCCGTGCCCTCGCTCGGATTGTCGAGGTTCAGCGTCGGCGGAGCGATCTGGTCGCGCATGGCAAGGATGCAGAAGATGCTCTCGACCGCGCCCGCGCCGCCGAGCAGGTGCCCGATCGCGGACTTTGTGGAGCTCATCGACAGCGTCCCGATGGCGTTGCCGAACAGGCGGCGAACCGCGCCCAGCTCCAGCTCGTCGCCGAGCGGTGTCGAGGTGCCATGGGCGTTGATGTAATCGATGTCGGACGCCTGCAGGCCCGATTTCCTCAACGCCATTTCCATCGACCGGTAAGCGCCCGAGCCTTCCGGGTGCGGCGCGGTGACGTGGTAGGCGTCGCCCGACAGGCCGTAGCCGATCACTTCGGCGTAGATTTTCGCGCCCCGTGCCTTGGCGTGCTCATATTCCTCGAGCACGACCACGCCCGAGCCCTCGCCCATGACGAAGCCATCACGATCCTTGTCGTACGGGCGGCTGGCCCGCGTTGGCTCGTCGTTGAAGTTCGTCGACAGTGCGCGCGCCTGCGCAAAGCCGGCGATCCCGATCGGGCAGATGGTCGCCTCCGCGCCGCCCGCGAGCATGATGTCAGCGTCGCCGTCCTTGATCATGCGGGCGGCATCGCCGATCGAATGGGCGCCGGTCGAGCAGGCGGTGACGACCGCATGGTTCGGGCCCATCAGCCCGTATTTGATCGAGACCTGGCCCGAGATGAGGTTGATCAGGCGCCCGTGGACGAAATGCGGGCTGACCCGGCCCGGCCCGTTCTCGTGGAGATTGACGCTCTCCTTCTCGATTCCGGGAAGGCCGCCGATGCCCGAGCCGATGGAGACTCCGGCGCGAAGCCGAGTTTGCTCGTCCATTTCGGTAAGCCCGGCGTCCTCGATCGCCTGCCCCGCCGCATCGAGGCCGTAGACGATGAAGGGATCGACCTGGCGCTGCGTCTTGTGATCGACGCGCTTGCCCGGATCAAAGCCATATTCATGGTCGGCGGGCTTCACCTCGCAGGCAATGCGGCACTTCTGGTCGCTGGCGTCGAACCGGGTGATCGCTCCGGCGCCGCTCTTGCCCGCAATGATGTTGCGCCAGCTGGTTTCGACGTCGCCACCAAGCGGCGTCACCAGCCCCAGACCTGTCACGACGACACGGCGCATGATTCGTTCTCCGTCAGTTCAAAAACAAACGGCCCCCCGCTTTTGTTCGGGAAGCCGTTCGTGCCGCACGTCGGCAGATCCGGGCGGCGTGAGCCCCCGGGATCAGCCCTGGTGCTGATCGATATAGTCGGTCGCGTCCTTGACCGTCGAAATCTTCTCGGCGGCGTCGTCCGGAATCTCGACGTTGAACTCTTCCTCGAAGGCCATGACCAGCTCGACGATGTCGAGGCTGTCGGCGCCGAGATCGTCGATGAAGCTCGCTTCCGGCGTCACCTTTTCCGCCTCGACTCCGAGATGCTCGACGACGATTTTCTTCACCCGGTCGGCAGTCTCGCTCATTGGGCTTTCCTCCACGTGTTGGTTTTGCGCTGCCCTAGCGGCGCAGGTGGCTGCTCGCAAGTCTGGCCGCCACGCGCTAGCTGCGTTGCCTGCTGCAATGCGTGACAAGACATCCCGCTCCCTCACCTCCGGCGAAATCGCGCTGGCGCGGACGATATTCCGCGATGCGATCGATTATTCGCGGGTGAAGCTCGTGCGCGGGAAATGGTGGGCGCTGCAGCCGCGCCGGAGCGCGATGGCGCCGATGGGCAATATCTATTTCCACCCGGACGGCGGGGGCTGGTCGGAAGATTTCTCGAAAGAGCCGCTGCATGCGCAAGGCTTTTTCATCCACGAGCTGACCCACGTCTGGCAGGCGCAGAAGGGCGGCCGATTCTATCTGCCGCTCGCCCGTCATCCGTTCTGCCGATACCGCTACAGGCTCGTGCCGGGCCGTCCGTTCCGCCGCTACGGGCTGGAGCAGCAGGCAGAGATCGTCCGCCACATTTTCCTGGCGGAGCACGGCGCGAATGTTTTCGCACCTCCGCGTACGCTGCTTCCTTTTTGATGGAAGTTGACAACAAAGTTGCTCGAAACAGCCGTTAATGTTGCCGCCCGGCAACAGCCAAAAACGAAACACCGATTCGGCAGCGTTACAACTTGTTACCTATTCGGTTGCGGCTAGCCTCACTTCGTCAAGCGCAAAGGAGGGGCTCAACATGCGCATTCATTCCTATCTGCTCGTCACAACCGCGGCGGCCGCGATCGCAACGCCGGCCCTTGCACAGCCGCAACAGGGCGACGTCGGCGCTACCCAGCAGGAGCAAGTTGCCCAGCAGGCGAACCAGCCGCCGGTCGCTCAAAACAATGCCGACATCATCGTCACCGCCACCAAGCGAGCGTCGACGATCCAGGATGTCCCGTTTTCGGTGAACGCGCAGACTCAGGAAGACATCGAGCGCGCGAACGCCAACTCGCTCGAAGCGATCGCCCGCAACGTCGCGGGCCTCACGGTTCAGAACCTTGGGCCGGGACAGAGCCAGGTTTCCGTGCGCGGCGTCTCCGCCGGCCAGATCGTCCGCGACCAGCCGGGCGTGAAGGAACAGGTCGGCGTCTACCTCGACGAGTCGGTGATCTCGCTGTCGCTGTTCACTCCGGATCTCGACCTGTTCGACCTCAACCGCGTGGAGACCCTGCGCGGGCCGCAGGGCACCCTGTTCGGCTCGGGCTCGGTGGGCGGCACCATCCGCTACATCACGAACCAGCCGAAGATCGGCGTCACCGAGGGAATGGTCGAAGCCAATGTGAACACAGTGGCCGAAGGCGACCTCGGCTACAGCCTGAAAGGCGCGGTCAACATTCCGCTTGGACGGACCGCGGCTGCACGCGCAGTCGCCTACGGGACTCATTTCGGCGGGTTCATCGACGCCTTCGGGCCGGCAGGCGGCAAGAACGTCAATGACGGCTCGCGGATCGGCGGGCGCTTCTCGATCCTGTGGGAGCCGGTGCCGGAGCTGAAGATCACTCCGCGGATTGTCTACCAGGAAGCAAAGGCCAACGGCTTCAACCGCGAAGAGGTGTACAACATGTACGCCAATGACTTCACGGTGCCGCCGCTCCATCTCGACGAGCGTGAGCAATATCTGCTCCTGCGCGAAGAATTCCACGACAAGACAACCATCGCGGACCTCACAGCGAGCTACGATTTCGGCCCTGCCGAGCTGACTTCGATCACCAGCTACATCCATCGCGACATCCTGGTGAGCCGCGATGCGTCGGCGCTGACGGGATCGGTGTCGGTGGACCTCGGCTTCCCGGACGCGGCCGTGAACCTGCCGTCGAACCTGCGCGACACGACGAAGCTCAAGCAGTTCACGCAGGAAGTGCGGCTCGCTTCGACGGGCAGCGGTCCGTTCCAGTGGGTGTTCGGCGGATTCTATTCGCACGTGGACCGCAACTACGAGCAGCGGCTCCCGACCCCGGGCTATGATGCGTTCGTCGATGCGGCCTTTGGTGCCGGAACTTCGGCGGCCGTGTCGAACGGGTTCGGCCCGGATTCGCCGTACAATTCCGATCTTCCTTACGTGATCAAGCAGACGGCGGCGTTCGGCGAGGGAAGCTACAAGGTCGGCCAGTTCAAGCTGACGGCCGGCGGGCGCTGGTACGACTTCAAGGAAACGCGCGACTTCATCTCGGGCGGCCTGTTCTCGAACGGCGACACCCGCCTCGGGGACAAGACGAAGTCTAACGGCTTCAGCCCGCGCGTCATCGGCACGTGGGAGCCGAACCGGAACCTCAGCGTCAACATCCAGGCGGCGAAAGGCTTCCGTCTCGGCGGCATCAACGATCCGCTGAACATCCTCCTGTGCAACGCCGAGGACAAGGTCATCTACACGCCGTTCCAGTCGGCAAGCTACAAGGATGAGTCGCTGTGGAACTACGAAGGCGGTGTCAAATATTCGAAGGGCCCGATCACCTTCAACGCCGCGGTGTTCCACACGGACATTAAGAACCTGCAGGTGACCGTCGATGCGGGAAGCTGCTCGTCGCGCCTCGTGTTCAACGTTCCGAAAGCACACACGACCGGTGTCGAGGCGGAGTTCTCGGCGCGGCCGATGCCGGGCCTCGATCTGTCGCTAGCGGGTAGCTACGTCGACTCGCAGTTCGACTCGACGATCGACAACCCGATCCTGGCGGAGCGGACCGGCATCCGCGACGGCAATCGCCTGCCGACGGTGCCGAAGTTCCAGATGGCGGCGACGGCGACCTACACGCAGCGGTTCAACGACCGGTCGGATTGGTACGTCAACGCCTCCTACCAGCACGTCGGCAGCCGCTTTACGCAGCCGGGCGACCAGGAGGACAATCCGCGCACCTTCGTCCACGGCCTGCCGTTCAACGGCCAGCCGGCGGACGCAACGACCATCCTCAACCTGAAGCTGCCGGCGTACGACCTCGTCAACCTGTCGGTCGGGTGGAAGTTCGACAGCGGCATGGAGCTGGTCGCCTATGTCAACAATGTGTTCGACGAGAACCCGATCCTGTCGTTCGACCGCGAGCGCGGCGGACGTGCGCGGCTCGGCTTCAACGTCGGTCAGCCGCGGATCATCGGCCTGACCTTCCGCCAGAAATTCGGCGGATGAGCAAAGGCGGCGAAGCTCCGGCCGAGCCGCCAATGTCGATAACGCGCCGCTCGCTCCTTATCGGGGCGGGCGGCGCTGCCGTTTTGGGCGGTGCAGCGAGGGCGAATGTGGTGAAGCGCAACGACCATGTGGCGGTGATCGGCGCCGGAGTGTTCGGCGCCTGGACTGCTCATCATCTGCTGAACGCGGGCTACCGGGTCACGCTCGTCGATGCCTGGGGCCCGGCCAATGCGCGGGCGTCATCGGGCGGCGAATCGCGCCTGACCCGCGCGGCCTACGGCAAGGACGCGATCTACACGCGCATGGCGGCGGAATCCCTTCCGCAATGGAAAGCGCTGAGCGCCGTCTCCGGTCTCCCGATCCTGATCCAGGCGGGGATCCTGTTCTTCTTTCCGACCGAAGAACCCTACGTCCGCGACAGCATCGCCGCGCACAAACAGATCGGGCTGCCGACCGAGGTGCTCGATCGTGCGCAGATGGCGAAGCGCTTCCCGATGATTGATTTCGATGGGATCACCGTGGGGCTCCACGAACCGGAATTCGGCGCCCTTATGGCGCGGCGCGCTGTGCAGACCCTGGTCGACCGTTTCGTCCGCGCGGGCGGCGAATATCGCCTCGGCCTCGCCTTTCCGCCGCGCGGAGACAACGGGGAGCTGAAGTCCGTCCATCTCGCGTCCGGCGACGATCTCTTCGCGGACCGCTTCGTGTTCGCGCTAGGGCCCTGGATGCCGAAGCTGTTCCCGACCGTCATCGGCGGGCGGATCGTGCCGACGCGGCAGGAGGTGTTCTTCTTCGCGCCGCCAGCGGGCGACAAACGCTTCCAACCCGCCGCGATGCCGGGCTGGGCCGATTTCAACAACGGCGACATCTTCTACGGCTTCCCCGACCTCGAAAGCCGGGGAGTCAAATTCGCGCATGACGTTCATGGCCCAGTCGTCGATCCTGACACGCAGAGCCGCAAGCCGACCGAAGCGGCGCTCGCGGAAATCGTCGAATATCGCGACCGCCGCTTTCCGCTTCTCAAGGGCGCCCCACTCACCGAGTCGAGGGTTTGCCAGTATGAGAACAGCTCGAACGGCGATTTCCTGATCGACATCCACCCGCAGCTGAAGAATGTGCTGCTTCTCGGCGCGGGCTCAGGTCACGGGTTCAAGCATGGACCCGAAGTCGGCCGCTACGCGGCAGCGCGGCTGTTCGGCGAGGTCAAGGAGGAACCACGGTTCAGCCTCGCCACCAAAGGCGAATCCCAGAACCGCGAGGTTCACTGAGCGCGACACGCAGACAAGGCGAGAATTGCTGTTAACTTGACCCGCTGCCGCCCCGGGCGCACCCGTTGTGGGCAAGCTTCGGGGGAGGCAGCATTGTTTGGCAGACTCGCGGCACTACTGCTCGCCGCTTTCGCGACCACACCGGCAACTTCGCAAACTGTTCGCCAGACAGGCCATTACCTGTTCGTCTGGAGCGGCGATCAAAAAGACGCGGGCAAGGATTTCCTCGCCGTTATCGACGCCGATCCTTCGTCCGCCACTTACGGGCACCTCGTGACGTCGGTTGCCACAGACCAGGTAAGCAACAGGCCGCATCACACGGAATACGCGATGCCGGCCGACGGAATGCTGTTCGCAAATGATTTCGGTGCGGGCCGCACGTTCATTTTCAACCTCAACGATCCGCTTCACCCGAAGGTCGCGGCCGACTTTGCCGACCAGGATGGCTATGCCTTCCCGCACAGCTTCGTCCGACTCCCAAACGGCCATGTCCTGGCGACTTTCCAGTACAAATCGGGCGCGCTGCCGATGCACGGCGACATGATGGACGGAGCGACCGAACGCAGCGGTGCAATCACCGGCGGCCTCGTCGAGCTCGACAATTCGGGGCACGTCATTCGTTCCGGGAGCAGCGCCGACGCCTCGCTCCCCGAGGCGGCGCTCGAGCCCTACAGCCTTGCCGTTTTGCCGGACATCGACCGCGTGATCGTCACGAACTCGCCCATGACGAATGATGCCCTATTCCGGTCGAACACCGCACAGCTCTGGCGCTTGTCCGATCTCAAGCTGATCAAGACTTTCCGCCTCGACCCTGGTGAAGAACTTTACGCACAGAGCAGTCCCGAAGAGCCGCGCATCGGCCCGGACGGCGCGGTGTACATCCAGACTTTGGCGTGCGGCCTGGAGCGGGTGACGGGTCTCGCAGGCGATCAGCCCAAAGCACAGCTCGTCTATACATTCCCGGGCACATGGTGCGGCGTGCCGACCTTCAGCGGGCAGTATCTCGTCCAGAGCGTACCCGACATTCACGGCTATATCGTTCTCGATATGAGCGACGGGACGCATCCGCGGGAAGTCTCCCGCCTCGTGATCAGTCCCGATTACGCTTCTCACTGGACCGGGTTGGACCCGGAGACCGGCAGAATCGTGATTACTTCAGGACGGGAGGGCGATCGAACATATCTTCTGAAGCTCGACGCAGGTACCGGCGCCCTGTCGATCGATGCGGCATTCCGCGATGAGGACGGACAAGTCGGATTCAGCTTCGCAAGCCGAAAGTGGCCGCACGGCTGGACGGGGATGGGAAAGCCGCACGGAGCGGTGTTTTCCCGCTGAGCGGCTTTAATCCGGCTTTTTCGCGACCCCGACGAGCGACGGACGCAGGAGCCGGTCCTTGAGCATGTAACCGGTCTGCATTTCCTGCACGATCGTTCCCGGTTCGGCGTCATCGGTCGGAATTTCGATCATCGCCTGGTGCTTGTGCGGGTCGAGCGGCTGCCCGAGCGCCTCGATTCGTGTCACGCCGTTGCGCTGGAACACTGCGTCGAGCTCGCGCGACGTCGATTCGATTCCGGCAAGAAAGTTGCTCGCGACCTTGTCGTTGCGAAGCTCCTCGCCGACCGCGGCCAATGCCCGATCGAGGTGGTCCTTGATGGCCAGCATGTCGCGGGCGAAGGTCGCGGAGGCATAAGCCGCTGCCTGGCTCTTCTCCGCTTCCAAGCGCCGGCGCACGTTCTGCACCTCGGCGGCCGCGTAAAGCGCCTTGCTGTTCGCCTCTTCCAGAGCCTTTTCGAGCTCTGTCAGCCGGTCGTGCTCGGCGACCTCGGGCGAATGGTCGGCGGTTTCCCTGCGGATTTCCTCCGCCTCTTCCGCGGTGTCGAGCGGCTCGCCGTCATCAGGGTCGGGAAAGTCGTCTTTGTGCTGCATCATCCGATCAATCTCGTTAGCGCCTTGGCGGTGAAATCCACCATGGGGACCACGCGGGCATAGTTCAACCGAGTGGGTCCGATCACCCCGACAACGCCGACCACGTCGCCATGGCTCCCGCGATAGGGCGCGGCGATCACGGAGGAGCCCGACAAAGCGAACATGCGATTCTCGCTGCCGATGAAGATCCGGCATCCCGGAGCGTCGCGCGCGCCTTCGAGAAGCCGCGCGATTTCCTGACGGTCTTCGAGCTCGTCGAGGAGCCGCCGCACGCGTTCGAGATCTGCCGCGGCGGCTTCGTCGATGAGGTTCGCCTGGCCGCGAACGATCAGCACGGGACGGCGCTCATGGTCCTGCGACCAGGCGGCGAGGCCGGAGGCGACCAGCTCCGCCGCTGCTGCATCGATCGCGTCCTTCTGCTCGCGGATTTCCTGCCGAAGCCGCGCTTCCGCTTCGGCCAAAGTCATTCCGGCAAGGCGGGCATTCACGAAATTGGTGACCTGCTCGAACGCGCCCGGGCTGGTCCCCGGGTCAAGCGAGACGACGCGGTTCTCGACATTGCCTTCGACGCCGACGAGCACCGCGAGCGCCCGGTCGCGCGACAAAGGCACCAGGCTGAACTGCTTGAGCCGCATTTCGCGTTTCGGAGCGAGGACCACGCCCGCGGCCTGGCTCAGCCCCGAGAGTGCTGCCGTC
>DATMHP010000208.1:0-13989 GCA_035554875.1 Sphingomicrobium sp.
GGGTTATTCGCGCGTCTGCTGCGCTAGCATGGCATTGTCAAAGGCTGGGATGAAGGATTGCGAAAGCTGTGGTTATCCCCGCGCTTTGCGACCCGGATAGCCGCTGTCGCTCAGGAGAGTGGCAAGATGTGCCGCGTTTGCCGCGACTCCGGCGGCGGTTTCGCAAACCATCTTCGGCACCTCTTTCAACTCTTTGAAGTCGGTCTTGTGCATCGCTTCCCCGACCCAATAGCAGGCGCCCATCGGCGGGATCGTCCAGCCGACGTCGTTCAGTGCCTGGAACAGCTCGGCAGTGACGTGATGTGCACCGTCCTCATTGCCGACAATCGCGGCGACCGCGACCTTGCCGAAAGCCGGACTGCGCCCGCGGTCGTCCATTTCGCTGAAGAATGCGTCCATACGCTCGAGAACCCGCTTCGCGAGGCTGGAGGGCTGGCCGAGCCAGATGGGCGTGCCGAAGATCAGGATGTCCGCAGCCAGGATGCGCCTGCGGATATCCGGCCAGGCGTCGCCAGGGCCCTCGTCGGAGGTTACTCCGGGCGGGATGGCGTGTTCGGCGATCCTGATCGTGTCAGAGGTCTCCACGCCGTGAGTCTTCAGTGCCTGGGCGATGAGGCCGATCATCCGGTCCGTGGACGAAGGCGGATCCGAGCAGCTCTTCAACGTGCAGTTGATCGCGATTGCTGTGGGGTTCACGCGCGTTCCTCGCCCTGCATGTCGGGAGAAGCGGACCCGCGCGACATTGGTTCCGGTGACGGCGCCAGTCCGTTCGTCGAAGCAGCCGTTGACTTGAACGCCGCTCACCTCGCACGTTGGCGCGAATCCCGGGGAGGCTATCCTTTGCGCAAGATCATTTTCGTGGCCGCTGCCGCGCTCGTCACCACCGCCGCAATTGCCCAGACCACCGATCCCTATCTGTGGCTGGAGAATATCGCCGGCACGAAGGCGCTGACCCAGGTCAAGAAGTGGAACGCCGGGACCGAGGCAGTCCTCACCAAGATGCCCGGTTACGAGGAGCACCGGAAGCGGGCCCTCGCGATCCTCAACAACCCGCACCAGATCGCAATGCCCGACGATGTCATGGGCGACATGGTCGCCAATCACTGGGTCGATGCCGATCACAAGCGCGGGTTGTGGCGGATTTCGCCGCTCGCGGCCTACATCGCCGGAAAGCCGCAGTGGCGGACCCTGATCGATGTCGACGCGCTCGGCGCGAAGGAAGGCAAGAGCTGGGTCTGGCACGGCGCCAACTGCCTGCCGCCGCAATATCAGCGCTGCCTCGTCTCCCTCAGCCCCGGTGGCGGCGATGCCGACGTCATCCGTGAATTCGACATCCCGACCGGCCAGTTCGTCGCGGACGGCTTCACGATTCCCGTCGGCAAGAACACCGCCACCTGGATCGACAAGGACACCTTGCTTGTCGGTCGCGTGGAGGGCGAGGCGACGGCGACCCGTTCGGGCTATCCGCGAACCGTGAAGCTATGGAAGCGCGGAACGCCATGGACGTCCGCCAAGCTCGTTTCCGAGGGCATTCCCGACGACATTGCGGTGAACCCGTTCGCGGTGATGGACGGCGACACGCGTTATGTCGGAGTCGACCGCGGCATCGGCTTTTATGCCGACAAGCGTTCGGTCCTGACCGCCGACGGCAAGCTGGTCGAACTGCCAATCCCGGAGACGGCGGAGTTCGAAACCATCATCGGCGGTCAGGCGATCGTCAGGTTGATCGACCCGCTCGGCCAGTTCCAGCCGGGCACCGTCGTCGCCTTCGACATGGCCACGATGCTTGCTGGACAGAAGCCGGAGCCGACGCTGGTGATGGCGCCGACCGTGAGCCAGTCCATCGAGCAGGTCGGCTCGACTGACAATGTGCTGTGGATCAAGGCGCTCGATGACGTTTCTGGAAAGCTGTTCGCGTTCCGCAGGCAGGCTGACGGAAGCTGGTCGCGGCAGGAGGTGCCACTGCCTTCCAAGAGCACGATCCAGTTCGTCGGCGGCGCAGACAAGCAGGATATCGCCTTCGCAACGGTTGAAGGCATGCTCGATCCGACGACACTCGTCGCGGTCGGCCCGAACGGCGTCAGCACGGTTCAGGCGCTCCCGGCGGAGTTCGATGCGTCGAAATTCACGGTAAGCCAGCATTTCGCGACGTCGAAGGACGGGACGAAAATTCCCTATTTCCTGGTCCAGAAGAAAGGCGTGACCCGGCCGACCGGCGCCCTGATCCACGCCTACGGCGGCTTCCGCCTCGCCCAGACGCCGACCTACCTGACCGAGCAACCTTACCGGTCGGGACCGCTCGGCCTGTTCTGGGTCGAGGACGGTAATGCCTTCGTTCTCGCCAATCTTCGTGGCGGCGGGGAATATGGGCCCGCCTGGCACAAGGCCGCGCTTCGCGAGAAGCGGCAGAACGCGTTCGACGATCTCGAGGCGGTTGCCCGTGACCTCATCAGCACCGGTGTCGCGCGCAAGGATGGCATCGCGATCTCCGGCCGTTCTAACGGCGGCTTGCTCGTCGGCGTGGCGATGACCCAGCATCCCGAGCTCTATTCGGCGGTGATCGCCGGCTCTCCGCTCGAGGACATGAAGCGCTATTCGCACCTGCTCGCGGGCGCGTCCTGGATGGATGAATATGGCAATCCCGACATTCCTGCCGACTGGGCGTTCATCAAGAAATATTCGCCCTATCAGAACGTTCGCAAGGGCGTGAAATACCCGCCGGTGTTCTTCTACCTGTCGACGAAGGACGACCGGGTGCACCCCGGTCACGCGCGCAAGATGGCCGCAAAGCTCAAGGCCTACGGCAACCCGGTTTTCTATCACGAATATACGGAAGGCGGGCACTCGGTCGGAGCCGACCGGAGCGAAGATGCGGTCCGTGCCGCGCTGCTCTACGAGTTCCTGACGAAGGAGATCGGCGGCGGCAAATAAGCCGCAGCGGATCGATTAATGACGGTCGGTCGAACCGGTATCTGCCGGCGGCTGTCCGTCCTTCGAAGTTACCGGGACTTCGACGGTCTTGCAGATCCTGGTCGTTGAGCTGAGACGCGACCCGGTCGAGCGTTCAACCTCGACTCTCTCGCAGACCTGCTTCTTGACCGTCTTGGGCTGCGGCGCAGGAGCCGTCGTAGCCGTCTGGTTCGTGGGCGCCTGCGGGGGGGTCGTCTGGGCCATTGCCGGGGCCGCGGAAAGCCCGACTGCAGCAACCATCAGCAACAGCTTTTGCATACATGCTCCTGTAGGAAGGTTAACTGCCCTAAGGTAAACGGCGGTTAGTTGGAAGGGTTTTTTCGACGAACGGACTTTTAGTCCCGCGTCCGAATTGCCGTTTCCGACTCGACAGTGGCACCGGCCGGATGGTTGCGGTCGAGGTGGCGCTTGATAATGCGCAAATTCCGGGTGTTCGAGCGGAAGAAGAAGTCGGGGATCGCGCCGACCCATGGGATCAGGCCGAGCAGGAAATCGACGCCGACATTCCCGGCCATTCGGGCCATCTGCCACTTCGACATGCCCAGGTTCTTGGCTTCCCAGACCATGTAGCTGCCGAGCGCCGCGCCCGCGATGTCGCCTGCAACTGGAACGACGTCGAGGATGACGTCGAGGCCGATCGGGCGGTTCAGGCCGGGGATGACAATGACCCGCTCGAGCAGATGCTCCATGGCTTCGACCCGACGCCGGACAGAGGCGGGGTCGGTGCCCAGCGAAACCCGGGGCCGCTCGCTCTTGATGCTCGCCATCCTATTCGCCTGTCCGGTCCAGCCTCTGTTCCAGGCCTGTCAGCGTATGGATTGCGAAGCGGTTCCCGACGAACGAAGCGATCCGGGCCGAGACCAACGACCAACGGATCGGAGCCGCGATCGGGATGAAAAGCTGGTTTGAATCGATCTGACGAGACGCGTCGAGAAGGAGCGCGCTTCGCTGCGGGAGCACGGAGGTCGTCCGGGCGGCATCCATGACCTCGTCGATCGCTGGATCGCAGACCGGCACCGCAGCGCAGCGGAAGCGCCGGACGAACCAGCTCGCGGAGGAGGAGGGGGCGACCTCATCAATAAGGATGAAATCGGCGGGCGCACCGTTGCCGGCGCGTTCGACCTGGATCCCAAGCGCGCCCCAGTCGCTGCCGAGGCGATTGAAGAGGATGTTGGCGCCGGGTCCGTCGGGAAGCGCGAGCCGGACGATGGCGGGCTTATCCTTCGGAAAGAGCCTGCGAGCCGTCGCGATCAGATCGGGTCGGCGGTCGGCGAGTGACGTCGCCATCCACTGCGGCGGCTGCGGATCGACGATATTGTCGAGGCCGGGTTCGAGTACGGTCGCTCTCGGCACCAGCCCCGGCACCGCGAGTGCAGCGATCAGGGCGTCGCGGTCGATCGCCTGGCTCAGCAGCTTGCGGATGTCGGCGTCGGCAGCGGGGCCGGTATTGCGGGCGGGCACCAGCCCGAACAGGCCTGCCGCCGGGTCGAACTGGAGCGCCCGCCGCGGGAGCTTGTCGCGCGCGACATACGGCAGGTCAGCGAACGTGCCGCCGAGCACCAGGTCCGCCGAGCCGTCTGCAAAGGCCTCGATCGCCGCCTCAACCTTCGTCCCGGAGAGATCGAGTTGCTCGCGGGTGGTCTCTTCCTCGTCCGGAGTGGCCACCTCGCGGCTGAGCCGGATCATCCCGTCCTTGCTCTTCGCTTTGTCGATCGCAAAGGGGCCGGTGCCCTGCCGGTCGTAAACCAGCCCCAATTCCGGCTGGGCCAGCAGCTGCAGCAGGTGCGGGCGCGGCTCGGCGAGCCGGATCTCGATCACCCGGTCGGTCATCGCGACGATGTCATCGACCGAGCCGAAGGCATCCTGCAGTGAATCGCGGCTGCCCGGGGCAATCAGCTTGCGGAGCATCCGCGCGATCTGGTCGGCCGTGATCTTGCGGCCGCCGGGCCAGTTTCCGTTCGCCAGCCGGAAAATGTAGCTCAGGCCGTCGTCGCTGACATTCCAGGTCTCGGCAAGACCCGGAACGATCTGCCCCCGGGCGTCGAGCTGGACGAGCCCCTGCGCGACATTGTTGATCAGGACACGGTCGCCAGCCAAGAGGGGTCCGCGCGCCGGATCGGCGAGTTCCGGCTGGTCGCCGATGACGACGACGTGGACCACGCCTTCCGGCTTGCGGTGGCAGCCGCCGGCGGAGACGGCGAGAGCCGCGGCCAGTGCAATCGCGGCCGCCCGGCGGACTGCGTGAAAGCGCATGGAGACGTGCAATAGCCGCAATCGGGCGTTCAGCAACTCTCTGGCCTTATCCTCGTGACTGTTTTACCAGAGTAAGGCAGCTGCGCGCCGGGAGTCGAGATTCGCATCCGATGGACGACCACGACATCCGGAATGATGAGATCTGGAAGCGCGGCGGGGCCAATATCGAAGAGCTTCCCGACCCGTTTGCACCCGCTCCGCCACCGTCTGAGCCAGGAGCGGAAGAGCAACCGCGGAAGCGGCGCTGGCGCCGGGCGAAGATGGTTAGCCTGACGACGCTCGGCGTCATCGTCATCACCCTGGTGTGGCTGGTGTTCACCGCTCCGCTTTCTCGCGCGCTCGAGCCGCTTCCCGATCCGGCGATGCTGTTCCTCTCCGACGACGGCCGTCCGATCGCCCGGCGCGGAGCCGTCAAGGAAGCGCCCGTCGACGTTGCCAAGCTCGATCCGCTGACGCCCGCCGCCTTCGTGTCGATCGAGGATCGCCGCTTCTACAGCCATTGGGGAATCGATCCGCGCGGCATCGGGCGGGCGCTTCTCGCCAACGTCCGAGGCGGCGGGGTGAGACAGGGCGGAAGCACGATCACGCAGCAGCTCGCCAAGACGAGCTTCCTGTCGGGCGACCGCACCATCAAGCGCAAGGCGCAGGAGGTGATCATTGCCTTCTGGCTCGAAGCCTGGCTGACCAAGGACGAAATTCTCTCGCGCTATCTCTCGAGTGTCTATTTCGGTGACGGCGTCTACGGGCTTCGCGCCGCCGCGCACCATTATTTCGGCCGCGATCCGGAACATCTGACGCTCGCTCAGTCCGCAATGCTCGCCGGAATGGTCCAGGCGCCATCGCGGCTCGCTCCGACCCAGCATCTGAAATCCGCGCAGGATCGCAGCCGGCTGGTTCTCAAGACCATGGCCGAGACCGGCGCGATCAGCGCCAAGCGCGCCCGAACGACGAAGCTCGCGCGCCCGATTGCACAGAAGAGCAAGCTGCCCTTCGGAAGCTATTTCACCGACTGGGTGGCCCCGCAGGCGCAGGATGCCTTCGATTCCGAATTCGGCGAGGTCCGGGTGACGACCACCCTCGATTCCGACCTGCAGCGGATCGCCGTCCGGGCGATCAACCGCGCCCCGATCGGGGATGGCCAGGCGGCGCTCGTCGCGATGCGGCCGGATGGACGCGTCGTCGCGATGGTCGGTGGCAAAAGATATGCGGACACGCCGTTCAATCGCGCGACGCAGGCGCTCCGACAGCCCGGCTCCGCCTTCAAATTGTTCGTCTATCTCGCCGCGATGCGCGCCGGCTGGACGCCCGAGAGCGTCATCGAGGACAAGCCGATCACCATCGGCGACTGGAGCCCGGAAAATCACGACCACGTGTTTCGCGGCCCGATCACCCTCCGCGAAGCCTTCTCCCGGTCGAGCAACGCGGCGACGGTGCGCCTGTCCGAAAGTGTGGGCAGGGCGAACGTCATCCGCGCCGCCCGCGACCTCGGGATCACGTCGCCGCTCCCCGATAAGCCGAGCCTCGCGCTCGGCACCGGCGGAGTCAGCCTCCTCGAGCTCACGTCGGCCTACGCGGCCATCTATTCCGGCCGCTACCCCATCGATGCGCGCGGCCTTCCGCAGGTGCCTGAGGAACGCGGGTTCAACCAATTCTTCTTCTCGCGCGGCTTTCTCGACGAGCGCCGCGACCGCGAACCGATGCTCGATCTCCTGTGGTCGGTCGCCAACACCGGTACCGGCAAGCGCGCTGCCCTCTGGGTGCCGACATTCGGCAAGACCGGCACGACACAGGACAATCGCGATGCCTTGTTCGTCGGCTTCGCCGGCGATCTGGTCGTTGGCGTGTGGGTCGGGCGGGACGACGACAAGTCGCTGGGCAAGATCAGCGGCGGCACCGTCCCGGCGCGGATCTGGCGCGATTTCATGGGTTCGGCGCTATCCATAGACCATCGCCAGGGCCCACCGCTCCCCGCGGGCTACCACGGTCGCCCGCCGCCGCAGGAGCAGCAGCCGGCGCGCCAACCGAGCCCGCTTCCCGACGACTGGAGCGACGGCACCAAGCCGTTCCGCGACCTTGCCAAGGCGCTGGAAAACCTCGTCCAATAACGGCGAAAGTCAGGTGCGGAGGAGAGAAAAAGTAAATCTTGGGAAACCTGCCACTTTAAGAGTTTCTCAACCCATTCGGGCCTAATTCCCTGCTCAACCTACGCGATAGTTTCGGCGCAGGTGGGGGAGTTCGTCTCCCAACAGTGGAGCCTAAAGGAGACCGGAAATGGCCAAGTTTCTGAAGCTGATCAAAAACGAGAAGGGCGCGACCGCCATCGAGTATGGCCTGATTGCTGCTCTGATCGCCGTTGCTGCGATCGCCGCGATGTCGAACATCGGCAAGTCGCTCGGCACGACGTTCAATACCGTTGCTACGACGCTGACCAGCGCGAGCAGCTAATCGCAAGTCGAGTAAGAAAGAGCGGCGGTGCCGAAAGGCGCCGCCGCTTTTTTTTGCGCGCTACAGGTTTTACCTGCTCGGGCTAGACTGGACCGTTATGCTTTGTTCGACACGATCCCTTCACTCATGAGCGGGAATTCAGGGGATTGGCTTTCAGTCGCCGCCTTCAGTCGCTGCCTCACCATCACCAACAGAGCGATTGGAACGAGGGGACCGAAGTTTATCGGGCCGACAGCGCCAGTGTGTTTAAACTGGGCGTATTGAAACAACGAGACAATTGGCAGGCACCAAAGGCTGGCCAGAACGACCGGATTCGCCTTCCTGGTCGCAAGCCAGAAGAAGGCGATGATCAGAACAAGCTGATCGTAAAGAAAAATGTAGCTGCTCGAGAGGACTGTCGCACAGGCGAGGACGGCCCCTTTTGAGCCAATATCGTGGTTGGATCGCCATATCTTCCAGACTTGGACAGAGACAGCAGCGAATACAGCGATGTGCAGCGCCAAGGCGGGCTCAGCGGCAAGCCCAGCTTGCCGACCGGCCGCATAGACGCTGGTCAGGCGAATCCAGCCGACCGTGCCATCTTTTGCAATGGATGCGAAGTGCGGGAGAGCACCGAGCCAGGCCATGAACGTTGCCGGGCCGAACGACAAAAATCCAAGAAACAAGACTGCAATCGAGGAGACTGCCGCACCTGTGATGGCACGCCACTGTCGCCCGGCCAGCAATGCCAGCGGAAACAGAACGGCCATCTGAGGTTTGAATATCAGCGACCCGATGAAGAGACCCGCTACGAAGGGTCGGCGCTCAAGCGATGCAATTGCGGCGAAGAACAGAGCGGCAGTCAAAAACCCGTTTTGCCCTTCTATGCAGTTCACGAAAACAGGTGGAAAGGCGATTGCAAGCATTCCGGCACGCGGCGCGACCCGGCGAAGGGCGACCACGTAAACGACCGCCAACAGGCAGACCCAGACGATAATTGCTGCTGGATATTCGATGAACCCGAACGGCAGGACGAGCAGCAAGAACGCGGGCGTGTATGCAAATGGGAGGGACATTCCCTCCGGAAAGGCCGCAAAGGCCGTCTGGACCTTCCGCAGGACAGCTGGATCATAGGCAAGCGCCGACTTTCCCGCGATCGCAAGCTTCGCTGCCCCCCAGAAAGCAATGAAATCGTGGGAGACCGGATTTTCCCAATTCCGCCATAGTTGGTCGACGGAAAACCAAATGATCGCGAGCGCCAGCGCGCCGCCTAGAATTCTGTAGACCGCGAATGGATCCGATCGTGGGTCGTACAGGGGCTTGCCCAATTTCATTACCCTGTGGGTCCTCCGGTCGAGGCAGTGCTGATTTCACCAGGCGAAAGAATGCTTAGTGCAAACATGGCGAAGAGGGGAGTGGCTCAGGTCTGGCTGGTCGCCAATTGAGACCCGGCGATACTCACGATTTCCGGGTCGTTGCGCCGGTTCTCGATCGTTTTAAGTTCCCTCGTCACCAGAAGCAGTAGAGCAATCGGAACCAGCGGCCCGAGGTTCACCGGTCCTCCTCCGTTCACGTACAGGAACATAGAAAGGATCGGCAGGCACCACAGGCAGGCCAGAATGCCAGGATTCGTCTCCCTGTTCGCAAGCCAGAAGAATGCCACGATCAGGATCAGCTGGTCGTAAAGGAAGATGTAGCTGCTCGACAGCGTTGTAGCGCAGGCGAGGACCACTCCCTTGGCGAGATTGTCGTGCTTTGATCGCCAGACGCGCCACACGAAGAGGGCGCATGCTCCAAGTACCGCCGCGTGCAGAACGAACGCGGGTTCCGCCAAAAGCCCCGCTTGCCGAGCCGCCGCATAAACGCTCGTAAGGTGAGCCCAGCCGACCGTGCCATCCTTTGCGATCGATGCAAAGTGCGGGAGAGCGCCAAGCCACGCCCGGAATGTGGTCGAGCCGAACGCGAAAAGGCCCACCAGGATGAGTCCCGTCGACGAGACTGCCGCACCCGCAATCGCCCGCCATTGCCGGGCTGCAAGCAATGCCAGCGGGAACAGCATCCCCAACTGCGGCTTGAGTATCAGGCATCCGATGAAGAGACCGGCGATGAATGGCCGGCGTTGAAGGATCGCAATCGCGTAAAAAAACAGAGCGGCGCAAAGGAAGCCGTTTTGACCCACGACGCAGTTGACGAACACCGGCGGGAAGGCGATCGCCAAAAGCCCGGCATTTGGCGCGAGCCGCCGAAGCGCGAGCAGATACACAATCAGGCCGAGGCATACCCAGACGACCATCGCGGCTGGATACGGCAGAAATCCGAAGGGCAAGACGAGTAGCAGGAACGCCGGCGCGTATGCGAAGGGGAGCTCCGATCCCTCGCGAAAGCTAGCAACAGCGGATTGAAGGCCGTGCAGAACGGCTGGATCATATGCGAGGGCCGGATTGCCTGTGAGCGCGAGCTTCGCCGCTCCCCAAAAAGCGATGAAATCACGGGAGACGGGATTTTGCCAATTCTGCAAAAGCTGGCCAATCGCCACGTAGGCGAGAAGTAACGCCAGCGCAGTTCCCAAGATTCTATAGTGGGCGAATGGATCCGATTTCGGGTTAAACAGCGGCTCGCCGCCCAAATTCATTCCTCTGGACACGCGGCTCGCTTGCCTCAGTAAACGCCCGGCACGACCCGGAACCGCACACGCTTCGCCAGCTCCCGATATTGTTCGTCGCTCAGCAGAAACTTCTCCTCCTCGCGGATTCGAAGCAGCTGGACGGTCCAGGTGATGAGGTACTTGATGACGTTGCCGGCAGACAGGTTCGCCAGGAGGAACCCGAATTGAGTGAGGAAGTAGCCCAAATACATGGGATGACGGATCAACCTGTACGGCCCGCCCGCCCGCACTCCCCGATTCGCTGGAGCGAGGCCGAAACTGCGCCACAGCGAAATTTTTGCGGCAATATTGAAAGACACTCCCACCAGCATGAAAAAGGCTATCGCTCCGTCTGACAGAAGTCCGAATCCGCCAGCGGTGGGACGAACAAGCAGGGGTGCCGCGGTTCCCACCAGCGCCAGGATCCAGGGATAGGGCTTCATAACCATTTCGCCCGGGCGGCGAATGATGATGAGCAGGACCGGCAAGGTCTCAGACACCGCAAGCAGGAGCAGATAGGGATGATCGGTGGCGTGGATCAGGATCGCGTGCAGGAACGTGGCGCTGAGGAGCACCAGGAACAGCCGCTCCGAATAATCCACAACCTTGTTCAGCATCGCTTCCACCCCCGGCTGGGGAGAGACTAGGGTCAGGAGGCGAAAGAATAGTTAACGCCGAAGTAGCGAACTGGAGGATCGGTCGGCACTATCCGGCGAAGAGATGTGCGGAGATGCTCCGGACCCTCCGACCCTCGCACCAGACCTCGATCGGCCGGTGGTCGGATTCCCGGGCAATGTGGATTGCGTCGACGTCGTCATTCGCCTCGATCTCGCGCTCGCGATCGACCTGATTGGTGTTCGGGTTGATGTAGCAGAGGCGGTACCGGATCATTCTCGCTTTCTCATTGCTCGTCGACACGCCTCAACGCACCGGCAGAGGCAGCGTTTCAACAGCAGCGGCGGGCGGGCACTTGCGGCGGCGGGCGCTCGCCGCTAGGCGGCGCGGCAACTCCAACCCCGCACATTTTTGAGGAGACGCCCGGCCATGGCCGTCACGCGCACCTTTTCGATCATCAAGCCCGATGCCACCCGCCGCAACCTGACCGGCGCGATCACCAAGATGCTGGAAGAAGCCGGCCTTCGGGTCGTCGCCTCCAGGCGGATCCGCATGACCCGCGACCAGGCCGAGGGCTTTTATGCCGTCCACAAGGAGCGTCCGTTCTACAACGACCTTTGCACCTTCATGACCTCCGGCCCGGTCGTCGTTCAGGTCCTCGAGGGAGAAGATGCGGTGAAGCGCAACCGCGACGTCATGGGCGCGACCAACCCTGCCGAGGCCGCCGAGGGCACGAGCCGCAAGGCCTATGCCGAATCGATCGAGGCAAACTCGATCCACGGCTCCGACAGCGACGAAAACGCCAAGATCGAGATCGACTTCTTCTTCGAGCCGAACGAGATCGTCGGCTGATTCAAAGCAGCGGGCTGAGCATCGCCAGCGCGTTCTGCCACAGGCGTGTTCCCAGCCCGCAGCGGCTCACCTCCTCGGCGGTGACGGCGTCGGCCTCGGCAATATAGGCGTCCTGCCGCGTCCGGATTTCGGCCGCAAAGGCAGGGTCCGATAAGAGGATGTTGTTCTCGAAATTGAGTTCGAAGCTTCGCCGGTCGAGGTTTGCCGAGCCGATCAGCGCCACCGCCCGGTCGACGACCATCGTCTTCGCGTGGAGAAGGCCCGGCCGGAACTCGAAAATCTCCGCGCCGGCCTTGATCAGGTCGTCGTAGTAGCTCCGGCTGGCGCCCGCGACGAAATGGCTGTCGTTGCGCTTTGGAAAGACGAGGATGGCCCGTACCCCGCGCCGGGCCGTTGAGGTCAGCGCATAGAGCAGTTGCTCGTCGGGGACGAAATAGGGCGTCGTCACCACCAGTTCGTCGCGCGCCGAGTGGATCAGCTCGGCAAAGCAGCTCGGCATTGCGTCATAGGCGAAGATCGGGCCGGTCCCGATGATCTGCGCCATGATGGTGCCAGTCGATTTGCGAGGCCGTTCGGCGAGGCACGCGCTGATGTCTTCGCCGCCTTCGCTCATCCAGTCGGAAACGAACAGGAACTGGCAATCCATCGCCACCGGTCCTTCCCAGCGGGTCATGATGTCGACCCACGGCGCGAAACGTGGCTTGATCCGGAATGCCGCGTCGGCAAGGTTCTGGCTCCCGACCCAGGCGATGCGATTGTCGATCACCAGCGACTTGCGGTGATTCCTGAGGTCGACACGGCCTCGAAGCAGGAGTCGGAGCAGGTTTCCAAATGGCAGGGCAGGGCGCATTTCCGCGCCGGCGGCCTTGAGGTCTCTCCAATGTTTCGAGCGGATGAAGCGGTGGGATCCGAGTGCGTCCGCCAGGACCCGCACCTGCACGCCGCGGCTGGCGGCGCGCACCAGCGCCGCCTTCATCTTCAGGCCGTTGCTGTCCTCGAGCCAAATATAGGTGGTGAGGTGGACGTGGCGCTCGGCGGTGTCGATGTCCGCGACCATGCCGTCGATTGCACTGTCGCTGTCGGCGGCAAGCGACGCGCTATTTCCGCCAGTCGGACAGATGCGGTTGATGCTCCGCGCCAGAGCGAAGGGTGCGCTGTGCGCCGAGCAATGGAGCTTCGCCACCGCCGCCTTTTCCGGCGCTCTGCGGGGAAGGGCGGCATCGACGATCTGGCCGAAGCGGCGGCGGCGCATCCGGGTTTCGCCCAGAAGCAGATAGAAAATCGTGCCGATCACCGGCGCGACGACGATGATGATGACCCAGGCGAGCCGCGATGCCGGCTCGCGGTGCGGGCGGACGATGGCGCGGACCAGCACCGCCAGTTCGATGATGACGACAATCGCCGTCAGGACGAGGTGAAGTGGCCGCATTCACCGCAATGCCGCATATCCGCGGCTGCCTGTCCAGCCCCGCTAGATCGGGATCAGGCGCGGGTGAGGCCCGTGAGCCGGAGCGAGCGGCCGCCGAACAGGCCGCCGCCTTCCCAGCGATAGCTCAGGCGGTAGTTGGCGCTCGAGGTCTTGTCCTTGCCCATCTCGACGTAGCGGGTCTCGACCCGAACGGGAACGGAGTGCGCGCCCTTGGATTCCTTGTCGCGGCTGCGAACCGCCGATTCGACTTGGTCCGAGTCTAGCTCGCCGTCGCTCCCCACCTGGATCGGTAAAGCGCCCGCAACCGACAGCGTGATCGATTCGAGGGCGTGGCTTTGTTCGACCGGAGCGATGATGAGGCTCTTGCCGTCATCGCGGGCGCTCGCGCGGAGGGTCAGGGGAATCGCCTCGCGCTTTTCGACGACCGTTGTCGTCGATGGCTCGTCGTCCTTGCTCCACTCGTGCCACAGGCCGAGCCCGGAGATGACGAGCGCCGCAATGGCGATCGCCTCGCCAAGGCTGATCCAGCGTAGCCGCGCGCGCCGTGCCTGCTCTTCGCTTTCCTTGCTCATCGTCCGCCCATTTCGAGCAGCCGGCGCGGCGCGGCAAGCTCCCAGCTTCGCCCGATCCGGCTGTCGACCAGCTCCCAGTCGACATCGTCACCGGAAAGATTGACGCCCACCCAGCCGGACGGACCCAGATAGGCCGGCCGCGAATAGGTTTCCGGCGCCGCCTCGATCAGCATCGCCTGCTCGTCAACGCCGCTGGTGCGGACGCAGACGACCGTACGCCGGTCGCCGTG
>DATMHP010000209.1:0-2197 GCA_035554875.1 Sphingomicrobium sp.
GGAGTTCTGATCACTCTGGGCCTGTTCACCAGGATCGCCGCGTTCGTGGCCTCGGGTGAGCTGGCGTTCGCTTACTTCATCGGCCATTTTCCGAAGAGCTTCTGGCCCGGGATCAACATGGGCGAGAATGCGATCCTCCTCTGCTTCATCTTGCTGTACCTCGCCGCGGCTGGTCCCGGCGCATGGAGCATCGACGGCGCGAGGAGGCGCGGCGCGCCGATCAGGTGACCTTCGCCCGCGTCTTGAAGCGCGGCTGGTCCCATTCGCGCGAGGCGAGGACTTCGGCGAGGATTTCGGCCGCGCGGACCATCTCGCTGTAGCTCGCGTAGAGGGGCGTGAAGCCGAAGCGCATCAGGTCGGGCGCCCGGAAGTCGCCGACGACTCCGCGAGCGATCAGCGCCTGCATCACGGCATAGCCTTCGGGGTGCGCGAAAACGACGTGGCTTCCGCGCTGTGCGGCATCGCGCGGTGAGGTGAGCCGGACTTCGCCGCCGCAGCGTGCTTCGACCTCATCGACGAACAGCTGCGACAGCTTGCGCGACTTCGCCTGCACGTCGGCGATCGCGATCCCGTCGAACGTCGCCAGCCCCGCGTCGAGCGCGGCCATCGCCAGGATCGATGGGGTGCCGGTCAGAAACTTCAGTATGCCGCGAGCGGGACGATACTCATCGACGAACGCGAAAGGTTCGGCATGCCCCATCCAGCCCTGGAGCGGATTGGTGAGCTCGTCCTGCAGCCGCTCGGCGACGTAGATGAAGGCCGGAGCTCCCGGCCCGCCGTTCAGATATTTATATCCACAGCCGACCGCCAGGTCGCTGCCCGTCGCGCCGAGATCGACCTCGATGGCTCCCGCGCTGTGGCAGAGGTCCCAGACGACGAGCGCGCCCGCGGCATGTGCCGCCTCGTTGATGGCGCGCATGTCATAGAGCGCCGCCGATTTGTAATCGACGTGCGTGAGGCTGACGACCGCAGTCTGATCGTCGATTGCGTCGAGCACCTGCTCGGCCGGCATAGCTTCCAGCCGCAGACCGAGCATGCCGCACAGGCCCTGAGCCACATAGAGGTCCGTCGGAAAGCTCGCTTCCTGAGTGACGATCCTGTTCCTGCCAGGCCGCGCGCGGACCGCAGCCGCGAGCAATTTGAACAGGCAGACGCTGGTCGAATCAGCGATCAGCAGCTCGCTCGGCTTGGCACCGACGATTGGGGCCAGTTTGGCGGCGATGGTCGCCGGCCAGTCGATCCATCCATGCGTGTTCCAGCTGGCGATCAGATCCTCGCCCCACTGCCGCTCCGCCGTCTTGGCGAGCGCCGCCGGCGTCGCGACCGGCAGCGCGCCAAGCGAATTGCCATCGAGATAGATGACTCCCTCCGGCAACCGAAACCGCTCCCGCGCAAAGGCGAGCGGGTCGGATGCGTCGATTTCTCTAGCTTCTTCCGGTGTCACAGGCTCCACTCGTCGCCCCGGACTTGATCCGGGGTCCACCTTCTTAGCGGGGTAAAAGAAAAGGTGGATTCCCGCTTTCGCGGGAATGACGGTCTACAGCTTCGGAAGAGTGACGCCTTTCTGGCCCATATATTTGCCGGCGCGGTCGGCGTAGCTGACTTCGCACGGTTCGTTCCCTTGCAGGAACAGGAACTGGCACGCGCCTTCATTGGCGTAGACTTTCGCCGGAAGCGGGGTGGTGTTGGAGAATTCCAGCGTGACATGGCCTTCCCACCCGGGCTCGAGCGGGGTCACGTTCACGATGATCCCGCAGCGCGCGTAGGTCGATTTGCCGAGGCAGATCACCATCACGTCCCGCGGCACGCGGAAATATTCGACCGTGTGCGCGAGCGCGAAGCTGTTGGGCGGGATGATGCAGACGTCGGTCTCGCGGTCGACGAAGCTGTTTACCGCGAAATCCTTGGGGTCGACGATCGCATTGTCGACATTGGTGAAGATCTTGAAGTGCCGCGAAACGCGCGCGTCGTAGCCGTAGGACGAGAGGCCGTAGCTGATGCAGCCCTCGCGCCGCTGCGCCTCGACGAACGGCTCGATCATGCCGTTCGTTTGCGCCTGCTCGCGAATCCAGCGGTCGGACAAAATCGCCATATAGCGTGCGTAACGACACGAATTTACTGCTTCAATTTGGGCCCGATTATTTCTGTGGATGAGCGGCTCAGGCAGTTTCCCGGAGTTCCTTCGGATGCTCGTTCG
>DATMHP010000210.1:0-9096 GCA_035554875.1 Sphingomicrobium sp.
GGTACGGCAGGATGTCGCTGAAACTGAAAAATCTGCGCGAGTTCCGGATCCACTCAAACCCCCGTTTTTCGAATTAGCGAAGCTGCTCGATCTCGCGGGCGAGCGAGCGGTTTTCGATGGTGACGTAATGCTCGATCTGCGCGAGTCGCCGGTCGATGTCGCGGAAGCGCGACTTGATGTCGCGAGTCGAGCGCGAGGGGGACTGGCGGACGCCCTGCCAGAACTTCGTTTCCTCGGCGTCGGCATATTCCAGCTCGCGCGGCCGGTCGGACGCGACCCAGCCGGTGATGAAATAAGCGGGGATGAGGACGCCGGCGCCGCCGCACACGATGGCGAGGATAAGGAGAATCCGCACGAGCGTGACGTCGAGCCCCGAATAATCGGCGAGGCCGGCGCACACGCCCATGATCTTGCCGTTGCGCTTGTCGAGATAGAATTTCGTGCGGCTGGGAGGCTGCGTGCTCATGCTTTCTCTCCGCGGCGGGTGCGGGTGGAAGTCAGGATATCGTCGTGGAGCGGCGTACCCGCGTCGGGAAGGCAGGCCTGCTGCCAGTTCGGGTTCTCGGCGTTCATGATCCGCTCGATCGTGCACAGCCGGTCATCGAGCCGTCGCGCCATGTCGTGAAGCTCGTCGAGCAGCTTCTCATCCTCGCCGGTCAGCGTCGCTGACGATTTCCACTTCGTTACATAGTGGAAGATGATCCACGGCAGGCCGAGGAACAGGATTCCAACGATCAGGATTGGAACGAGAATATCTTCCATGGCGGCTTACTTCCCTTTCGCCGCCAGAGCGGCCTTCATCGCTTCCAGTTCGGCGTCCACCTTCTCGGACGCCTTGAGCTCCGCAATCTCTTCCTCGAGGCTCTTGGGACCGGTCATCCCGAGCGCTTCGGCGCGGCCTTCGGCGAAATCCGCGCGGCGCTCGAGCACTTCGAAGCGGCTGAACGCGTCTTCGGTGCGGTTGCCGTTCAGAAGTTCGCGTGCCTTGGCGCGGGTGACCGCGCTTTCCAGCCGGTGCGCGATCGCATTCTGGCGAGCACGCGCCTCGCGAAGCTTGCCCTGCAACTTGGCAATGTCCGCCTCATAGCTCTTGAGAGTGTCGTCGAGCTGCTGGATCTCTTCCTTCAGGCCCTCGGCCATGTCGGAAGCCTTCTGCCGCTCGATCAACGCTGCCTTGGCAAGATCCTCGCGGCCCTTGCTCAGCGCCAGCTCGGCCTTCTCGGTCCAGCTCGACTGCATCTCGTCGAGCTTGTTCAATGTGCGGCGCATGTCCTTGCCATCGGCAATCGTCTTGGCCGCGCTTGCGCGCACCTCGACGAGAGTCTCCTCCATTTCCAGGATGATCATGCGGATCATCCGCGCCGGATCTTCAGCCCGGTCGAGAAGCTCGGTCATGTTCGCCGCGAAGATGTCCCGCGTCCGGGAAAAGATACTCATCTCTGCACTCCGCAATTCAATTCATGGGCCCTTTCGGCTTTTACTATGCAGGAGGCGTGCCATTTTTGGAAATTGCGGGAAAGGTCGGAAAATCTAAAAATACCGCCATTCTTTGGAGCGAAATATCTTGCCAATAGGTGGTATTTGGCACCAACAGTCAGCCAGATTTTTGAACGATGGAACGAACGGAAACCTTTGTCGGGCAGAGCAATGCCGTCCTCGACGCGATCGAGCGGGCGAGCCGCGCGGCCGCGCTCAACCGCCCAGTGCTGGTCATCGGCGAGCGGGGCACCGGCAAGGAGTTGGTCGCCGAGCGTCTTCATCACCTGAGCCCGCGCTGGTCCGGGCCGCTGGTGGTGATGAACTGCGCAGCTCTTCCGGAAAACCTGATCGAGGCGGAGTTGTTCGGCCACGAGGCGGGCAGCTTTACAGGAGCCACGAAGACCCGTCACGGGCGTTTCGAAGAGGCCGACAGCGGGACTTTGTTCCTGGATGAATTAGGAACGTTATCGCAGCCGGCACAGGACCGGCTTTTGCGCGCCGTCGAATATGGCGAAATTACCCGGATTGGCGCGTCGAAACCGGTCTCGGTCGACGTCCGGATCGTTGCGGCGACCAACGAGGATCTCCCGTCGTTGGTGGAACAGGGCAGGTTCCGCGCCGACCTGCTCGACCGCCTCTCCTTCGAGGTAATCACGCTTCCGCCGCTTCGCGCGCGCCAGGGCGACATCCCGCTTCTCGCAGAGCATTTCGGCCGCCGGATGGGCGTCGAGCTGGACTGGCCCAACTGGCCTGGATTCAGCGACACGGCGATGGCGAAGATGGATGCTTATGCCTGGCCCGGTAACGTGCGTGAGCTGCGCAATGTCGTCGAGCGGGCGGTGTACCGCTGGGAAGACGCGGAGCGGCCGGTGGATTCGATCCAGTTCGACCCCTTCGCCTCGCCCTGGGCTCCGAGTTCGGCGCTTCCGCCGACGAACGGAGAACCCGCGGACATCGTCGCGGAAACTCATGCCGATGACGCTGCGCCCACAACGTCCGTGCAGGTCCAGACCGAGGACTTCCGCGCCTCGGTCGATGCCTATGAGCGAGCGCTGCTCGAGGAGGCGCTAAGCGCCAACCGCTTCAACCAGCGCGCGACCGCGGCCGCGATTGGGCTCAGCTACGACCAGCTCCGTCACGCGCTGAAGCGCCACAAGCTCCTCGACGCCAACTCCCGCTAGGCGAGGCTCCCGCTTCTCAGCGGAAGTTCGTCATGCACAGCAGCATCGGGATCGACAGCAGCACGTTGGTCCGCGAGGCGATCAGCCCGACCTTCGCCGCCTTTGCCTTCGCCGCATCGTCTGCCGTGACGATGCCCAGCACCTTCTTCTGCGCCGGCCAGATAATGACCCACACGTTGAACGCCATGATCAGGCCCAGCCACATGCCGATTCCGATCAGCGCCTTGCCGGACGCGAAGTGGAAGGCGTCGAGCTCATCGTAGAGCCAGGCCAGGATCAGGCCCGCGAGCACCGTCAGCGCCGCGCCCCAGCGGAAGTAGAACAGGGCCTTGGGCGCGATATGCTTGCTAACCGCCGGCTTCAGCTCGGCCGGGATTTCCGGCATCACCGGAGTCTGCACGAAATTGAAATAGTAGAGCAGGCCGATCCACATGATCCCGAAGAAGACGTGTAGCCACTGGAGCACGCCCGTCGCCACACCCGCCGACGTAACCCCCGGCGCGACCGCATAATCGGGAAGCGCAATGACGATGATCGCCAGGATGAAGCCGACGACCACCACTGCCCACAGGTTCGCGAAGAATTTGTCCATCTGATCTCCCCTTGCCGCGAGTGCCATCCGGCAATAGGCGGATTGTTACGGCGGTGGACCGGTCAATCGCAAGCATTTGCGTAAGCGGGCGGAGCATCCGTCCCGCTCAACCGTTCCATCTGCGACACGCCAGAGCGAGGAGAAGATCATGGCTTTTCAGCTGCCCGAACTACCCTTTGCGCGCGATGCGCTCGAACCCGTGATGTCGGCGGAGACGCTCGATTTCCACTACGGCAAGCATCACAAGGCCTATGTCGACAAGACCAACCAGCTCCTTGCGGCCAAGGGCGGGGGCGGCTCCCTCGTCGAGGTGATTAAGCGCGCCCGCGAGCAAGGCGACAACAAGCTCTTCAACAATGCCGCCCAGCTGTGGAACCACAGCTTCTTCTGGCAATGCCTTGCCAAGCCCGACGGCCAGAAGCCCGGCGGACACCTGATGCGGCTGATCGAGGAGAGCTTCGGCGACGCCGCCGGCATGCTCAAGGCGCTCCAGGAGGAGGCCGTGAACCATTTCGCAAGCGGCTGGGCCTGGCTGGTGCTCGACCGCGACCAGCTCAAGATCACTTCGCTACACGACGCCGACACGCCGCTAGTCCATGATGGAATGAAGCCGCTGTTCACGCTCGATGTGTGGGAGCACGCTTATTACATCGACTATCGCAACGAGCGCCCGCGCTACGCGGAGAGTGTTCTCGGCAAGATCGTCAACTGGGACTTCGTCGAGCAGAACCTCGACGGCAACGGCGCCGAGCGGGCGAACCAGGAGACCTCGTCGCAGACGATGGCCGATCAGCGCGAGACTGAGGAAGCGAAGTAAGGGATTGTCACGGGAGTAAATCCCGTGACGTCAGTCGGGTTCGGCTAGCGCCGACCCGCTGGCCGGTTTCGCCCTCTCTCGACACAAGCTCGCGTTGCTTTGCAACGACTTCGCTTGTGCTCGGGGGCTCAACTACTGCTTCAAGCGATACCCCGTCCGGAACATCCACGCGATCACCGCCATACACACGGCGATGATCGCGGCGGTGACGAGCACACTCGACCAGACCGGCACGTCCGTCACCCCGTAGAAGCTCCAGCGGAAGCCGCTGATGACGTGAACGATGGGGTTGAAGAGAGTCACCGTCCGCCACGGCTCTGGCAGCGAATTGATCGAGTAGAAGGCGCCGCCGAGGAAGGTCAGCGGCGTGATGACCATCATCGGGATGATCTGCAGCTGCTCGAAATTCTGCGCCCAGACGCCGATCGCAAAACCGAACAGGCAGAAGCCGGTGCTGATCGCGACCAGGAAGCCGAACATCGCCAGCGGATGGTCGACCCGGACTTCGACGAACAGATAGGCGGTGGCGAGGGTCACCAGAGCCAGGATCACCGACTTCGTCACCGCAGCGCCGACATAGGCGATTACCGCTTCGAAGCTCGAAATCGGAGCTGAGAGCAATTCGTAGATCGTACCCGTAAACTTCGGAAAATAAATACCGAAGCTAGCGTTGAAGATCGACTGCATGAACACTGCGAGAAGTGTCAGGCCGGGCACGATGAAGGCGCCGTAGCTGACCCCCTCCATCGCCGTCATCCGTGACCCTAGGGCCGAGCCGAACACGACGAAATAGAGCGCGGTAGTGATGACCGGCGTGATCAGGCTCTGCCAGAGCGTCCGGCCCCAGCGCGCCATTTCGAAGCGATAGATCGCGTTGATGCCGTGGAAATTCATGCCGGCTCCTTCGGCCGGTGGACCAGCTCGACGAAGATATCCTCAAGGCTCGACTGGTGCGTCGAGAGGTCTTTGTAGGCGATTCCGGCATCCGCCAGCTTTCGCATCAGCGAGGCGATCCCCGTCCGCTCGGCATGGCTGTCGAACTCGTAGCAGAGGACGTTGCCGTCCTTCTCGAGCCGCAGGTTCCACTCCGCCAACTCGGGCGGCACCGTATCGAGCGGGTCGGCGAGGACGATGTCGAGGGTCTTGCGGCCCATCTTGGCCATCAGCGAGCTCTTGTCGTCGACCGCGATGAGTTCGCCGCGGCTGATGACGCCGACGCGGTCGGCCATTTCCTCGGCTTCCTCGATGTAGTGCGTGGTGAGGATGATCGTGGTGCCGTCGGCGCGGAGCTTCCTCACCAGCTCCCACATGTCGCGGCGAAGCTCGACATCGACCCCTGCGGTCGGCTCGTCGAGGAACAGGATGGCCGGCTCGTGACTCAGCGCCTTTGCGATCATCACCCGGCGCTTCATTCCGCCCGAGAGCTGCATCATGATCGTCTTGCGCTTGTCCCACAGCGACAGGCGCTTCAGGAGGGTCTCGATATGCCCGGGGTCCGGTGCCTTGCCGTACAGCCCGCGCGAGAAGTTGACCGTGCGCCACACCGGCTCGAACGCCTCGGTGGTTAGCTCCTGCGGGACGAGGCCGATCCGCTCGCGGGCATAGCGATAGTCGGACTGCCAGTTTTTGCCGTCGATCAGCACCTCGCCCGCAGTCGGGGTGACGATCCCGCAAACGATGTTGATCAGCGTGGTCTTGCCGGCGCCATTCGGCCCGAGGAGCGCGAATATCTCCCCACGCTTGATGTCGAGGTCGACGGACTTCAACGCGTCGACGCCGGTGCCGTAAGTCTTCCTCAAGCCGCGGATGGACAGGATCGTGTCGTCGCTCATTCGACCGGTCCCGCTTCGTGCGGCGCCGCCTGCTCGTTGTTGAGGCCGTGGCGCAGCAGCATCGGCACGTTGGCGGCCGCGAACAGGAAGGTGAGGGGGATCGCGCCCCACAGCTTGAACCCGACCCAGAAGTCGGTCGAGCTGTTACGCCACACCGCCTCGTTGAGGACCGCCATGCAGGCGAAGAAGACCGCCCAGTTGCGGGTGAGCTTGCGCCAGCCTGTCTCGTCGAGGCCGGGGTAGGTGCTCCCAAGCACGCGCTTCAGGAGCGGCTTGTCCTTGACCAGGCCAAAGGCGAGCAGGGCCGCCACGAAGAGGTAATAGAGCGTCGGCTTCATCTTGATGAAGGTCTCGTTGTGAAGCCACAGCGTCACACCGCCCATCACCACCACCAACACGCCGGAGAACCAGAGCATCGGCGAGATCCGGCCGAAGCGCAGCGCCGAGTAGATCATCGCCGCTACCATCGCGGCCATGAAGGCGCCGGTGGCGACGAAGATCTTCAGCGCGGGTGGAACGGGCGCGAAGAAATTGGCCGCGAAGAAGACGAGCAAAGGCCCGACGTCGATCAGCAGCTGCGATGCGCTTCCGTTCTGCTTCGCATCCGTCATTCGGGCGGCAGTCCTGCAATGGCGCGGGCAACGGCGCGCGGGTCGAACGGGCGAAGGTCGTCGGCGCTCTCGCCGACACCGATCGCGTGGATTGGGAGACCGAAGCGCTCCGCCGCGGCGACCAGCACGCCGCCGCGCGCGGTGCCGTCGAGCTTGGTCATGATGAGGCCGGTAACATTGGCGGTTTCGCGGAAGACCTCGACCTGGGCGAGGGCGTTCTGCCCCGTAGTCGCGTCGAGCACGAGGAGGACATCCTGTGGAGCTTCGGGGTTGAGGCGGCCGAGGACCCTGCGAATCTTCGCCAGCTCTTCCATCAGGTGCGTCTTGTTCTGCATCCGCCCGGCGGTGTCGACGACGAGAACGTCGATGCCCTGCGCCGTCGCCTGCTTGACGCCGTCGAAGACGAGGCCCGCCGGGTCCGCGCCTTCCTTGCCAGAGATGACGGGAGCGCCGATCCGCTCGCCCCAGATCTGGAGCTGCTCGATGGCCGCTGCCCGGAAGGTGTCGCCGGCGCAGAGCAAGACGCCATAATCCTGCTCCATCAACCAGTGACCGAGCTTGCCGATGGTCGTGGTCTTGCCTGAGCCGTTGACGCCAATCACCAGGATCACGTGCGGACGCGGAAAGCCCCAGATTTCCAGCGGTTTGGCGACCGGAGCTAAGATTTTTTCGATTTCCTCCGCGAGGATCGTGCGAAGACCGCGCTCGTCGAGTTTCTCGAATTTCTGGCGGGCGATGGCCTCGCGGATGCGGTGCGATGCCTCGGGCCCGATGTCGGAGGCGATCAGCGCTTCCTCGATGTCGTCCAGGGTCGAGGTGTCGAGCGCGGCGCGGCTGGTCAGGCCGGTCAGATTGTCGGCCAGCTTGTCCGCAGTTTTCGCAAAGCCGCCGCGCAGGCGGTCGAGCCAACTCATGCGCGAACCCCGACCAGGTGATCGCCGTCGCGGCCGGTGATCCGCACCGTTGCGACGTCGCCGCGCTGCGCGTCAGCTACAGCGACCGGAGCGAAGGCATCACTGTGGGCTTTGCCGCCCGATTCGACGAGCACCCGCTGCCTTGAGCCGACAAGGCTCTCCAGCCAGCGAGTGCGGCGCTCTTCCGACGCCTTGCGGAGCCGGGCCGCGCGGGCCTTCACGATTTCGCGAGCGAGTTGCGGCATGCGCGCGGCAGGGGTGTTCGGCCGAGGCGAGAAGGGGAAGATATGCGCGGCGATGATGTCGCAATCATCCAGGAGTTTCAGCGAGTTCAGCGCCATTTCTTCAGTTTCCGTAGGAAAGCCGGCGATCAGGTCGGCGCCGATCGTTGCATCCGACCGGACGGCTTTAATCCGTTCGACAGCCATGACAGCGTGAGCGCGGCTGTGGCGGCGCTTCATCCGCTTCAGTATCATGTCGTCGCCGGCCTGTAGCGACAGGTGGAAGTGCGGCATCAGCCGCGAATCCGGAAGCAGCTCGAACAGGGCATCGTCGATCTCGATGCTGTCGAGCGAGGAGAGGCGCAAGCGCTTCAGCCGTGGCTCAGCCGTCAGCAGCCGCTGGCACAGGGTGCCAAGGCCGCCGTCATAGTCGGTGATGTCGACGCCTGTGAGGACGATTTCCTTCGCTCCGCGATCAATCTCGCGCGAAACCGCATCGCGGATCGCGTCGAACGGAAGCGAGATGCTGGCGCCGCGCGCCTGCCAGATCGAGCAGAAGGTGCAGCGGTGGTCGCAGCCGTTCTGGATGGCGACGAAGCTCCGCACATGCGAGTGCGAGCCGGCGGCTACGATTGGCGTCTTGACGTCAAATGCGTGCAGCTTGCCCGTGTTGCCGACCACTCGCGCCACTTCGGGCATGCGCTCGAACGAGCTGCGGTCGAGCTCTGCGGCACAGCCGGTGACGAGGATCCGCGCGTCGGGGCGGCGGCGATGGGCGTGGCGGATCGCTTGGCGGGTCTGCCGGACCGCCTCGTTGGTGACGGCGCAGCTGTTCACGACGACCCAATGCTCGTCCTTGGGAGCGGTCCTGGCGATCGTTTCTGCTTCGGCGAAGTTGAGCCGGCAGCCGAGGCTCACCGTCTCGACGCTCATTGCAGCGCCTCGACGTCGAGATCGCCTTCGAAGACGTGGGTCGCCGCGCCCCGCATCCGAAGCTCCTCGCCGGGAGCCCAGGAGACGGTCACCTTGCCGCCCGGCATGTGGACGGTCACGGGGCTCGTCGCGCGCTTCGTAGCGATGGCCGCGACCGCGGTCGCACAGGCTCCGGTGCCGCAGGCGAGCGTCAGGCCCGCACCGCGTTCCCACGAGCGCATGTGGATGCCGTCGTCTCGGACGCTCGCGACGTGGACGTTGATCCGCTCGGGGAAGGCCGGGTCATTCTCGATGCTCGGTCCGTGGGTCTCGAGGTCGACCCTCGAAGGATCGTCGACGAAGAAAACGACATGCGGGTTGCCGACGTTGACCGCGAAGCCATGCTTGAGCTCTCCCCAGGCGAGCGGCAGGTTCGCCGTGTCCATCGCGTAGGAGATCGGGATGTCCGCCCAGCCGAACCTCGGCTGGCGCATCGTCACTTCGACCTCATCGCCCGCCGAGGAGCCTTCGATCACG
>DATMHP010000211.1:0-5236 GCA_035554875.1 Sphingomicrobium sp.
CGGCCGGAAGCGATCGCCGTCGTTTATGCCACCCCCGAAGGCGTTCCGCGCCGCTTCGTGTGGCGCCGGTCCGTGCACGACATCGCGCGCGTCGAGGGGCCCGAGCGGATCGCGCCCGAATGGTGGCGCGAGCGGTCGACCGCCCGGCTCCGCGATTATTATCGCGTCGAGGACCAGGCCGGCCGCCGCTACTGGATCTACCGCGAGGGCCTGTTCGGCGACGGCCGCGGCGGGGCGCCCGAGTGGTACATGCATGGGCTGTTTGGGTGATGCCTGAGCAGGTCTCTTCGCGAACGAGGCTGGTGCTGGAAGGCGACCCCAATCCGCGGGCATCCTTTGTCGAATTGGGTGTGACGACACCCTTTTCGTTCCTGCGCGGCGCATCCGATGCGAAGGAACTGGCGAAGCGGGCTCATGACCTGGGTTTCGACGCCATGGGTGTCGCCGATCGCAACACTTTGGCCGGCGTCGTTCGTCTGCATACCGCCGCAACCGATCTCAAGCTGCAGCCTTTGATCGGCTGTCGGCTCGACCTCGTCGATGCTCCGAGCCTGCTCGCTTACCCAGTCGAGCGCGAAGGTTACGGCCGGCTGTCGCGGCTGCTCAGCCTCGGCAAGATGCGATCCGGCAAAGGCGAATGCGATCTGTCGCTCGACGAGGTCGCCGATCATTCGGCAGATATCGCTTTCATCGCCATGCCCGGCGATGCGCTGGACGAATTCGCCGCCGAACTGCCGCGACTGAAGGAGGCCTTGCCGTCACTTCGGCATGTCGCGGCCGCGCATCTGTATCGCGGCGACGATCTCGCGCGGATCGAATGGCTGGACCGGCTGGCGCGCGACATCGGCGGCACAATCCTGGCCACTAATGATGTCCATTATCATGCGCCGGAAAAGCGCCCGCTGCAGGACGTGATGACCTGTATCCGTGAGAAGACGACCATCGCCAGGGCGGGTTTTCTGCTCCACGCCAATGCCGAACGGCATCTGAAGTCGCCGGAGGAGATGGCGCGGCTGTTCGCCCACTGGCCGCATGCCATTTCGGCGGCACGCGAATTCGCGGATGAAATCCGGTTTTCCCTCAACGAGCTGCGCTACGAATATCCGCGCGAGAGCGTGCCAGAGGGTCGGACGCCACAGGAGCAGCTGGAATATCTCACCTGGAAAGGCGCAAAGGAGAAATGGCCGGACGATGTTCCGCAGAAAGTTCGAAAGCAGATCGATAAGGAACTGCGGATCATCGCGAAGCTCGACTTCGCGCGCTATTTCCTGACCGTCCACGCGATCGTCGCTTACGCCGACAGCATCGGAATCCTCTGCCAGGGACGCGGTTCGGCTGCGAACAGTACGGTTTGCTATTGCCTGAAGATCACCAACGCCGACCCTGCGGTCAACGACCTCCTTTTCGAGCGATTCCTTTCCGAAGAGCGCCGCGAACCGCCCGATATCGACGTCGATTTCGAGCACGAGCGGCGCGAGGAAGTGATCCAGCACATTTACGAGAAATATGGCCGCGACCGCGCCGGGATTGCGGCGACCGTCATCCACTACCGCCCGCGCTCGGCGATTCGCGAGGTCGGCAAAGTGATGGGACTGAGTGAGGACATCTGCGGCGCGCTCGCCTCGACCATCTGGGGAAGTTGGGGAGAAGATATTCCCGACGGTTATGCAGCCGAAGCCGGGCTCGACCTGTCCGACCCGCACCTCAAACGCACGATCAGGCTCGCGCAACAGCTGATCGGAATGCCGCGCCATTTGTCGCAGCATGTCGGCGGATTCATCCTCACCGAGCGGCCACTCACCGAGACCGTGCCGATCGGTAATGGCGCAATGGACGACCGGACCTTCATCGAATGGGACAAGGACGACATCGACGATCTGGGCATTCTGAAGATCGATGTGCTTGGCCTGGGAATGCTGACCTGTATCCGCAAGGCGTTCGACTTGGTCGAACAGCATCATGGCGAGCGCTGGGGCCTGGCGACGGTTCCGCGCGAAGAACCGGCGGTCTACGACATGCTCTGCAAGGGCGATTCGATCGGCGTTTTCCAGGTCGAAAGCCGAGCGCAGATGAACATGTTGCCAAGGCTCAAGCCGCGGTGTTTTTATGATCTCGCGATCCAGATCGCCATCGTTCGTCCCGGCCCGATCCAGGGCGACATGGTCCATCCCTATCTGAAACGACGTTCCGGCAAGGAAAAGGTTACTTTCCCGTCGCCGTCGCCCGAGCATGGCGATCCAGACGAGCTCGAACGCATCCTGAAGCGGACGATGGGCGTGCCGATCTTTCAGGAGCAGGCAATGAAAATCGCCCTCGACGCGGCGAAGTTCAACGCTGCGGAAGCCAATGAATTGCGCAAGGCTATGGCGACCTTCCGATCACGCGGCACGATCAGCGAGCTTGAGGAGTTGATGGTCGGCCGGATGGTCGAACGCGGGTACGACCACGAATTTGCGCAGCGCTGCTTCGATCAGATCAAGGGCTTCGGCGAATATGGCTTTCCCGAAAGCCACGCGATCAGCTTCGCGCATCTCGCCTACATCTCGACATGGCTCAAGTGGCGGTATCCGGCGGCCTTTGCGGCTGCGCTTCTGAACTCGCAGCCGATGGGATTCTATGCGCCGGCGCAGATCGTGCGCGATGCGAAGGAGCATGGGGTCGAGGTCCGCGCGGTGGATGTGAATCATTCGGGTTGGGACTGCACTTTGGAAGGTGGCGCGTTGCGCCTCGGCCTGCGCCAGGTCGACGGACTTCATCGCGAGGCAGCGGATCGGGTCGTGGCGCGGCGGCCATATCGAACCGTCGAGGAGCTACGCTCGCGCGGGAAGGTGCCGGTGCACGCGATCCAACGGCTCGCCGCCGCCGATGCCTTCCGGTCGATGGGGCTCGACCGGCGTGCGGCGCTGTGGGACTCGCGGGCGCTGAAACAGGCGCCGGATCTGCCCCTGTTCGCCTTTGCCGAAGCGCAGGACGAGGGGGCGGAAAGTGCGCCTGCCGAGCTTCCGATCATGCCGCTCGCGGAGCATGTGATCAGCGATTACCAGACGGTTCGCTTGAGCCTGAAGGCGCACCCGATGCATCTCCTGCGTAAACATTACGCTGAGCTAAACTTTGTCACTGCAGAACAATTGCGCTCCCTTCGCGACGGCAAGCGCCTGTCAATCGCGGGCGTGGTCCTCATTCGCCAGCGGCCGGGCACATCCAAGGGCGTCGTCTTCATCACCATCGAGGACGAAACCGGGGTCGCCAATCTCGTCGTCTGGCCCGACGTGTTCGAGAAGCAGCGCAAGATCGTCATGGGCGCGCGGCTGATGGCCGTGCGCGGGATGGTGCAGAAGGATCCCGACAGCGACGTTATCCATGTCGTCGTCGGCCGGCTGGAGGACCATACGGGGATGCTCAGCCGTTTGAGCGACGATTCGCTGCTGCCTTCGACCCTCGAGAAAGGCGATCATCCGGGAAGCTGGGGCAAGCCTCAGAGCCGCCATCCCCGCAACGTCGAGATCATCCCCAAGAGCCGCGATTTCCACTGACGGCGCTTTGGCTTATGCTGTTCGGCGGGGGAAACAGTCATGCACGCAGCCATAGCCGCCGCTTTGTCGCTCGTCCTTGCCCAGGCAACTCCAGATCAGCCGTCGATAGAGGGCCGCTGGATCAATCCCGACCGCAGCGTCATCGTCGATATCGCCCAATGCGAAACCGCGCTGTGCGGCACGGTCCAATGGGCGACGGATCAGGCGCAGCAGGATGCGCGGAAGGGGACACCAGCCCTGATCGGCACGCAGATCCTGACCGATCTCCAACAGGATGGCCCCCTGTGGAAGGGAAAGCTGTTCGTGCCCGACCAGAATCTACGAGCGGAAGCGAAAATCGAGAGCGACGGCGTTCAGCTCAAAGTCTCCGGATGCAAGATCGGAATCTGCAAGTCGCAGCTGTGGACTCGCGCCGACGGACCGTTGCCTGAGGAGGATTGAGCGCATTCCCCGTTCATCGGCGTGCAATCTGAGCGCGCCATTGCTGCCACAAAGCATGGCTAAGCCGATGAACATGAAACGCATTCTCGCAAGCCTCGCAGCCGTCGCGCTCGCCGCGTCGCCGGCGCTCGCCTCGGCCAAGAGCCCGCTCGAGGGCCATTGGAAGCACGGCTCGATGGTCATCGAAATCGCGCCCTGCGGCCCGAAGCTGTGCGGCACGGTCGTGAAAGCCTCGGCCAGCCAGCAGAGGAAGGCGCAGAAGGGCAGCGGCACCGAGCTGATCGGCGCGCGGCTGATCACCGATATCGAGCAGACGGGCCAGAACACGTACAAGGGCCATGTCTTCGCGGCTGACCGGAATATCTACGCGAGCGGCACGATCCGCCAGGTTTCGCACGACCGGCTCGACGTCAAAGGCTGCGTGCTGCTCGTGATCTGCAAATCCCGCAGCTACGACCGGGTGCGCTAGACGAGGAAGTCCTCTCCGGCGCCGATGTCTCCGGCGATCACCGCCGCCTGAAGCGCCGCCATGTCGTCCGCCCAATAATGATCCGCGCTGAAGTGCGGCGTGATCTCGCGGATCAGCGCGTGGACCTTCTGAAGCTTGGGTGAGGTCTTCAGCGGAGCGTGGAAATCGACGCCCTGAGCCGCCGCGATCAGCTCGACGGCCACCACTCCAGCGGCATTGCGGGCGATTTGCCCCGCCTTACGCGCGGCGATCGGCGCCATCGAGACATGGTCTTCCTGGCCCGCCGAAGTGGGGATGGAATCGACGCTCGCCGGATGCGCGAGGCTCTTGTTCTCGCTCACCAGCGCGGCGGCCGTCACCTGCGGGATCATCAGCCCCGAATTGACCCCCGAATCCTCGGTGAGGAACGGCGGAAGGCCGCTCATCTTCGGATCGACGAGGACGCTCGTCCGGCGCTCGGAAATCGAGCCGACTTCGCACAGTGCCATCGCGATTGTGTCCGCAGCGAAGGCGACGGGCTGCGCGTGGAAATTGCCGCCGGAGATGGCGATGTCCTCATCCGGGAAGACTATCGGATTGTCGGTCACGGCCCCCGCTTCGACGGTCAACGTGCGTGCTGCATTGGTCAAAAGATCGAGCGCCGCGCCCATCACCTGCGGCTGACAACGGAAGCTGTAGGGGTCCTGCACCTTTCCGCACGGCTGGTGGCTGGCGAGAATTCCGGAATCCGCCAAGAGCGACCGGATCGCCGATGCGACGCGGACTTGGCCCGGCTGGCCGCGCAGCTCGGAAA
>DATMHP010000212.1:0-4564 GCA_035554875.1 Sphingomicrobium sp.
CGAAGCAAAGCCGGTCCTCGGAACCCTGATGTACGAGGGCGGCTGCCTGCTGTTCCGCACGGAAGGCGACACGGGGCTGCTGATGCCGGTCTGGCCGACGGGAACGCGCTTCGAGGAGTCGCTCGTGACTTTTCACGAACCCGGCCGCGCCGAGCAGCGCGTCGTTCTGGGGGAGGAGGTTAGGCTCGATACGCTGCCGCTCGATTGGGCGACCCTCGATTCCGCCGGCTTCCGGTCCTTCCATCACCAATGCGGCGGCGAGCCGATCTTCGTCAGTGAGGTGACCCCGGCGAACTAGGCCTCGGTGGATTCCCCGACCGCGGGGATTCCGAGCCGCACGATCTCGATCTTCGGGCAGCGGTTCATCACGACTTTTAGGCCCGCCGCTTCGGCGCGCTCGGCGGCTTCGCGATTGATGACGCCCAGCTGCATCCACACCGCCTTGGCTCCGACGGCGATGGCCTCGTCCACCGCTTCGCCCGCCGCCTGCGGCCTGCGGAAGATATCGACGATGTCGATCGGCTCGCCGATCTGGTGCAGGTCGCGCCAAACATATTCGCCGTGGACATGTTCGCCGGTGATCGTCGGGTTGACCGGGAAGACCTTGTAGCCGCGGCCCTGCAGGAACTTCATGACTCCGTTCGACGGACGGTCGGGCCGGTCGGAGGCGCCAACCATGGCGATCGTCCGCGCATTCGTCAGAAGCTCGGCGACGTCCTCGTCATCTCGAAGCATTCGCAATCTCCTCGAGTGGAGAATGATTGGGCGCTGCCGGCGTTTCCACGGCGGCGAGCACTTTTTGCGCAATCGCGGTGAAGGCGTCGGCCTGCGGGCCCGATGTCGCTGCCGGCGGAGTCCCGGCGTCCGAGGCTTCGCGGACCGCCGGATCGAGCGGAATTCGCCCGAGGAACGGGATGCCCATCGCCTCGGCGGCCTCTTCGGCTCCGCCGCTTCCGAACGGGTCCGACCGCTCGCCGCAATGCGGGCAGGTGAAGCCGGACATGTTCTCGACGAGGCCGATCACCGGCACCGACACTTTTCCGAACAGGTCGATCGCGCGGGTCGCATCAATCAGCGACAGCGCCTGCGGAGTGGACACGATCACCGCCCCGACAGGCCGCGATTTCTGGACCAGCGACAGCTGCACGTCACCGGTACCGGGCGGGAGATCGACGATAAGGATTTCCGCATCGCCCCAATCCGCCTCGACCAGTTGCGCGAGCGCTCCCGACGCCATTGGCCCGCGCCACGCCAGCGCATGGCCAGGAGAGACGAGCTGGCCGAGCGACAGGAAACGGATTCCGTGCGCGTGGACGGGATTGAGGCGCTTCTCGTCGGCGGTCGGGCGCTCGTCTGTCCCAAGCAATTTGGTCTGCGACGGGCCGTAGACGTCGGCATCGATCAGGCCGACCTTCTTCCCTGTCTTCGCAATAGCGATCGCGAGATTGGTCGCGAGAGTGGATTTCCCGACCCCGCCCTTGCCGCTGGCGACGGCGATCAACTTGCGCTTCGGCTCGCTGGCCGTGAGCGCGACGCGCACTTCGCGAACGCCCGGAACGGCCGCGGCCGCCGCCTTCAGCCGAGCCTCCAGGCCCTTTCGTTCGGCCGCCGCAAGGCCGGTGGCGTCGGCGATAATCGTTGCGATTCCGTCGGAAAGGCGGCGGGAGCGGATCCTCGCAGCCTCCGGAAGCGAATCCAGGGGGGCGAGCACAGTGTCGGAGTCATTCATTACGCGTGCGAGATAGGCACTTGGGCACCGCTTTCCACTGTTTTTCGGTGAAGGCCGTTCCTATAGATGCAAACATGACGACGATATCCGGGTGGGGGGAGCGCGTTCGCGGCCTCTTCGCAGATACCAAGGGTCCCTGGGGACCAAAGAAATCCGACGACGAGCCGGAGCCTTCGCCGGGTCCGTGGGGCGAGAGCCCGTCCGGCCGCAAGTCGCCAGCGAGCGACCGCGGCGGCAACATCTCTTCCCTCGACGAATTCCTTCGCAGGAGCCGCGCCCGCTGGTCGCCCGGCGGCGGCTTGCCGGGCGGGACGATCTCTATCGCGCTCTGGGCCGTGGCGGGCGTCATCGCGCTGTGGCTGGTGTTCACCAGCTTCCACAGCATCGAGCCGGGCGAGCGCGGTGTGGTCACCCGCTTCGGACGCTACGTCTATACGCTCGGGCCCGGCGTCGGGCTGACCCTGCCGTCGCCGATCGAGCGGGTCGCGAAGGTCGATGTCGAGAAGATCCGCAATGTCGATCTCGGCTCCGACACCGGCGAGGACTTGATGCTCACCGGCGACCAGAACCTCCTCGACATCGCGTATACGGTGCGGTGGAACATCCGCACCCCCGAGCTCTACATGTTCGAACTCGCGGAACCCGAGCAGACAATCAGCGAAGTCGGTGAAAGCGCGATGCGCGCGGTCATCAGCCAGGTGTCACTGAACGACGCCATGGGCGACCGCCGCGCCGACATCGAGGACGAGGTCGCCAAGCGCATGCAGACGGTCCTCGACGCCTATCGCTCCGGCGTCCAGATACAGGGCATTGCGATCAAGCAGGCGGACCCGCCGGACGCGGTCAATGACGCGTTCAAGCAGGTGACGGCCGCCCAGCAGGACGCGCAGACCTATATCAACAATGCCAATGCCTACGCGCTTCAGCTCCGGCAGAAATCGCAGGGCGAAGCGACGGCCTTCGAGAAGGTTTACGAGCAGTACAGGCTCTCACCCGAGGTCACCCGCCGGCGCATGTATTACGAGACGATGGAGAAGGTTCTGGAGAACGTCGACAAGACCATCATCGAGGCTCCCGGAGTGACCCCGTACCTGCCGCTTCCCGAAGTGAAGAAGCAGCAGCAGCAGCAGCAGCAGCAATCGGACAAGGGGTCCGGCCAGTGATGGATTTCATCAGAGCGCGCCCGATTCTGACGAGCGTCGTCGCCCTCATTGTGCTGTTCGTCCTCGTCGCGTCCTTCCCGGTCGTGCCGGAGACGAAGCAGGCGGTCATCGTCCGCTTCGGAAAGCCGGTGCGGATCCTCAATGCCTACAGCCCCGAAAATCCGATCGGCGGCAATGGCGCCGGGCTTTCGTGGCGAGTGCCGTTCGCGGAGCAGTTGGTGTGGATCGATAAACGAGTGCTCGACGTCGACATGCAGCCGCAGCAGGTGCTGTCGACCGATCAGCGGCGGCTCCAGGTGGACGCCTTCGCGCGCTACCGCATCGTCAATCCGCTGCTGATGTACATCCGCGCCGGCACCGAGCAGCAGCTCGCCGATCAGCTTCGGCCGATCCTGGGTTCCGAAGTCCGCAACGAGCTCGGCAAGGTGACCTTCGCCGCGCTCCTCACCCCCGAACGGCAGGGCGTGATGAACGATGTGCGTCAGTCGCTGAATCGGATCGCTAACGAATATGGTGTCGAGATCCTCGACGTCCGCATCAAGCGCACCGACCTTCCGGACGGCGCGCCGCTGACCTCGGCCTTCGACCGCATGCGCACGGCCCGCGAGCAGGAAGCGCGATCGATCCGGGCGCAGGGCGCGAAGCAGGCGCAGATCATCCAGGCCGAAGCGGATGCGGAAGCTGCGCGGACTTACGCCGCCAGCTTCGGCAAGGACCCGTCCTTCTACGATTTCTACCGGGCGATGCAGTCCTATCAGAAGACGTTTCTTGGCGATGCCGGGGAGCGTCCGGCGCCGACCACCGTTATCCTGTCGCCTCAGAACGATTATCTGCGGCAGTTTACCGGCAAGTCGAAGTGAAGCGCGTTCAATTGAAGTTCACGCAAGGCCGCTAGTTCGGGCGTGAACAATCCAGACCAAGGGGTGTCGATGAAATCGAAGGAGTCCGGAAAAGTGCGCTATGCCTATGGGGTCGCGATGGCCCTGCTCGTGGGTGGTACGGCATTTTCGATGGCGACAGGGCCGGTCGGCGCGCAAACCGCGCAGAACCCCGCCGCAATCACGCCGGTCGCCGGAGCGCCGAAGTCCTTCGCCGATCTCGCCGCGCGCGTGATGCCGGCGGTGGTCAACATCTCGACCAAGCAGAAGATCACCGTCAAGCAGCAGGTCGACCCGCTCGAAGAGCTGTTCCGGCAGTTCGGCGCGCCGCTTCCCGACCAGCAGGGCCAAAGCGGCAACAGCCCGCGGACCCGCGAGGCCGGTTCGCTCGGCTCCGGCTTCATCATCTCGCCTGACGGCTACATCGTCACCAACAATCACCTGATCGCCAGCGCCAACGGCAACGGCACGGTCGACACGGTCACGGTGACGCTTTCGAACCGCAAGGAATATCCGGCCCGGATCATCGGCCGCGACGAGCTCGCCGACCTGGCGCTCCTCAAGATCGAGGGCACGGACCTGCCTTACGTCCAGTGGGGCGACAGCCGCGGCGCGCGGGTCGGCGACTGGGTGATCGCGATCGGCGATCCTTACGGCGTCGGCAGCACCGTCACCGCCGGAATCATCTCCGCGATCAACCGCGGGATCACCGGCCAGGGCGCCTACGACCGCTACATCCAGACGGACGCCGCCATCAACATGGGCAATAGCGGCGGCCCGATGTTCGACATGAG
>DATMHP010000213.1:0-5871 GCA_035554875.1 Sphingomicrobium sp.
GGAAATGCGGGGCAGGGAGTGGCCTATGCCGCGCGGGCGGCGGGCATTCGCTGCTCGGTCGTCGCGATCGAGACGGCGCCGCAGACCAAGCTCGACCGGATGCGTGCGTTAGGGGCGACGATCGTTCCGGTGTCCTACACCGAGGCGTGGAAAGCGGCCGAAGCGCATGAATTTCCGGGGCTCGACGGGACCTTCGTCCACCCCTTCGACAATCACGACTTCATCGCAGGCCACGGGACCATGGGGCTCGAAATCCTTGAGGATTGTCCCGACGTGAAGACCGTTATCGCTGCCATCGGCGGCGGCGGACTGATCACCGGCGTTGGCAGCGCGATCAAGGCGCTCAAGCCCGATACGCGCGTGCTCGGCAGCGAGCCGGAGACGGCCTCGCCATATGCCTTCTCGCTCGCGAAAGGCGAGCCGAGCAAATTCCCGGACTGGGAGGCTTCGTTCGTCGACGGAGCAGGCGGGCAGAGCGTCACGCAGCGGATGTGGGACCGAATGAAGCCCGTGGTGGATGGCAGCATGGTTGTGTCGCTCGATCAGGTCCGTGAGGCGATGAGGCTGATGGCCGACAAGGCGCGCGTGATCGCGGAAGGCGCGGGCGCTTTGGCTCTCGCGGCGGCGCTTACCGGCGAGGGAGGCGAGGGACCGATCGTCTGCGTCGTTTCGGGCGGCAATATCGATCTCAGGAAGTTCGCGTCGCTCGTCACCGAGTCTTGAGGAACAGCACCGCTTCGAGCGCGAGGAAGAGCGCGATGGCGACGATCGTGCCGGCAGTTCCGGCGATGTCCCCGCCGATTCTTGCGACGACGTACAGAAGCATGACGAGGCCGATCACCATACTGGGTGCACCGAGTCCCCGCATCGCCGCGCTCCGGTGGTAGCCGATCCAGAAAGCGAAGCGGTTGAGGATCCACACGACCGTCGAGGCGATGACGATTCGCATCGCGGAACCCGAATCGAGATAGGCGGCGAGACCGAACAGGCCGACGACGAAGACGATCAGCTGCTCCAGCGTATTCTGGAGATAGCGCAGGTTGACCCGCAGCCGCTCCGTCTGATGGCCCAGTAGCGGGTCGAAGGCGTTGCTCTGCAGCCGCTCGTGGGCAACCGCCTCGATCCCCGCGACGAAGCAGAAAAGCGTGGCGAAGGCGCCGCATTTCAGCGCGACGAGCATTCGCGGTTCGAGGCTGTCCATTCCAGAGAGCGGCGGGAGGAGCTGCCACAGCGCGACCCAGATGATTGCACTGATCGCGACCGAGGCGGCGATGGCAGCCATCCCGCTTTTGCGCTCCTGCCGCCAGTCGGGTTCAGGCACCCGACGCGCTCTCAATTTCGAGCGGGAAGCCCGCTCGGACCGAATTGCCGATGTTCGTCAGCTTCTTTGCGCGCTCGATGAGGCCGCCCGGATCGGAACCATCGTCGAGCCTGCAATCGACCGTCATCCGCGCCCCAACCGTACGGCTCGGCGTGCCGTCGAAGTCGAGAGTGACGCTGATGTGGAGATCCGAGATCGTCACGCCCGCCTCATCGGCAAGGGCCTGCAGGTCGTTGCAGAAGCAGCCGCCTATCGCGAGCGCGAGCAATTCGCCGCCGTTGAAGCCGAGGCCCATCCCGCCGGCCTTGCCCTCAGGCCGGTCGGCAATGACGTGGTGTGCGCCGGCACGGCCGACTGCCGCGCGAGTGCCGGGAAGCAAGCGGTAGTCGATTGTGGTCGTGCTCATCGGCCCACGAACTTCGCCGGCCGCTTCTCCAGGAATGCGGCGACGCCTTCGCGATAATCTTCGGTGAAGCCGAGCCGGCGCATCTCATCGCGCTGCAGGTGAAGCTCCTCGTCGAGAGTCCGGCTCCAGGTCGAGCGGATGATCGATTTGATCGCGGCGAGGCCGAGTGGTGGGAGAGAGGCGAGCTTCCGGGCGATGCCGTCCACTTCGTCGCCGAGGGCCTGATCATCGACGCATTTCCAGATGAGGCCCCATTCCGCGGCCTTTTCTGCGGTAAGCGGTTCTCCGGTAAGCGCCAGCCCCATGGCACGCGCCTGCCCGGCCAGGCGCGGCAGGATCCAGCTTCCACCGCTGTCGGGGATCAAGCCGATCGCCGAGAAGCTCTGGATGAACTTGGCCGAATGCGCCGCGACGACAATGTCGCAAGCGAAGGCGATGTTGGCGCCTGCGCCCGCCGCGACTCCGTTCACTTGGGCAATGACCGGCTGCGGCATCGACGTCAGGGTCTTGATGAGCGGGTTCCAGCCCGTTTCCACCGTGATTCCAAGATCGACGGGGTGATCGCCCGAAGCCATCGCTCGCTCGTTCAAATCCTGACCTGCACAGAAACCGCGTCCGGCGCCGGTGAGGATGACGACGCGGGCGCTCTCAGCCTCGGTCAGTGCATTCCGAAGCTCCTGGTGCATCTGCGCGGTGAAGCTGTTGAGACGGTCCGGGCGGTTCAGCATGATCCGCGCAATGCCGTCGTCGAGCTTGAAGTCGATGGTCTCGTAATCCATTGCGCCCAAGTAGCGAAGGAGGGGCAGTGGACGCAAACGAACTGGCCGCGAAGGTCGCGCACGATATGCTTGCCAAGGAAGGCACCGGGCCGGCGTGGGGAATCAGCATCGACGAGGTTCGCGCCGGTTTTGCGCGCGTTTCGATGGTCGTGCGGGCCGACATGCTCAACGGCCACGGCTTCGCGCACGGGGGCATGATCTTCTCACTTGCCGACACCGCCTTCGCTTATGTCTGCAACGGCGCCAACCATGCGAGCATGGCCGCCCAGGCGTCGATCATCTTCCTCGACAAGGTCCGCGAAGGCGAAACCCTGGTCGCCGAAGCGGAAGAAGTCGCGCGTGAGGGCCGCGCCGGGGTGACCCGAGTGGCGGTTCGAGGCGGCGATGGGCGGATCGTCGCCGAATTCACCGGCTATTCGCGGACCCTCGGCGGACCGGTCGTCGAGATTTGAACGTTAGCCCACCACGGACTACATCGAGACCATGTACACGACCGAGCTTCAGAAGACTGCCAAGATCGAGAGCCTCGACGACCCCAAGCTGGTCGAGGCGTTCGAGGCGCGCGTCGCTGCCGACGAGTTCATCGAGCCCAAGGACTGGATGCCGGAGGCCTATCGGCGGACGCTGGTGCGGCAGATTTCGCAGCATGCGCATAGCGAGATTGTCGGGATGCTTCCCGAGGGCAACTGGATCACCCGCGCACCGTCGCTTCGTCGCAAGGCGATCCTGCTCGCGAAGGTGCAGGACGAGGGCGGACACGGCCTCTACCTCTATTGCGCCGCGGAAACCCTCGGCACGAGCCGCGAGGAGATGGTCGAAGCGCTTCACTCCGGGAAGGCTAAGTACAGCACGATTTTCAATTACCCGACGCTGACCTGGGCCGACATCGGCGCGATCGGCTGGCTGGTCGACGGCGCGGCGATCATGAACCAGGTGCCGCTGCAGCGGACGAGCTATGGTCCCTACGCACGCGCAATGGTGCGGGTGTGCAAGGAAGAGAGCTTTCACCAGCGCCAGGGCTACGAAATCATGATCGCGATGGCGAAAGGAACGCCGGAGCAGAAACGGATGGCGCAGGACGCGCTCGACCGCTGGTGGTGGCCGTCGCTGATGATGTTCGGTCCGCCGGACGAGAATTCCCCCAACACGGCGCAATCGATGCGCTGGCGGATAAAGCGCGAGACCAATGACGAGCTTCGCCAGAAGTTCGTCGACATCACCGTTCCGCAGGCCGATTTCCTCGGCCTCACGGTTCCCGACCCCGACCTCAAGTGGAATGAGGCGAAGGGCGGCTACGACTATGGCGAGGTCGACTGGGAGGAATTCTACGCGGTCGTCCGCGGCGAAGGCCCGGCGGCCAAGGAACGGATGCACGCCCGCCGCAAGGCTTGGGATGACGGCGCCTGGGTCCGCGAGGCCGCGGCCGAGCACGAAGCGAAGCGACAGGCGAGGAAGGCGGCGTGAGCAGTGGGGACTGGCCGCTCTGGGAGGTTTTCGTCCGTACCAAAGGCGGTCTTTCGCATCGCCACGTTGGCAGCGTTCATGCTCCTGACGCGCAGCTCGCGCTCGCGCATGCGCGAGACACGTACACGCGCCGGATGGAAGGCGTGAGCCTGTGGGTGGTGCCATCGAAGGAAATTGTGGCTTCCGACCCCGACCAGGCGGGCGAGCTATTCGAGCCGGCAGAGAGCAAGATCTACCGCCACCCGACCTTCTACGACATCCCCGACGAGGTGAAGCATATATGACGGCGCCGGACGCGGCGCGCGTCGATTATCTTCTGCGGCTAGGCGATGATTCGCTGATTCTCAGCCAGCGACTGAGTGAGTGGTGCGGGCATGCGCCGGCGCTCGAAGTCGATCTTAGCCTGGCGAATGTCGCGCTGGACCTGATCGGGCAGGCGACGTTGCTGCTCGGCGAAGCCGGCGATGCAGACCATTTGGCATTTCATCGTGACGTCCTCGATTTCAAAAACTGCCTGCTGGTCGAGCAGCCGAACGGCGATTTCGCTCAGACGATCGCGCGGCAGCTGCTGTTCTCGACCTGGCAGCACATGCATTTGCAGCGGCTGGTGAGTTCGTCCGACCGCTTCCTTGTCGAATATGCGTCAAAAGCGGTGAAGGAAGTCGCCTATCATCGTGAGCTGGCGTCCGAATGGACGGTGCGGCTCGGCGACGGCACCGACGAGAGCGCGCGACGCATGGCCGAAGGGCTCGACTGGTGCTGGCGTTTCATCCCGGAGCTGTTCGAGGTGGACGAGGAGCTGCAGGCGCTGATCGACAGCGGAGTCGCGCCGGATCCGCGGCTGTTCGAGGACGAATATCGCTCGGCGATCTCCGCGGTGCTGGCGGAAGCAAAGCTGGATGCACCTGCCGACCAGCGGCCGATCCTCGGCGGACGGCGCGGCCACCACAGCGAGCATCTCGGCCATATCCTCGCGCCGATGCAGTTTCTGCAGCGCACCTACCCCAACGCGAAGTGGTGAAGTAAGCCCGCCACGTGAGCGCCCGTTTCCATCCTCTTCGCGTGGCCCAGATCGTGCCCGAGACCGCCGAGGCGAACTCCATCCGGTTCGAAATCCCGGACGAGCTTCGCGACGTCTTTCAGTTCAAGGCGGGCCAGCATTTGACCCTCAAGGCTGATATCGGTGGCGAGGAAGTGCGACGCAATTACTCGCTGTGTACAGCGCCCGAAGAGCGGGACTGGATGGTCACCGTCAAGCGGATCGGCGGCGGCGTCTTTTCCAACTGGGTCGGCGAGAGTTTGAAGCCGGGCGACACGCTCGAGGTGATGCCGCCGCATGGGAGCTTCACGACCGAGTTCAACGCAACCGCCAAACGGCATGTCGTCGGCCTAGCCGGCGGATCGGGCATCACGCCGGTGATGTCGCTTTTGCGGACATTGCTGAAGTCGGAGCCGGAGAGCCATTTCACTCTGCTCTACGGCAACCGCGATTCCTCCTCGATCATTTTCCTTGAGGAGCTGGCGCGGCTGAAGGACCGGTATCTCGACCGCCTCGAGCTCTATCATTTTCTCGATGCGGAAGAGGGCGACGTCGAGCTGTTCAACGGCATGCTGAACCGCGAGCGCCTGGACGAGGCGATCGAGCATCTGATCGGCTCGCCCGACGAGGTCGCCGACTGGTTCATTTGCGGACCCGGCCCGATGATGGATTCCGCCGAAAGCGCGCTGATCGACCGGGGGATCGGGCGAGAGAGAATCCACATCGAGCGGTTCACCGCCGATCGCCCGAAAGAGTCGCTCGTAAGGGAAATGGCCGATCTTCAGACGAAGGCCGCGGGCCTGACCGTTTCGGTGACTCTCGACGGGCGCACGCGGAAGGTACCTTTCAGCGAAGGCCACAT